>NZ_JAVIIW010000007.1:0-205592 GCF_033977205.1 Mesorhizobium album | reverse complement strand
GCCCATCCCGTCTCCGTGCTGCCCCCTCATCAATGACGAACAAAACCTGTGGCAAAAGACATAGGGCGAAAAAACGTCATCCCTCATTCTTGACCACGGTCATAAGAGTTAGCGGTTGCTGGCAAACAGCAGGCACGGCATTCTTGGCCAAACCGGAGGATTGTCGATGAGCCTTGCCCGTCTGCAGAAGGAACCGCTGACCAACCTGCCCTACTACGAGGAGCGCGTCGATCTCGCCGCCGCCTTCCGCTGGACGGCGCGGCTCAACATGCACGAGGCGGTCGCCAATCATTTCTCGCTGTCGGTCAACGAGGATGGCACGAGATTCCTGATGAACCCGAACCAGGTGCATTTCTCGCGCATCAAGGCGAGTGACCTGCTTCTGATCGACGCCAACGATCCCGACACGCTGTCCGGCCCCAACGCGCCCGATCCAACGGCCTGGGGCCTGCACGGCGCCATCCATCGCAACGTGCCGCATGCGCGCTGCGCCATGCATGTGCATTCGATCCACGCCACGGTGCTTGCCTCGCTGGCCGACTCGACCTTGCCGCCGATCGACCAGAACTCGGCGATGTTCTTCAATCGGCATGTCGTCGACGCCAATTACGGCGGTCTGGCCTTCGAGGAGGAAGGCGAGCGCTGCTCCAAGCTTCTGACCGATCCCAAGGTCAAGGTCATGGTCATGGGCAATCACGGCGTGATGGTGATCGGCGACACCGTCGCCGACACCTTCAACCGCATGTTCTATTTCGAGCGCGCCGCCGAGACCTACATCAAGGCGCTGTGGACCGGCCGGCCGCTGCGCACGCTCTCCGATGAGATCGCGGAAAAGACGGCGCGCGAGATGGACGATTATCCCGGCCAGGCCGAGCGCCATCTTGCCGAGCTGAAGGCGATCCTCGACGAGGAAGAGCCGGTTTATAGGAATTGAGGCCCTGCTGCTTTTTTGCGGCCCCGCCGCAGGCGTGTCGATTTGATTTTCCGAGCTTGGCGCTGCAGCGCAGCTGCTGCGGAGGACAGGCAGGCGGATGAGGGCAGCGCCGACGTCCGGACCTTTGTTCAGACTCCCAACTGCGCCCGCAGCTCTTCGGCGCTGTTGATGACGATCGCGCCGGGCGGTCCTTCCATCGGCGCCTCCGGCCAGAAGATCGTCCTCATTCCGGCCGCCAGTCCGGCCATGGCTCCGGTGCGGCTGTCGTCGACCGCCACCGCCTCCGCCGGATCGACACCGGCGAGATAGGCGGCGCGCAGGAAAGGTTCCGCATGCGGTTTGCCTTGGCGCACGTCGTTGCGGCTCACCGTGTGCATGCCGGGGTAGACGAGGCCCACAGCGCTCAGATTGGCGTCGACGATCAGCCGGTCGGAGTTGGACACCACCGCCTGCTCGACGCCCAGCGCCCGCAACTGGTTGAACACCTCGATCGCGCCTGGGCGCGGCTTCAGCGTTTCGGCCATCGGCAGGTAGTGGTCGTATTTGCGCACGATCCACTCGTCGAAGGGCAGGGAGAGGCCGAACTCGTTGCGCAGCATCTCGTAGACCGGCCATGCGGCAATGCCGAGCACGCGCTCGTGCAGGTCGGTCGGCGGCGCGATGCCGACGCTGCGCAGCGCGGCCACAAGCGCTGCCTCATGCAGCGGCTCGCTGTCGACCAGCGTGCCGTCCATGTCCCAGAAAACCGCTTTCGGCGTCATGCAAGGCTCCTTTTGCCGATCCCCTTAATGGGTTTCCCCTCCGAGATAAACCGCTCTCCCGGCAAATGGTTGAGCCAAGGTCGAATTGGTCCATCCTTGGTCGCCTCCGGCGCAAGCAATTGCTCTTTCATTTGACAATTGCGCATATCCGCTTTCGCTGTAATCTATAGCGCCCGCTAATGTCGGGGTTGGGGAGGCAGGATGTGAACGCGCGACAGGAGACCGGCAACACCAGGTTGGACGACGCCGCACGCGCCGGCTGGCTCTACTATGTTGCCGGCAACACGCAGGACCAGATCGCCGCCAAGCTCGGAATTTCCAGGCAGACGGCGCAGCGGCTTGTGTCGCTGGCGATGTCGGAAGGCCTGATAAAGGTGCGCGTCGATCATCCGATCGCCAATTGCCTCGACCTCGCGGCGCGGCTGAAATCGCGCTTCGCGCTCGATCTGGTCGAGGTGGTGCCGAGCGATCCGACCTCGTCCTCTACGACGATCGGCATTGCCGAGGCGGCGGCGGCCGAGATCGAGCGCCGGCTGCGCTCGGCCACGCCCATCGTCATGGCGATCGGCACCGGGCGCACGCTAAAGGCGGCGATCGAGCAGCTGCCGCCGATGGAGTGCCCGCAGCACAAAGTAGTGTCCTTGACCGGCAACATCTCGCCCGACGGCTCGGCCGCCTTCTACAACGTCATCTTCACCATGGCCGACCGGGTCAAGGCGCGCTCTTTCCCGATGCCGCTGCCGGTCATCGCCTCCTCGCCGGAGGAGCGCGACATGCTGCTCAGCCAGCCGATGATCCAGCCGACGCTGGCGCTTGCCGCGGAAGCCGACGTCACCTTCGTCGGCATCGGCGACCTTGGCCCGAAGGCGCCGCTCTATGAGGACGGCTTCATTTCGGAAGGCGAATTGAAGGCGCTGCAGAAGGCCGGCGGCATCGCCGAGATCGTCGGCTGGGTGTTCGACCGCCAAGGCCGCATGATCGAAGGCATCACCAACGATCGCGTGTCGTCCGCCGCCTTGCCCTCGCGCGAGAAGTCTCTGGTCATCGCGCTCGCCATGGGCGAGCGCAAGCTACCCGGCATCCTCGCCGCCGTGAACCGGCGGCTGGTCAATGGCCTGATCACCGATGAACGGACGGCCGCAGCCTTGCTGGCCAGCGCATGAACATGGTGGCGAGCTCGGATCGGATCAGGAGCCGCGGCAAAAGCCGATAGCCGATAAAAAGAAACCCGGCTATTTGTAGCGTCCGTGCGGATCGTTGCCATCGAGGAAGCCCATGTCCCGCTGCAGATGCTCCGACAGTTCCCGGACATCGACATACCCGCGCCTGCGGCTGGCTAACCATGAAAATTCCCGCGCCAGCAGCGAAATCCAGCCGCGTACGGGGTTCGAAACGAGCTTTTCCTGCATAGGGGTCATGATCGACAGCCTTCGCCATGCTTGAACTGGATTGATCGTCGACCCCAAATATCGGGCTGGTGGGCTCATGCTTCCAATCAAACGTCGATCATGACCCATAAGGAGGCCTTATGCCCGATCTGAGCTCCCGGCAGAATATCCAACTCCCGCCGCTGCAGGCTATTCGGGTGTTCGAGGCCGTGGCCAGGCACCTCTCCTTCACCAAGGCCGCCGAAGAACTCGGCATGACGCAAGCCGCCGCGAGCTATCAGATCAAGCTTCTGGAAGAGCGCATCGGCGCGCCTTTGTTCCTGCGCCGTCCGCGGCAGATCGAGCTGACCGAGCCCGGCCAGCGGCTGGCGCCCGCCGTCAGCGAGGCGTTTTCCCTGCTGAGCGGCGCCTATGCGGCAGCCCGCGCCGGCGCCGACGGCGTGCTCTGCGTTTCCACGCTTCTCACCTTCGCTTCCAACTGGCTGGCGTTGCACCTGGGCTCCTTCCAGGTTGCACATCCCTCGCTTGCCGTGCGCGTCGACACTTCGAACCGGGTCGTCGATTTCGCCCGCGAGGACATCGACATTGCCATCCGTTCCGGCGGCGGAAAATGGCCTGGTGTGGAGACGCATATGCTGTTCAAGGCCGACTTCACCCCGGTGCTCAGTCCCAGGCTTGCCGCGAGCATCGGCGGCGTCAAGGTGCCCGCCGATCTGCTTAAGCTCCCCATCCTCGATCCCGGCGATATCTGGTGGAAGGAATGGTTCGCGCTCGCGGGCATCCAGGCGGACGAGCTCGCCAGCCGCCCCGGTACCAGCATGGGCGCGCAGGCCTATGAGGCCAATGCCGCGATCGCCGGGCAGGGTGTCGCGATCGTCACCAAGGCCCTGTTCAAGAACGAGCTCGCCGATGGCCGGCTCATGCAGCCCTTCGATCTGGTCGGCGACGACGGCCATGCCTATTGGCTGGTCTATCCCACGGCCCGGCGCAACGTCCCGAAGATCCGCGCATTCCGCGATTGGATCCTGTCGGAGATCGCCTGCCAGTAGGCCGACGTCCAGGACGGAACCCGGCGCCCTCTCCACCGTTAATCCCTTCGCGCCCGTCTCGAAGCTTCCTGCCAGCCATGCAAGGAGGCATTTTGTGCTGCACCGCAGCATCGATTTCGGCTTGACATAACTCACACTTTGGTGAGTAATTGCCCAGAGCCAAGGCAAATGCTCACTTTGGTTTATGGGAGGAATTGATGAAACTTCGCACGCTCACCCTGGGCCTGTTGTCGGCCAGCGCCCTTGCTTTCGCCGCGCATGCCGAATCCATCACCATCGCCACCGTCAACAATGGCGACATGGTCCGCATGCAGAAGCTGACGGACGACTTCACGAAGACTAACCCCGATATCCAGCTCAACTGGGTCACGCTTGAAGAGAACGTGCTGCGCGAGCGCGTCACCACCGACATCGCCACCAAGGGCGGCCAGTACGACGTGATGACCATCGGCACGTACGAGGTTCCGATCTGGGCGAAGCAGAGCTGGCTCTTGCCGCTCGACAAGCTCGGCGACGACTATGACGCCAAGGACATCATCCCGGCCATCGCCGGCGGCCTCTCGGTCGATGGCAAGCTTTATGCCGCACCCTTCTACGGCGAGAGCTCCTTCGTCATGTATCGCAAGGACCTGATGGACAAGGCCGGCCTCAAGATGCCCGACGCGCCGACCTGGGACTTCATCAAGCAGGCCGCCGACAAGATGACCGACCGCGCCAATGGCGTGAATGGCGTGTGCCTGCGCGGCAAGGCCGGCTGGGGCGAGAACATGGCTTTCCTCACCGCCATGTCGAACTCCTTCGGCGCCCGCTGGTTCGACGAGAACTGGAAGCCGCAGTTCGACCAGCCGGAATGGAAGAAGACCCTGCAGTTCTATGTCGACCTGATGAAGGCTGATGGTCCCGAGGGCGCTTCGTCCAACGGCTTCAACGAGAACCTCGCGCTCTTCCAGCAGGGCAAGTGCGGCATGTGGATCGATGCCACCGTCGCCGCTTCTTTCGTCTCCGATCCGAAGGCCTCCAAGGTCGCCGACAAGGTCGGTTATGCGCTGGCGCCCGACACCGGCCTCGGCAAGCGCGGCAACTGGCTGTGGGCCTGGTCGCTGGCCGTTCCCGCCGGCACCAAGAAGGCGGATGCTGCCGAGAAGTTCGTCTCCTGGGCGACCTCGAAGCACTATCTCGAACTGGTGGCTTCGAAGGAAGGCTGGGCCAACGTTCCGCCCGGAACGCGCACCTCGCTCTACAGCAATCCGGAGTACCAGAAGGCCGCGCCCTTCGCCAAGATGACGCTGGACTCCATCAATGCCGCTGACCCGACGCATCCGACCGTCAAGCCGGTGCCCTATGTCGGCGTTCAGTTCGTCGCCATCCCTGAATTCCAGGGCCTAGGCACCACCGTCGGCCAGCTCTTCTCGGCCGCCCTTGCCGGCCAATCGAGCGTCGACGATGCGCTGAAGCAGGCCCAGGACGCGGCCACCGCGGCGATGACCGAAGGTGGCTACATCAAGTAAGGCTCCTCCCGGTGCCGAACGCCGGTAGCGCATCATGACCGGCAAGGGCCGCCCGAAACCCAGTTCGGGCGGCCATCTTCACGATCAGGAAAATTGTGGCACGACTCTGAAATCCGGCTGACCTTTGGAGGGTGACCGTCATGGCTACTCAGCAAACCCGTTCGATTGCCCGTTTCATGATGGCGCCGTCGGTGATCCTGCTGTTTGTCTGGATGATCGTGCCGCTGGCCTTCACCCTGTGGTTCTCGTTCCAGCAGTACAATCCGCTCAACCCGATCCGCGACGGCTTCGTTGGCTTCTCCAACTACGCGCTGTTCTATTCCAACCCGGCCTTCCTGCAGTCGATCCTCAACACGCTCGCCATCGTCGTCAGCGTGCTGGTTATCACCGTGATCGGCGGCATCCTTCTGGCGCTGCTGCTCGACCAGCCGATCTGGGGCCAAGGCTTCGTGCGCATCCTCGTCATCTCGCCGTTCTTCGTCATGCCGCCGGTCGCGGCACTCGTCTGGAAGAACATGATCATGCATCCGCAATACGGCGTCTTCGCCGATATCGCCCGCTTCTTCGG
Organism: Mesorhizobium album; assembly: GCF_033977205.1. NCBI lineage: Bacteria > Pseudomonadati > Pseudomonadota > Alphaproteobacteria > Hyphomicrobiales > Phyllobacteriaceae > Mesorhizobium > Mesorhizobium album. Next base: position 199,384 of record NZ_JAVIIW010000007.1, on the reverse strand, counting down.
CGCCGACCCCATCGACTGGTTCGGCCAGCACCCGCTGACGGCCGTCATCCTCATCGTCGCCTGGCAATGGCTGCCCTTCGCCACGCTGATCCTGCTCACGTCACTGCAATCGCTTGACACCGAGCAGAAGGAGGCCGCCGAGATGGACGGCGCCGGCTTCCTCAGCCGCTTCTGGTATCTGACGCTGCCGCACATGTCGCGCGCCATCACCGTCGTCATCCTGATCCAGACGATCTTCCTGCTCTCGATCTATGCCGAGATCCTGGTCACCACCAATGGCGGTCCAGGCTACGCCTCCACCAACCTGCCCTTCCTCGTCTACCAGAAGGCGCTGCTGGAGTTCAAAATCGGCCAGGCGTCCGCAGGCGGCATCATCGCGGTTATTCTCGCCAACATCGTCGCCTTCTTCGTCATGCGCGCCGTCGGCAAGAACCTAGACAAGTAAGGGAGGACAAGATGGCACGCGCAGTCACCACCCAGCACAAGACGATCGCCACCACCGCGGCCTGGATCGTCGCCCTGCTGATCTTCTTCCCGATCCTTTATACGATCATCACCTCGTTCAAGTCGGAACAGGAGGCGATCCAGGGCTTCAGTCTGCTGCCGTCCGGCACCATGGAAAGCTATACCGAGGTCGAGGCGCAGCGGGGCTATTTCAAGTTCTTCATGAACTCGGTGATCCTGTCGGTCGGCTCGACCGTTGTGGCTCTGCTGATCGCGATCCCGGCGGCATGGTCGATGGCGTTTTCGCCGACCAAGCGGACCAAGGACATCCTGATGTGGATGCTCTCCACCAAGATGATGCCGGCCGTCGCGGTGCTGTTCCCGATCTACCTGATCTTCCGCGACACCGGCCTGCTCGACAGCCGCATCGGCCTCACCGTGATGCTGATGCTGATCAACCTGCCGATCGTGATCTGGATGCTCTACACCTACTTCCGCGAGATCCCGGGCGAGATCCTTGAAGCGGCGCGCATGGACGGCGCCTCGCTATGGAACGAGATCATCTACGTGCTGACGCCGATGGCGATTCCGGGCATCGCCTCGACAATGCTGCTCAACATCATCCTGGCCTGGAACGAGGCGTTCTGGACGATCCGGCTGACCACCACAGATGCAGCGCCGCTGACGGCCTTCATCAGCTCCTTCTCCAGCCCGCAAGGCCTGTTCTGGGCCAAGCTTTCGGCGGCCTCGACACTGGCGATCGCGCCGATCCTGATCATGGGCTGGTTCAGTCAAAAGCAGCTGGTGCGCGGCCTGACCTTTGGCGCCGTGAAGTAGCCGCGCGCGGCAAGCGGCGGACGACGAAATCCCCGGGAGGAAACCATGGGAAACATCACGCTCAAGAACGTCTCAAAGTCCTTCGGGTCGACGACGATCATTCCGAACATCGACCTCAATATCGAGGACGGCGAGTTCGTCGTGTTCGTCGGTCCGTCGGGGTGCGGCAAGTCCACGCTGCTCAGGCTGATCGCCGGGCTGGAGGATGTGAGCGGCGGCACCATCACTATCGATGGCCGCGACGTCACCCGCGAGGCGCCGGCCAAGCGCAAGCTTGCCATGGTCTTCCAATCCTACGCGCTCTATCCGCATATGACGGTCGCCAAGAACATCGCCTTCCCGCTGAAGATGGCGGGTGAGGATCAGGCGACCATCGACAAGAAGGTGAAGGATGCAGCTAGAGTGCTCAACCTCACCAACTACCTCGAGCGCCGTCCCGGCCAGCTCTCCGGCGGCCAGCGCCAGCGCGTCGCCATCGGCCGCGCCATCGTGCGCCAGCCATCGGCCTTCCTGTTCGACGAACCGCTGTCCAACCTTGACGCCGCGCTTCGCGGCACCATGCGGCTGGAGATCAGCGAGCTGCACCATCAGTTGCAGACGACGATGATCTACGTCACCCACGACCAGGTCGAGGCCATGACCATGGCCGACAAGATCGTCGTGCTCAATGCCGGCAACATCGAGCAGGTCGGCTCGCCGATGGAGCTCTACCGCACGCCGCGCAACCTCTTCGTCGCCGGCTTCATCGGCTCGCCCAAGATGAACCTCATCGAAGGCGCGCCGGCCGATAAATACGGCGCCAAGACCATCGGCATTCGGCCCGAGCACATCAGCATTTCGACCACGGCCGGCGACTGGAAGGCGACCGTCGGCGTTGCCGAGCATCTCGGCTCCGATACTTTCCTGCATGTCCAGACGGACGGCATCGGCACGATCAATGTGCGCGCTGACGGCGAGGTGGCGGTGAAGCATGGCGACACCGTTTATCTGACGCCGGACAAAACCAAGCTCCATCGCTTCGGCGCCGACGGAAAGGCGCTGGCGCGGTGAGACTGAAAGGCAAATCGGCGCTGATCACCGGGTCGGCGCGCGGCATCGGCAGGGCCTTCGCCGAGGCCTATGCGCGCGAAGGCGCGATGGTGGCGATTGCCGACATCAACCTCGAAGCGGCGCAAGCGACCGCCAGGGCGATTGGTTCGGCCGCCTATGCGGTCCAACTCGACGTAACCGACCAGTCCTCGATCGAGGCCGCAGTGAAAGCGGTCGAGGCAAAGGCCGGCGGCCTCGACATTCTGATCAACAACGCCGCCCTCTTCGACCTCGCGCCCATCGTCGAGATCAGCCGGGCGAGCTATGACAAGCTTTTCTCCGTCAATGTCGCCGGCACCCTGTTCACGCTTCAGGCGGCCGCCCGCTCGATGATCGCTGCTGGCCGGGGCGGCAGGATCATCAACATGGCGAGCCAGGCCGGGCGCCGCGGCGAGCCGCTGGTCGCGGTCTACTGCGCCACCAAGGCCGCCGTCATCTCGCTCACTCAGTCGGCGGGGCTCGACCTGATCAAGCATCGCATCAACGTCAATGCCATCGCCCCGGGCGTCGTCGACGGCGAGCATTGGGACCATGTCGATGCGCTATTCGCCAAATATGAGAACCGGCCGAAGGGCGAGAAGAAGCGCCTGGTCGGCGAAAGCGTGCCTTATGGCCGCATGGGCCGAGCAGAGGACCTGACCGGCATGGCGGTTTTCCTCGCCAGCGACGAGGCCGAATACATTGTCGCCCAGACCTACAACGTCGATGGCGGCCAATGGATGAGTTGAGGGGGAAGGCGCATCTCCCTTCCTCCGGGGAGAACGCGCCGAGGGGCAGGTGAGGGGCAGCACACTGCAAAGCAGGTGCCGTCCCTCACCGCTCTCCCAACGGAGGCGGAATTGTTGGGCTGCATTTCGGCCAAAGGGTAGGCAAGATGACCGTGAGACTCTCTTCCTCGAACCTCGCAAAGCTTCCTTCGAAGGTTTCCGGCCCGAAATACGACCGCTCCTCTCTGAAAGCCGGCATCGTGCATTTCGGCGTCGGCAATTTCCACCGCTCGCACCAGGCCGTCTATCTCGACGACCTGTTCAACACCGGGCTCGGCCATGACTGGGCGCTGATCGGCGCCGGCGTGTTCGAGGGCGAGAAGGCCGGCCGCGCCAGGCTCGAGGCGCAGGATTGGCTGACCACCGTGGTCGAGCAGGATGAGGGCCATATGAGCGCTCGCGTCACCGGCGCCATGGTCGATTTCCTGACGCCCGGCGATGCGGCCGCGATCATCGAGCAGCTTGCCGACCCGGCGATCAAGATCGTGTCGCTGACCATCACCGAAGGCGGCTATTTCATCGATCCGGCCTCGGGAAAGTTCAATCCGGCGCATCCGGATATCGTCGCCGACGCCCAGCCGGGCGCTGTCCCCAAGACCGTCTTCGGCATCATCCTTGCCGGGCTGGTGCGCCGGCGCGCCGACGGCATTGTGCCCTTCACCGTCATGTCCTGCGACAACATCCCCCACAATGGCCACGTCACTTCCGACGGCGTCATCGGTCTTGCCCGCCTGATCGACGAGGATCTGGCCAACTGGGTGAGGGACAATGTCGCCTTCCCGAACGGCATGGTCGACCGCATCACCCCGGCCACCACCGATCGCGAGCGCGGCATCCTCGCGAACGACTTCGGGCTGGAGGACAACTGGCCGGTCTTCTGCGAGCCGTTCAAGCAATGGGTGCTGGAAGATCACTTCACTGCCGGTCGGCCGCCGCTGGAAAAGGCCGGCGTGCAGTTCGTCAAGGATGTCTCGCCTTACGAACTGATGAAGATACGCATCCTGAACGGCGGCCACGCCACGATTGCCTATCCGGCCGGGCTGATGGACATCCATTTCGTCCATGAGGCGATGCAGGAGCCGCTGGTGCGCGGCTTCCTCGCCAAGCTGGAGCGGGACGAGATCATCCCGACCGTGCCGCCGGTGCCCGACACGGTGCTGGAGGACTACTACCAGCTCATCGAGCGCCGTTTCTCCAACCCGAAGATCGGCGACACCATCCGCCGGCTTTGCCTCGACGGCTCCAACCGGCAGCCGAAATTCATCATCCCGACCATTGCCGACCGGCTGAAGGCGGGCAAGGGCGTCGCCGGTCTCGCGCTGGAGTCAGCGCTCTGGTGCCGCTACTGCTTCGGCACCACCGACAGTGGCGCCGTCATCGAGCCGAACGACCCGAACTGGGACCGGATGCAGGCGACCGCCAAGGCGGCGAAGGATGCGCCCGGCGCCTGGCTTGCGATGGATGATATCTATGGCGATGTCGGCCGCTCGCCCGTTTTCGCGCAAGCCTTTGCCCATGCGCTGAACGTGCTGTGGGCGAACGGCGCGCGCGAAACCCTGACGCGCTATCTCGCCGGCCAGCTCTGAGGCCACCGGAACCGGCTGGAATGACGCCCGACCTGGTCATCTTCGACTGTGATGGCGTCCTGGTCGACAGCGAGGCGCTCTCGGTCTCGGCGTTGCTCAGCATGATCGAGCTTGCCGGCGGCGCGGTCAGCGAGGATGCCGCCTACGAACATTTCCTCGGCAAGAGCATGAAGAGCGTGCGCGAGATCCTCGGCCGCGATTTCGGGCTCGAGATCAGCGACGAGCACCTTACCGCCATGCGCGTCGACTTGATGCGCAAATTCCGCGAGGAATTGCAGCCCATCCCCGGGATCAAGGAAGTCCTTTCTGGGCTCAGCCTGCCCTATTGCGTCGCCTCTTCCGGCACGCTGGAACGCATCCGCTACGCGCTCGACGTCACCGGCCTGTTGGGTTTGCTGGAGCCGCATCTGTTCAGCGCCGCCATGGTGAAGCGCGGCAAGCCGGCGCCGGACCTGTTCATTCATGCCGCCGCCAGCATGCGCGCTGATCCGGGCAACTGCCTGGTCATCGAGGACAGCCCCGCCGGCGTCGCGGCGGCGCGGGCGGCGGGCATGCGCGTCTTTGCCTTCACCGGCGGCTCGCATGCCGGCAATCCCGCCCTGCAGGTGCGGCTTGCGTCGAGTGAACCGGACTTTATATTCGCTGACATGCTGCAATTGCCCGATCTGATTGCAGGCCTGGGAGCGAGAGTAAAAGCATCTTGACGACGAGTTTCGTTTGCGCGGTCGATGTCGGCACCGGGAGCGCTCGCGCGGGCATTCTCGACTCTAGAGGCAATTTGCTGGGTCGTGCCGAGCGGCCGATCGCCATGCACCAGCCCCGGCCGGATCACGCCGAGCATGATTCGGAAAATATCTGGATGGCCGTCTGTGCCGCCGTGCGCGCCGCGCGCGAGAAGGCCGGCGTCGCTGCCACCGATATCGTCGGCATCTCCTTCGACGCCACCTGCTCGCTCGTGGTGCGCGACAGGCGGGGCGGCCAGCTGAGCGTCTCGGTCACCGGCGAGAAACGCTGGGATACCGTCGTCTGGCTCGATCACCGCGCCATCGCCGAGGCTGACGAATGCACGCGAAGCGGTCATGCCGTGCTCGACTATATCGGCGGGGTGATGTCGCCGGAAATGCAAACGCCGAAGCTGATGTGGCTGAAGCGCAACCTGCCCGGGACATGGAACGAAGCCGGCTATCTGTTCGACCTCGCCGATTTCCTGACCTGGAAAGCGACGGGCTCTCTCGCCCGATCGCAATGCACGCTGACGGCCAAATGGACTTATCTCGCGCACGAGGAGACGTGCTGGCGACGCGACTTCTTCGAGCTCGTCGGCCTCGGCGATCTCTTCGAGCACGGCAACCTTCCGGAGAAGGCCAGCTCCGTCGGCGCCGATATCGGCCCGCTGACAGCTGATGCAGCGGCAGATCTTGGCCTGACCGAAAAATGCCGCGTTGGCGCCGGGGTCATCGACGCCTATGCCGGCGCGCTCGGCGTTCTGGGCGGCTTCGCCGGTGACGAGAAGGACATCAGCCGGCACCTTGCCCTGATCGCCGGTACCTCGTCCTGCGTCATGGCGATGTCGCAGGACCCGCAGCCTTTCGCCGGCGTCTGGGGCCCGTATTATGGCGCGGCACTGCCGAGGCTATGGCTGTCGGAAGGCGGCCAGTCGGCGACCGGCGCGCTGCTCGACCACATCATCCGCTGGCACGGCGCCGGCGGCGAGCCCGATGCGGCCATGCATGCCAGGATCGCCAGGCGCGTGGCCGAACTGCGCGCCGTGGAAGGCGATGCGTTGGCATCAAGGCTGCACGTCCTGCCGGATTTCCACGGCAACCGCTCGCCGCTCGCCGATCCGCACGCGGTCGGCGTCGTAAGTGGGCTGACGCTGGACTCCTCCTTCGACAGCCTGTGCAAGCTCTACTGGCGCACCGCCGTCGGCATCGCGCTCGGCGTGCGCCATGTGCTGGAGGCGCTGAACGAGAACGGCTACCTGATCGACACGCTGCACGTCACCGGCGGCCACACCAAGAACCCGCTTTTGATGGAGCTCTATGCCGACGCCACCGGCTGCAAGGTGATCGAGCCGCTTGCCGATGAGGCGGTGCTGCTCGGCACCGGCATGGTTGCGGCGACGGCGGCCGGCCTCTACCCCGACCTCAATGCCGCCTGCGTCGCCATGCAGCAGGGCGGCAGGAAGCGTCCCTCGAACCCGGCCGCTGGCGCCCGCTTCGACCGCGACTACCGCATCTTCCTCGAAATGCACCGGCAACGGCAGGCGCTGGATGCGATAGGGGAAGCCTAAGGCGGGTAGGGGTTACCGCTTGCGCAGCGACAGGCCTGTCGCTGCGTCGAACAGATGGATGCTTTCCTCGTCGAACGTGTAGCGGACCGGCGCCCGCAGCTCCGGGCATTCGCGGGCTGGCACCAGCGCGCTGATCTCCTTGCCGCCGGAGCCGAACGTCACCAGCGCGTCATTACCGTGGAATTCGATGAGATCGGCGGTGCCTTGCAGCAGGTTGCAACCACGATCGGCGCCCGCCGTCTTGAGGTCCGGAGGCCGGATACCGAGCACGGCGCGATCGCCATGCTGCAGATGGTAGCCTTGCCTCGTGATCGAAAGAACCGCTCCCTCGCCGGTCAGCGTCCAGCCGTTCCCTGAGTGGCCGACCGTCACCTCGACGAAATTCATGTTCGGCGTGCCGATGAAACCCGCCACGAACATGTTGCCCGGCCGACGATAGATTTCCGCCGGGGACCCGATCTGTTCGATCACGCCGTCTTTCAGCAGAACGATGCGGTCGGCGAGCGTCATCGCTTCGAGCTGGTCATGTGTCACATAGACGGTCGTGGTCTTCAGCGACTGGTGCAGCCGCGCGATCTCGACGCGCATATGGTTGCGCAGCTTGGCGTCGAGGTTGGACAGCGGCTCGTCGAACAGGAATACTTTCGGCGTCTTGATCATGGCGCGCGCGATCGCCACGCGCTGCTGCTGGCCGCCGGAGAGCTCGGTCGGCCTGCGGCCGAGATAGGGTTCCAGTCCGAGCGTCCTTGAGACAGCCTCGACCCGCTTCTTGATCTCGGCCGCCGGCACCTTCTGGCGCTTGAGCCCGAAGGCGATGTTGTCGAAGATCGTCATATGCGGATAGAGCGCGTAGTTCTGGAACACCATGGCGATGCCGCGGTCGCCGGGTTCGAGGTCGTTCACCACCTTGCCGCCGATCGATACTTCGCCGCCGCTGATGTCTTCCAGGCCGGCCAGCATCCGCAGCAGAGTGGACTTGCCGCACCCTGACGGGCCAAGGAACACGACGAATTCGTGCTCCTCGATCGCGAGGTTGAGGTCGCGGATGACCGTGGTGGCGCCGTAGGCCTTGTCGACATGGGAGCAAACGATCGCGGACATGGGTCAACCCTTATCGCCGGTGAGCAGGATTTGCAGCTTGACGTCCTGCGGGCTGCCCTGAGCGGCCCGCTCGAACGCCTTGATGCTTTCGGAAAAATCATAGGTGCCGGTGATCAGCGGCTTGAGGTCGACCTTGCCCGAGGCGATCAGCTGCAGCGCGCGATCGAAGATGTTGGCGTAGCGGAACACCGTCTCGATGCGCACTTCCTTCGAGATCGCCGCCGGCACGTCGAGGCTGACCGGTTCGACCGGCAGTCCGACCAGCACCACCGCACCGCCCGGGCGCACGACACCGAACAGGTCGGCGAAGGCCTTCGGGCTGCCGCTCGCCTCGAAGACGATATCGGCGCCCCAATTGTCGGTCGCGGCCCGCACCGCATCGGCCAGCGATTCCTCACCGACATTGACCGGCACGATGCCCGGATACTGCGCAGCGATCTTCAGCTTGGGCGCGGAGAAGTCGGAGATCAGCACTTTCGAGCAGCCGCCTGCCAGGGCGGCAAGCGCGATCATGATGCCGATCGGGCCACAGCCGACCACGACGGCGATGTCGCCCGGCACGATCCGGGCGCGCGCCGCCGCCTGCATGCCGATGGCGAAGGGTTCGACCATCGCGCCCTCGGCGAAGGACACATTGTCCGGCAGCCTGTAAGTGAAGGCCGCCGGATGCACGGCGTAAGGGGCAAGCACGCCATGCACAGGCGGCGTCGCCCAGAAGCGGACATCCGGGTCGACATTATAGATGCCGAGCTTCGTCGCGCGAGACGACAAGTTCGGCACGCCAGGCTCCATGCAGACGCGGTCGCCGACCTTCGGGCTCGTAACGTTGGCGCCAACCTCGACGATCGTGCCCGAGGCCTCATGGCCGAGCACCATCGGCTGGCGCACGATATAGCTGCCGATGGCGCCATGCGTGTAATAGTGCACGTCGCTGCCGCAGACGCCGACTGTATGGATGGCGATCTTGACGTCGTCCGGACCCACATTGAGCGGCAACGCGATCTCGCGCAGCGACAGTTCGCCTTTTTTCTCAAGTACCAGTGCCTGCATCGGCCAATCCTCGCATCAAGTCTTTTCTTGCCGGAAAACGGAATTCAGAAAGCCGCTCAGCACGCCGAGGAACAGCAGCGGCGGCAGCGACAGAAGCACGACCGAGGCGTTGAGAATGCCCCACGGCACGTTCATACCTTGTTGCGACAGCTCGGAGGCGACGATCGGCAGGGTCTTCGCGTTGGAGCTCGACAGCATCAGCGCGATCAGGAACTCGTTCCAGACCAACACGAAGCTGAAGGCGATGGCGCCTGCGAGCGAACGCGCCGCGACGGGAAGCGCAATCCGCCAGAACACCGAATAGGCGCCGTAGCCGTCGACGAAGGCCGCCTCCTCGACCTCCTTCGGCACGCCCTGGAAGGCGGGAATCGCCAGCCACATGATCACCGAGATGGTGAGCAGCGAATAGGTGACGACGAGCGCCGGCAAGGTGTCGTAGAGGCCGACCTGCAGCCAGATCACCATCAGCGGAATGGCCACCGCCACCGGCGGCAGGAAGCGCAGCGACAGGACAAAGAACTGGATGTCGCCGGCGAAGCGGTTGGGATAGCGTGCCACCGCGTAGGCCGCCGGCAGGCCGAGCGCGACGCCGATCAGCACGGCCGAGCCGCTGGCGACGACCGAGTTGTAGAGTCCGGTCAGCACGCTGTCGCGACCGAGGATGTAGGAGATGTTGGCAAGCGTCGGCGTGAACACCAGGCGCGGAACGCGCGTGATGATGTCGACATTGTTCTTCAGCGCATTGAGCGCCGTCCAGACAAGCGGGAACACGGCCAGGAATCCGGCCAGCGCCAGGATGGCCTTGGCGATCAGGCGGCCCGGTCTCATGCCTGCACCCGCTTCCACAGGAAGGTGAAGGTGATGACGGTCGCGATCATCATCAGCACAGCCATCGCCGAGGCGTAGGAGACCTTGCCGGACTCGATAAAGCCCTGCGAGAAGGCATACATGTCGAGGGTCTCGGTCGCGACGCCCGGCCCGCCGCGCGTCATCACATAGATGAGGTCGAAGGAGCGCAGCGACTCGATCATCTTGACGAACATCAGGCTGATTAGCGGCGCCTTGAGCATCGGCAAGGTGACATAGGCATGGATCTGCCAGCGCTTCGCATGGTCGAGCCTGGCCGCCTCGATCGGCTGCGGCGGCAACGTCTCCAGGAGCTTCAGCACGATGACGGCGAAGAACAGGCCCCATTGCCAGACGTCGACGGAGGCGACGGCGAACAGCGCTGTCGAGGCCTTGGACAGCGGGTCGAAGATCAGCCCGCCGGTAATCAGCCGGTAGGGATAGGTGGCGATGCCGTAGAGCGGGTGGTAGGCGAACTTCCACACGAAAGCCGCCGAGACGCGCGGCAACAGCACCGGAATGATGAATAGAAGACAATAGACATTGCGCATGCGCGGCGAGGCGACCTCGAACATCAGGACGCCGAGCCCAATCGCCACCGCCATCGTCGCCACGACGGTGACGATTTCCCATTTCACCGAAACCAAGACGGCATTGAGAAAGCGGCGGTCGAGGAAGAGGTCGGCGAAGTTCGAGAACCAGATCCAGGAATAGCCCGGAGCGCTCAATTCCCGGTTCTGCAGGGCGATCACGATGGCATAAAGCGTAGGCACCATCGACAGCACGAGCAGGATGCCGAGCGTGGGAACGAGAAAGGTCACGGGCAGGGAAGAGCGTCGGCGCATTGCCTATCCTCGGGAATATCGCGGATGCATTGGAATCGCTGGCGTGAACCCGCGGCGCACGGGTCCCGGCATTCCGACGAATGCCGGCCACCGCGCGCCGCGGGCGGGAGGATTACTTCTTCTTCACCAGCTCGTTGGCGTAGGCCTCGAGCTCGTTGAGGCCGCCCTTGATATCGGTGCGGGTGCCGGTGACCAGTTCCTCGAGGATGATGCCCCAGCGGTCGCCGAGATCTGGCCAGCGCGGATCCTGCCAGAAGTTCACCGCCGTGACCTTGCCGGTGTCGGCCAGCGCCTGTCCGAGATCGGCGCCGTAGATGTCGGCGAATTCCTTGCTGGAGAGGATGCTGGTGCGGTTGAGCTCGCCGAACTGGTGCGCGTCGAGCCTGTGCTTCTCGTTCTCCTTCGACGTCGCCCAGGCGATGAACAGACCGGCGCACTTCTTCGAGGCGTCGTCCGCATTGGCTTTGGTGCCGATGGCGAGCCCATGGCCGTAGCCGCCGCCAGGCAGCGGCGAGGGCGGCGGCAGGAAGCCGACCTTGCCGACCACCTGCGAGGTCTTTGGATCGACCGCCATGCCCGACAGCGGCGTCGATTCGACGAGGATGGCGACCTGGCCGGAGAGGAAGGCGCCGGTCGATTCATCCCAGCTGCCGGTCTGCGTGCCGGGCGCCGAATCCTTGAACAGCTTGAGATAGGTTTCGGTCGCCTTCACGGCGGCATCCGAATTGAAAGCCGGCTTGTCGCTGTCGAACCATTTACCGCCATAGGCTTTGAAGAACGGCATCCAGCGCCAGACATTGGCGCCCGAGCCGCGCGCGCCGCGCAGCGCTATGCCGTACATGCCCTTGTCGGGATCGTTCAGCTTCGCCACATCGGCGATGAGTTCATCGAGCGTCTTCGGCGGCTGGATGCCGGCGGCCTCCAGAACGTCCTTACGGTAGACCATCAGGTCACCGCCGCCGGTCAGCGGCGCGAACCAGATCTTGCCGTCATAGGTGGCGACCTTCTGGCGGCCTGGATCGAAGTCGGCGAAGTCGTACTCAGCCGGGTAATAGTCCGTCAGCGGCGCGATCCAGCCCGAGGAGGCGAACAGCGCGACATTGGCCTCGTCGACATAATAGACGTTGTAGTTACCGACGGTGGAGGCGTCGGCGCGCGACTTTGCCCGCCGGTCGTTCTCGTTGAGATAGTCGATCTGGAAGCCGGCGCCGGAGAGCTTCTTGAACTCGTCCTTGGAGTCCTCCAGAAGCGTCAGCCCGTCGCGCGGCTGCGCCAGCACCTTGACCGGCGCCGAGCAGACTGGCGCCTGTGCCAGTGCTGCGGTTGATACGGATGCGGTAAGCACGAACGCTGCGCTGAGGCTGGCAGCGAGCCGATTTGATTTCATTGATTTTTCTCCTCCAGGAACACTCGCGGGAGCGGCAGTCCTCGGGCTAAGCGACCCTCACCGTCGCCCGGGCGACCTGCCACCCGTCGCCAAAATGAGGAGTCGGACAGAGCGAGGCTAGAAGCCTTGTTGCGGCAAACCTGTACTTTTATGCATTGTGCGACGCAAAAAACGACGCGTATAGAGTCTGCATGTCACACAAGTATCGGTATCGTCAGGAGAGCCGATTTCGACCTGATCAGGCCCGCAGCGTCAGCCGCTGCCGCGACAGCTTGCGGTAGGACGACGGCGTCATCTTGTGCTTACGCAGGAAGGCGCGGTTGAAGTTGGAGATGTTCATGTAGCCGACCTGGAAACAGATGTCGGTGATCGGGATATCGGTATCGGCGAGCAGCTTGCAGGCTTGCCAGAGTCGCAGCTTGGCAACGTGGTCGCTGAAGCTGTTGCCGGTGTTCTTCTGGAAGAACCGCGAAAACGTGCTTTCGCTCATCCCGGCAAGTGCTGCCACTTCCGGCAGCTTCAAATCTTCGGCGAAGTGCTGGAAGAGATAGGTCAACGTGCGCTGGATGATGTCCAGCGAGGCGGCGTCGAGCACCGGCGAGAAATCCGGCGACGACAAGAGCTCGTACTCATCGGTCTTGGCCAGCATATCGACCAGTTCGAGGAACAGCCGGAAGCGGGTGAACCCTTGCACGGTGCCCATCCGCTCAATCAGCTCTGCTCCGTCGATCGCGGTGCGGCCATGGAAGACCATGCCGCGCAGCGAGCGCTCCAGGAACGGCTCCAGCTCGCGCAGTTCCGGCAGCAGCCCCGCCGATCCCCGCAACCGCTCCGGATCGAATTGCAGCACGATATCGCGGCCTTCGATCAGCTCGCCAGGCTGCACCGCCGTCACCCAGTCGTGCGGCAGGCCGCCGCCGACGATCGTCAGATAGCCAGGCCCGAACTCGCCGATATGGTCGCCGACCAGCACCACGCCTGACGATTTCCTAAGCAGATGGATCTCGTATTCGGGGTGAAAATTCCAGACGTTGCGCTCCCACGGATAGTCGTCCAGCCGCCACAGGAAGCTCTCGCTCGCCTCGGTGACGATGTGCTCGAAGGCCGGCACCGTTCGCGGGATCGCGGCCGTGTTCTTTCTGCGCCTGAACGGCATCCATTCCTCCGGGCGTTTCGCCGGCTGCTTACGTCCGGGAAATCCCTAGCAGCCCCTGGCGGACAAGTGAACGCGGCCGCCGGTCAGGCCCCCTGCTGGATCAATGACTGGCCGCTCCTCCTCCCTTGCCAATATGTCGCATTTCGTTCACAAGACGACGCAAACGGCGCGAAACCGATGGTTGCGCCGTTTGCCGTGCGGCTTCCGGGATTGGTCCCGACGCGCCGCGATCTGAAAGAGCGGAAAATGTCTGCGATCGAAGCCTGCGCTCGCGCGCCGGAAAGTCTTTGGCGTCAGGAAATCAGGGCGACTTTGGCGCTTGCCTGGCCGATGGTGCTCACCAATCTCGGCCAGACCGCCATGACCGCGACCGACGTCATGATGATGGGAAGGCTGGGGCCCGACACGCTCGCCGCCGGCGCGCTCGGCTCCAACCTCTATTTCATGCCGCTGATCTTCGGCCTCGGCCTGATGCTGGCAACCTCGCCGATGATGGCGACCGAGCTCGGCCGCCGCCGCCATTCGGTGCGCGACCTGCGCCGCACCGTGCGCCAGGGCCTGTGGCTGGCGGTGCTCGTCTCGATCCCGATCTGGCTCTTCCTCTGGCACGGCGAAGAGGTGCTCTCGGCCATGGGGCAGAAGCCGGAGCTCGCGCACCAGGCCGGCATCTACCTGCACTGGCTGCAATGGGCGGTGCTGCCCTTTTACGGCTATATCGTGCTGCGCTCCTTCATCTCGGCGCTGGAGCGGCCGGGCTGGGCGCTGGTCATCGTCTTCGTCGCCGTGGCCTGCAACGCCTTCTTCAACTGGGTGTTCATGTTTGGCAATCTCGGCGTGTCGGCCATGGGCATCGCCGGCTCGGGCCTTGCCACGTCGCTTTCCAGCACGCTGATGTTCGCCGGCCTGATAGCGGTGGTGATGCTGGAGAAGAAGTTCCGCCGCTACCGCCTGTTCGGGCGCTTCTGGCGCTCCGACTGGCCGCGCTTTCGCGGCCTGCTGAGGCTCGGCCTGCCGATCGCCGGCATCCTCGCCTTCGAGGTGACGATCTTCAATGCGGCGGCACTGCTGATGGGCCTGATCGACGCGGATTCGCTGGCAGCTCACGCGATCGCCATCCAGATCGCCTCGATCACCTTCATGGTGCCGCTCGGCCTCAACCAGGCGGCCACCGTGCGTGTCGGCCTTGCCCACGGCGCCGGCAATCCCGAAGGTGTGTCGCGCGCCGGCTGGACGGCCTATGTCATCGGCGTGTCCTTCATGGCGCTGATGGGGCTGGTGATGATCCTCTGGCCGCATCTCCTGATCAGCGCCTTCATCGATCTCGCCGATCCTGCCAATGCCCGAGTGATCGGGCTCGCCGTGTCGTTCCTGGCCTTTGCCGCGCTGTTCCAGATCTTCGATGGCGCGCAGGCGGTGGCCGCCGGCATGCTGCGCGGCCTGCACGACACCAAGGTGCCGATGATCTATGCCGCGATCGGCTATTGGGGCGTCGGCCTGCCGCTCGGCGTGCTGCTCGCCTTCCATTTCGGCTTCAACGGCGTCGGCATCTGGATCGGCCTGGCGTCGGGGCTGGCCGTGGTGGCGGGGCTGCTGCTCGTGCGCTGGCTCAGGCGCGACCGCATCGCGCCGGCGCTGTCGTTCAGTCACTGAGAATACGGCCGCCGGGTGCCCCTGCGGCCGTATTAGCCGCGTCAGCCCTTCTTGAGCGCAGGGCTGAACACCATCAGGCTGAGGATCTCGAACAGCACCTGCGCGCCGACATGGGCGGTGTTGGTGGTCGCGTCATATTGCGGCGCGACTTCCACGACGTCGCCGCCGACGATGTTGAGGCCTTTCAGGCCGCGCAGCAATTCCAGCACCTCGCGCGTCGTCAGCCCGCCGACCTCCGGCGTGCCGGTGCCGGGCGCGAAGGCCGGATCGATGCTGTCGACGTCGAAGGAGATGTAGGTCTCCCCGTCGCCGACGATTTTGCGCGCCTTCTCGATGATGGCGGGGATGCCGAGGCCGGTCACCTCTTCGGCATGGACCACGGTCATGCCGGACTCATAGGTGAATTCCCACAGATACTCCGCCGAGCCGCGAATGCCGATCTGGATCGTGCGGGTCGGATCGAGCACGCCGTCCAGCACCGCGTTGCGGAACGGTCCGCCGTGGTGGAACTTGGTCATGTCGAAAAGCCCACTGGTGTCGCAGTGGGCGTCGATATGGATCATGCCCACCGGGGCCTTCTTGCCGACAGCCTTCAGGATCGGATGGCTGATCGAATGGTCGCCGCCAACCGAGAGCGGCAGCACTCCGGCGTCGACGATCTGGTTGGTGCGGCGCTCGATGTCTTCATGGCTGATTTCCAGCCGATAGCGGCTGCGGAACGGCGTGTCGCCGATATCGGCAACCCGCAGTTCATGCGTCGGCGCGCATTCCAGCACATGGTTGTAGGGGCCGATGCGCTCGATGGCGCGCAGCGCTCGCGGCCCGAAGCGCGCGCCCGGCCGGTTGGTGACGCCGAGGTCCATCGGCACGCCGATCATCGCCACCTGCAGGTCGCCGAAATCGGGATTGTCGGCGGCGACTTGCCGGTAGGGCGCGGCAAGGAAGGTCGGGACGCCGGAATAGGGGGCGAGGCGCGTGCCGCTCTTCGAAAAGATCTTGTCGGCGACCTTGCGGAATTTGGGGTCAAACATCTCGCCGCCATGGCTCTCGCCATATTTGCGGCGCAACGCTTCCAGCTTGCCGCGATCGTAGCCCATGTGCGGATTCTCCTGTCTATCGTCCGCCGGAGTTTCCGGTAGCCCATGCGAAAAATCAATCGCGTTCGGGCTCCGGCACTTGCCGCAGGCGGCTTCTTTTTGTCGGGCCAGCTTGCAAAGCGGGCAGCGCTTGCAAAAATTCAATGCTATGAGGCAGTCGGCTTAAAACAAAGGCCGGAAGAATGTCGCCTGAATCGGTTTCGGCGCCGCTTTTTCGGAGCAAGCAGCGAAGGCGGCAGCAAGCATGGCAAAGACCGATATAGCGCGGCGCGTCTACAACCACACCTGGAAGCTCGACCCGATCGTCCGCAGCCTTCTGGACACCGATTTCTACAAGCTTCTGATGCTGCAGATGATCTGGGGCATGTATCCCAAGGTCGACGCCACCTTCACCTTGATCAACCGCACCACGCCGGTGCGCCTTGCCGACGAGATCGACGAAGGCGAGCTGCGCGAACAGCTCGATCACGCGCGCACGCTTCGCTTCTCGAAGAAGGAGATGATCTGGCTGGGCGGCAACACCTTCTACGGCCGCAAGCAGATATTCGAGCCCGAATTCTTGGCCTGGCTGGAGGATTTCCAGCTGCCCGAATACGAGCTTTCCAGGCGCGACGGCCAGTTCGAGCTCTCCTTTGCCGGTCCCTGGATGTACACGACGCTGTGGGAAATCCCGGCGCTCGCCATCATCAACGAATTGCGCTCGCGCGCCGCCTTGCGCTCCTTCGGCCCGTTCGCGCTCGACGTGCTCTACGCCCGCGCCAAGGCCAAGATGTGGGACAAGACCGAGCGGCTGAAGGCCCTGCCCGGCATCCGTATTTCCGATTTCGGCACGCGCCGCCGCCACTCGTTCCTGTGGCAGCGCTGGTGTGTCGAGGCGCTGAAGGAAGGCATCGGCGATGCCTTCACCGGCACCTCCAACGTGCTTTTGGCCATGGATAACGACCTCGAGGCGCTCGGCACCAACGCGCATGAATTGCCGATGGTGTTCGCGGCACTTGCCAATTCGGAGCAGGAGTTGCGGCAGGCGCCCTACAAGGTGCTGCAGGACTGGCAGCGCTACTATGGCGGCAACCTCCTGATCGTGCTGCCCGACACCTTCGGCACAGCCGCCTTCCTGCGCGATGCGCCGGACTGGATCGCCGACTGGACCGGCTTCCGCCCCGACAGCGCACCGCCGATCGAAGGCGGCGAGAAGATCCTCTCCTGGTGGCGCGAGAAGGGCAAGGATCCGAAGCAGAAGCTGCTCATCTTCTCCGACGGGCTCGAGGTCGAGACCATCGAGGAGACCTATCGTCACTTCAAGGGCAAGGTGCGCATGTCCTTCGGCTGGGGCACCAACCTCACCAACGATTTCGAGGGCTGCGCGCCGACCGAAACCAGAAGCCTCGACGCCATCTCGCTGGTCTGCAAGGTCAGCGAAGCCAACGGCCGCCCGGCGGTGAAGCTCTCCGACAATCCCGCCAAGTCGACGGGGGACGAGAAGGAGATCAAGCGGTATTTGAGGATTTTTGGCGAGAAGGGGCGGGTGAAGCAGCTGGTCAAGGTGTGAGGGTTGCTCAAATGGAATTTCGGATAATCGGATAACTTGAGTTCCCGCCAACCCCCCTCTGTCCTGTCGGACATCTCCCCAGCAAGGGGGGAGATCGGCAGTTCATCCGGGGGGCGCTTCTCCTGCGACGCTGGCGATTGGCGAAAGCGGCGACGACGGCCAATCTCCCCCCTTGCGGGGGAGATGTCCGGCAGGACAGAGGGGGGTGCGAAGGATCGCGACGCTGCAGATAATCCCCTCGGGCCTCGATCCCTCGCAGTCGCCTTGGCGCTGACGCCACTCCTCCCCACCCCCGCCTTCGCGCATGCCTCCGACCGCGGCCACGTGCTACTTCTGCCGACGGGCTATTACATCGCCGGCGGCGCTTTTGCCGTTGCCGTCAGTTTCCTCGTGCTGGCGCTTCTGCCGCCTGCCGCCCTCGATAATTTCTGGCGCCGGCGCCTGCCGCTCTTCGCCTTCGGCGACGGCCTACGCACCATCGTCAGCCTGTTTTCCTTTGCCGGCTTTGCTCTGCTTATTGCTGCGGGCCTTTTCGGCAGCCGCGATCCGCTCTCCAACCCGCTGCCGCTGGTCATCTGGACATTGCTCTGGGCCGGCTTCACGCTGTTGCAGGGCGTGTTCGGCGATCTCTGGTCGTGGCTCAACCCTTGGTATGGGCCGTGTCGCGTCGCTGCGCGTATCTTCCGGCTTCGCAGCAACGAGGCGCAGCCATCGCGCCTGCCTAAATGGCTCGGCTTCTGGCCGGCCTTCATCCTGTTCTCCGCCTTCGCCTGGTTCGAACTGATCGATCCGGCGCCCGATGATCCGTCCCGGCTGGCCCTCGCCGCCGGTGCCTACTGGCTGGTCAGCGTCGTCGCCATGCTTGCCTTCGGCTACTGCGGCTGGAGCCGGCATGGCGAATTCCTGAGCGTCTTCTTTTCCATGGTCGCCCGCTTCGCGCCCGTTCAGCGCGAGCAGGGCCGGCTCAGCCTCTGCTGGCCGGGGGCGAAGCTGCTGGCGGCAGAGCCCTTGCCGGTAAGCGGAACGGCTTTCCTCTTGCTGACGCTGTCGTCCGTATCCTTCGACGGCCTGTCGAAGACGTTCTTCTGGCTCGGCCTTTTCGGCGTCAATCCACTGGAATTTCCCGGCCGCAGCGCGCTGATCGGCATCGGCAGCTTCGGTCTCGTGCTCACTTTCGTGCTGTTCGCGGCGGTGTTTGGTCTTACTGTCTTCGTCGGCCAGCGCCTTGCCGGCGGCGGGCATTCATTCAGGCAAGCCGCCGGCCTGCTGGTCTGGTCGATCGTGCCGATCGCGCTCGCCTATCATATCGCGCACTATCTGACGGTGTTGCTTGTCGACGGCCAATACGCGCTGGTCGCCCTTTCCGACCCCTTCGCGCTCGGCTGGAATCTGTTCGGCACCGCCGACAGGATGGTCGAGGCAGGCATCGTCGCCGGCGCCGGGTCGGCGCGATGGCTATGGAACCTGCAGGCCGGTGTCATCATCGCCGGACACGTGCTGGCCGTGCTTGTGGCGCATGGCCTCGCCTGGCGGCTGCATCCGCAAGCCTCTCGCGCGGCGCTCAGCCAGCTTCCGCTGACGCTTTTGATGATCGCCTACACGATGTTCGGCCTGTGGCTGCTCGCTACGCCGACCGCTGGGTGAGAGTGTCCTGGGGAACCTCGCTTGCCAGGTCATGGCTTTGGTGATTTAGTTTGTACACATGCAATTTTTCCGATCCTCCGAGCAAGGAGGATCGAGCCGCCTTATCGCTGGTCAGAACTGAAAAAACAGGGGAACGGACATGGCTGACAAGAACGGATTTTTCGACCTCTCCAAGACGACGCTTTCTCGCCGCACCGCGCTGAAGGGCCTCGCTGCCGGCGCAGGCCTCGCGCTGGCCCCAGGCTTCGTCCGCTACAGCCAGGCGCAGAGTTCGGCGCCGATCAAGATCGGCTTCCAATTGCACCGCACCGGCATCGGCGCCGCCTATGGACGCTGGTATGACAGGACAAGTGCTGCCGCTGTCAAGGCGATCAACGACGCCGGCGGCATCAATGGCCGCAAGGTCGAGCTGGTAATCGAGGATGACGGCACCGATCCGGCGCGCGGCGCCGAGGTGGTCAATAAGTTCGCGACGCAGCACAAGACCGATATCGTCTTCGGCACGCTGTTCTCGCATGTGGTGATCGGCTCGGTGCCCGCCGCCGGCGAGAACAAGATCCCCTATTTCGTGGTCAGCGAAGGCCATCACGTCGCATCGACCAAGCTCAACCGCTACGTCTTCCAGCCCGGCATCACCGACGTGAAGAGCCAGATCCAGTCGATGGCGCCGTGGATCGCGGCCAATGCCGGCAAGAAGGTGACGCAGATCTTCCCCGACTTCGCCTTCGGCTACGACCATCGCGACTACCTGCCGCCGGCTCTGAAGGCGCAGGGCGCTGATGTCATCGCGCAGATCGCCATTCCGCCGACCGAGAGCTCCTTCACCAAATACTTCCCGCAGATTCCGGCCGAGACAGACGTCATCTACCACGTCATGGTCGGGCCGGCCGTGCTGACCTTCGTCAAGGAACTCGGCGAGTTCTACGGCTCGCAAAGGCCGCAGCTCTTCGGCTTCATGGATTCGCTCGAGGCCGTCGACATCAACAGCCCCGGTCTCGAATTCCTCGACGGCAGCCATTTCTGGGAAGGCTCGCCGCGCTACGCGCAGCCGGATGATTCCGCCGCGCAGAAAGCCTATCGCGCCGCCGTCGGCATCGATGACAACGGCGCCGCCGTCGGCGATCCCAAGGACGTCTCCACCGCCTCGCACATGTTCGGCTGCTGGGAGACGCTCTATGTCGTCAAGAAGGCGATGGAGGATGCCGGCTATAAAGGTCCGGAGGATCGCGCCAAGCTGGTCGAGGCGACCGAGGCGCTGAAAGAATTCGCCGAGGGCCCGGAGCATCCGCAGGGCCCCAAGATCTTCAACGGCAATATCCACCAGTGTTTCGGTATCCAGAACATCTCCAAGGTCGAGGGCGGCAAGCTCAAGGTCGTCCACAAGACCAAGATCGAGGACGGCCTCTACGAGCCGGAAGGGGATTATACGAAGCAGGCGCTGTGAGCTTAGCTGCTCAATCAAGCGTGGGCGCCAAGCCACCCCCCTCTGTCCTGCCGGACATCTCCCCCTCAAGGGAGGAGATCGGCAGCTTTTGCGACGGCACCTATTCACCGACGTTGGCGATTGGCGAAACCCGCGACAACTTCCAATCTCCCCCCTTGAGGGGGAGATGTCCGGCAGGGCAGAGGGGGGTGCGCTTGGCGTCAACCTGCGTGTAATCGATGCACTTCGGACCCCACCTCCTCCTCGCCGCCCTCGAAGGCCTGGTCACGTCCGCCGTGCTGGCGCTGACAGCGCTTGGCCTGTCGCTGGTGTTCGGCGTCATGCGTATCGTCAATGTCGCCCATGGCGAGTTCTTCATGCTGGGCGCGGTTCTTGCCTGGGCGGTCTCGACGGCGATCTCCGGCCATCCGGCGATCGGCTTCGTGGCGGCGCTGGTGATCGCGCCCTTGCTGGTCGGGCTGGTCGCGTTTCTTGCTGAATGGCTGGTGCTGCGCCGGCTGAACTACAATCCCGAAAGCACCATCGTCGCCACCATCGGCATGCTCTACATCATCCAACAGCTGGCGCTGACATTCTATGGTCCGGAGGCGCGCCCCGTGGAGCCGCCCTTCAGCTATCGCATCCTCCTGCCGTGGTTCGGCTATTCCGGCTACAAGCTGTCGGTGGTCGCTGCGTCGGCCATCCTGCTCGTGCTGACCTGGCTGGTGCTGACCCGCACCAAGGTCGGGCTGATCATGCGCGCCACCCAGTATGACCGGGAGACGGCGCAGGCCTTCGGCATTCCGGTCGAGCGCGTCTATGCCGGCGTCTTCGCCATCGGTGCCATGCTGGCGGCGATCGCGGCGGTGCTGATCGTGCCGATCAGCCAGGCGCATTACCTGATGGGGCAGGACCCGCTGCTGCTCTCCTTCATCGTCGTCATCATCGGCGGGCTGGGATCGCTGCGCGGCACCGTGGTCGCCGCCATCCTGATCGGCCTCTCCGACGGCATCATCTCGGTGTTCTTCTCGCCGACACTGGCCAAGATCATCGCTACGCTGGTCGTCGCCATGGTGCTGGTGTTCAGGCCTCAAGGGCTGTTCGGGACGACCGCGCGATGAGGGATGCTTCGCCGGCAAAAATCTATGCGCTGCATATCGGCGTCGTCGCGCTGCTGTTCGTGCTGAACTTCGTCCTGCCGGACTACCACCAAGGCCTCTTTGCCCGCATCATGGCGCTCGCGGTCTTCGCCATGGGCTACAATCTGCTCTTCGGCTACGTCGGTCTGCTCAGCCTAGGCCACGCCATGTTTTTCTCGGCCGGCCTCTACGGCGCCGGGCTGACGGTCTACCATCTCGGCTGGGGCGTGCCGGAAGCCTTCGCTGCCGGGATCGCCTGTGGCGCGCTGCTTGCTCTGGTCATCGGCCTGCTGGCGCTGCGCACGTCGGGTGTGGCGTTTATGATCGTCACCATGATGTTCGCGCAGGTTTTCTATCTGCTTATCCTCTATTTTGCCGGCTGGACCGGCGGCGACCAGGGCCTGGTCATCCAGCAGGCGGCGCGAACCTTCAATCTCGGCGGCGCCTCGCTCGACCTGACCAACCCAACCGTGCGCTATATGAGCGCGCTGGCGCTGTTCTCGATCGTGCTGATTGCCACGCTTGCCACCGTCCGCTCCCGCTTCGGCCGCGTTCTTGTCGCCATCCGCGAGAACGAGGAGCGTACCAAGATGCTGGGCTACGACACGGTCGCCAACAAGCTCGCTGCAGTGGTTCTCTCCGGCACCATCTGCGCTGCCTCAGGTGCGGCCTATGCGCTGCTGTTCGGCTATATCGGCTCGAGCTTCGCTTCGGTGCAGTATTCGATCCTGCCCTTGCTCTGGGTGCTGCTCGGCGGCGCCGCGACGACGCTCGGGCCGCTGATCGGCACGCTGTTCATGTACTATGTCACCGACATCACCAGCGGCTTCACCTCCGCCTATCTGCTGATCGTCGGCGTCGCGCTGATCCTGCTGGTGCTCTTCTTCCCGAAGGGCATCCTGGGCAGCATCCGCCAGCGCTGGCTGGGCTGGCTGCCATGATGCCGCTGCTCACCACCAAGGGCCTGTCGCGCCATTTCGGCGGCCTGCGGGCAGTCGACGGCGTCGACTTCACGCTGATGCCGGGCGAGATTCGCGCCATCATCGGTCCCAATGGTGCCGGCAAGACCACTTTTGTCAGCCTGCTCAGCGGCCGCATCCGGCCGTCCGCGGGCGCGATCGTCTTCGACGGCACCGACATCACCGACATGCCGGCTTACCGAAGGGTTCGCCTCGGTGTCGCCTACACCTTCCAGATCACCAGCGTCTTCGCCAATCTCACGGCCTTCGACAATGTCGCGCTGCCGGTGCAGCGCACGCTGACCGACAGCCGCTCGAAAGGGCAGGTGAGGGCCGGCGTCATGGCGGCGCTGGAGCGCACCGGCCTCGCCGACCGGGCAGGCACGCTGGCCGCACACCTTTCCTACGGCCATCAGCGCCTGCTTGAAGTCGCGATGGGTCTGGCGCTGAAGCCGCGCTTGCTCATCCTCGATGAGCCGACGCAAGGCTTGGCCGATAGCGAGATCGACAATTTCATCACCCTGGTGCGCGAGATCGCCAAGAGCGCCACGGTGCTGCTCATCGAGCACAACATGCCGGTGGTCATGCAGCTTGCCGACCGCATCACCGTCTTCAATTCGGGAAAGATCCTCGCCGAAGGCACGCCGGAGCAGATCCGCGCCAATGTCCAGGTGCAGGATGCCTATCTCGGAGCGACCCATGGCTGAGACACCGCGAGCGCTCACCATCTCCGGGCTCAAGTGCTTCTACGGCGAGGTCCAGGTGCTTTACGGCCTCGATCTCGTGCTGAACAAGGGCGAGGTGCTTTGCCTGTTCGGGCGCAACGGCGCCGGCAAGACGACGACGCTGAAGGCGATCATGGGGCTGGTGCCGGCGGCGGCCGGCTCGATCAGGCTCGACGGCAAGGAATTGACCGGGCTCGCCGCGCATGACGTGCCGAAGGCCGGCGTCGCCTATGTGCCGCAGGGCAGGCGATTGTTCGCCGACATGACGGTGGCGGAGAATATCGAGATCGGCCTGATGGCGCGCGGCAAGGGGAAAGCTACACGGGAACGTGTTCTCGACCTCTTCCCGCTGCTCAGGGAGCGGCTGAAGCAGCGCTCGGGCACGCTCTCCGGCGGCGAGCAGCAGATGCTGGCCATGGCGCGCGCGCTCTGCCTCGAACCGCAGGTGCTTCTGCTCGACGAGCCGACCGAAGGGCTGATGCCGTCGATGATCGCCAAGATCCGCGAGACGGTGGCGAAGCTGCGGGATCTCGGCGTCTCGACGATCCTGGTCGAGCAGCGCGTCGAGGCCGTGCTTTCGGTCGCCGACCGCGTCTCATTCATCGAGAACGGCCGCAACCGCGAGACGGTCGATGTCGAGGCCTTGCGCGGCGATCCGTCGGCGGTGCGGCGGTACGTGGGTGTAGGCTGATCACCCAAAGAACAAAAATCCCGCAATCAAAAACGTCGGGATCAGCACCGCTCCCGACCAGGCCATGTAGCCGAAGAAGCCCGGCATCTTGAAGCCGCGATGCCTGGCGATGGCAAAGACCATGAAGTTCGGTGCATTGCCGATATAGGTGTTGGCGCCCATGAACACCGCACCCGCCGAGATCGCGGCAAGTGTCGATGCCGCCTCCGTCATCAGGTGCTTCGCGTCGCCGCCGGCAAGCTCGAAGAACACCAGATAGGTCGGCGCGTTGTCGAGGAAGGACGACAGCGCCCCGGTCAGCCAGAAATAGGCGAGGTTGTTCGGCTGGCCGTCGGCCGAGGTGACCAGCGCGACCAGCGGCGCCAGCGCGCCGTCGTGCCCTGCCCTGAGGATCGCGACCACCGGCACGATGCAGATGAAGATGCCGGCAAAGAGTTTCGCCACCTCGGCGATCGGCCCCCAGTTGAAGCCATTCGCTTCGCGGTGGCTCTTGTACGAGACTTTAAGCGACAGAAAAGCCAGCGCCAGGATGATCGCGTCGCGCACCAGGTTCTGCAGCTCCAGGCCGACGCCGAGGACGGAAAAGCTCACGCCGGGCTTCCAGCTTGCCGAAAGCAGGATTGCGCCGATCACGCCGGCAAGCAGCGGCAGGTTGGCCAGCCCGCGCAGGCGCACCTTCGTGTCCGGTGTCGGGTCCTTGATCTTCGGCATGCCGGCCTCGCGGCGATGCAGGACGATGTCGAGCACGAGGAAGACGAGCAGCACCAGGCTGCCGACGAAAAGCGTGTCGGGCAGGATGTGCACCGTCGTCCAGAAGAAGTCGACGCCGCGCAGGAAGCCGACGAACAGCGGCGGGTCGCCGAGCGGCGTCAGCGAGCCGCCGATGTTGGACACCAGGAAGATGAAGAAGATCACCACATGGGCGTTGAACGGCCGGTTGTCGTTGGCGCGCAGGACCGGCCGGATCAGGATCATCGAGGCGCCGGTCGTGCCGATCACCGAGGCAAGGATCGCGCCGATGAGCAGCAGGCCGGCATTGACCAGTGGCGTGCCGTGGATGTTGCCGGCAACCAGGATGCCGCCGGAAATGGTGAACAGCGCGAACAGCAAGATGATGAAGGAGAGATATTCGGTGAGCAGCGTATGCAGCACGGCTTCGCTTGCCGCCGACATGCCGAAGGCGATCGCCAGCGGAACCACGACCAGTGCCGCCCAGGCGGCGGCGATCTTGCCGTAGTGATGTTCCCACACATGCGAAAAAAGCAGCGGCCCGGTCGCGATGGAAAGCAGCAGCCCGGCAAAGGGGAGCGCCCACCAGAGCGACATCGCCGCGCCGGGCAATTCGTGAGCCTCGGCCGCTAAAGCCGATTGCGGAAAAGCCATGAGGGCTGTGGTGACGACGCCCGCCGCCAAGACACGCGCCATTCTGGTGAAGCCCCCTCGACGCCTCACAGTCCGATCAGTCCGCCGAATGGTCTTCGAGCGTTACACCGGACTCGCGCATGAGGGCGATCATCGCGTCGAGCGAACCGCTGAGATCGATGCCGCGGCAGGCGTCGAGCCGCACAGTCGCCTTGAAGCCCTGCTTCACAGCATCGAGCGCCGAATAGGCGACACAGTAGTCGGTGGCGAGCCCGACCAGGGTGACGGTGTCGATGCCGCGTTCCTTGAGATAGCCGGCGAGACCGGTCGGCGTCGTATGGTCGTTCTCGAAAAAGGCCGAATAGCTATCGATCGCCGTGCGGAAGCCTTTGCGGATCACCAGCTCGGCCTTGGTCCAGGCGAGCCCCGAATGGAAGTCTGAGCCGAGGCTGCCCTGGATGCAATGATCCGGCCACAGCGTCTGCGGCCCGTAAGGCATCTCGACGGTCTCGAATGGCTGCTTGCCGGGATGGCTGGAAGCGAAGCTCGAATGGCCTGCGGGATGCCAGTCCTGCGTCAGCACGACATGCTCGGTCCGCCGGATCAGATCGTTGACCAGGGGCACGATCTCGTCGCCGCCGGCAACCGCCAGCGCGCCGCCGGGGCAGAAGTCGTTCTGCAGGTCGATGACGATGAGCGCTTCCTCGGCCATGGGCTCCCTTTCGTTCGGCGCGGGCTCCAGTCAATGCCGCTGACGCGACCGGAGGCAGACCCTTGACCAGATGGCCGGCGGCGTCAACCTCCGAGAAAAGACGAAAGCCGTTCCGGCCTTTGTGACGGGCAGGTCCGGCCACTCCGCTTTGACAATTGCGGCGAAGTTGATATCATTTGCATACGAATGAATTTGCCTACGCGTGGCGCTGGCAGGTTCCCTCGGAAAGGCCCCTTTCTGGGAAGGCAAAGCGTGACCCGTTACGCGAAACCCACCACAGTCGTCGAGGCGCTCGCTGTGCTTGGCGAGGACCGCTGGCGCGTCCTTGCCGGCGGCACGGATTTCTATCCGGCGCAGGGTGCAAAGCCTTTCCGCGACAATATCCTGGACATCAACGGGCTGGCTGAACTGCGGGGCATCGCCGAGACGGACGAGCATTGGCGGATCGGCGCCCGCACCACCTGGAGCGACGTCGTTCGACATCCGTTGCCGTCGGCGTTCGATGCGTTGAAGGCGGCCGCGCGCGAAGTCGGTTCCATCCAGATCCAGAACGTTGCTACCGTCGCCGGCAATCTCTGCAACGCCTCGCCCGCCGCCGATGGCGTTCCGGCGCTGCTGGTGCTCGATGCCGACGTCGAATTGCGGTCGGCGATGGCGACCCGCCACCTGCCGCTTCGCGAATTCATCCTCGGCAATCGCCGCACGGCGCTGCAGCCGGGCGAGATGGTCACCGCCATCCGTGTGCCGAAGCGTTCTGCCGCCGGCATGTCGGCCTTCGTCAAGCTCGGCGCGCGGCGCTATCTCGTCATCTCCATCGCCATGGCGGCGGCCCGGCTCGTGGTCGAGGATGGCGTAATCGCCGAAGCGGCAATCGCCGTCGGCGCCTGCTCGGCGGTCGCCCGCCGTCTTGCCGGGGTCGAGGCGGCCCTGCGTGGCCAACCCGTCACACCGGCACTTGCCGAGGTGGCGCTGTCCGCGCCGATTGATGAACTCTCGCCGATCGCCGATGTGCGCGGCAGCGCCGAATACAGGCAGGATGCCGCGCGCGAGATCGTCGCCCGCGCGGTGTGCGCCGCCGTCGGCCTGGGCGAAACCAAGGTGGCGGCATGAGCATGATCCAGCCCGGCATGGAACGCGCCGACATTGCCTTCGAGCTCAATGGCGCTGCCGTCAGCGTCTCGGTGCCGCCGGTTCGGCGCCTGTCGCAGGTTTTGCGCGACGAGTTGCGGCTGACCGGCACCAAGGTCGGCTGCGACGCCGGCGATTGCGGCGCCTGCACCGTGCTTGTCGACGGCAATCCCGTCTGCGCCTGCCTGGTGCCGGCGGCCTCCGTGTCCGGTGCTTCCGTCACCACGGTCGAGGGCCTCGCCAATGGCCGGCTGTCCGCCTTGCAGGCGTCGTTCCTCGATCATGGCGCCGCGCAATGCGGCATCTGCACGCCGGGCCTGCTGGTAGCGGCCACCGCGCTGCTGGAGCGCAACCCGACGCCGAGCGAGGCCGAGACGCAGGATGCGCTGGGCGGTGTGCTCTGCCGCTGCACGGGCTATCGCAAGATCATCGCCGCGGTGATGGACGCCTCGCGCCACATGTATGGTGTCGACCATCGCCTGCCCGAGGTCGGCCACGCCGTCGGCGCCTCGCCTATCCGCCTCGACGGCGTGCCGAAGGTCACCGGCGACGAAAAATTCGGCGGCGATTCCTTCCCGGCCGATGCACTGGCCGTGCTTGTGGTGCGCTCGCCGCACTACCATGCCCGTTTCAGCGTCGGCGATCTCGATGCTTGGGCAAAAGGCTATCCCGGCATCGCCGGTGTCTTCACTGCCGCCGACATTCCTGGCCACAATTGCTTCGGCGTCATCGGTCCCTTTGCCGATCAGCCGGCGCTGGCCGACGGTTTCGCGCGCTTCCGCGGCGAGGCCGTGGCGCTGGTGGCGGGCGAGCGCGAAGCAATCCTCGATCTCGACCTGACCGATTTTCCGATCGCCTGGACGGAACTGCCGCATGTTCTGCAGCCCCGCGAGGCCCGCGCCGACGGCGCCTCGCTGATCCACCAGCATCGGCCCGCGAATGTCCTCACGTCAGGCTTTGTCGAGCGCGGCGACCCCGATGCGGCGCTAGGCAGCGCTGCGGTCACCGTATCCGGCGCCATCGAGACGTCCTTCGTCGAGCATGCCTATATCGAGCCGGAAGCGGGTTTCGCTTACATGGATGGCGGCACGCTGGTCGTCGTAGCTTGCACGCAGGCGCCCTATATGGACCGCGACGACACGGCCAAGGTGCTTGGCCTTGCCGTCGACAAGGTCCGCATCGTGCCGACCGCTACCGGCGGCGGCTTCGGCTCGAAGCTCGATGTCTCGCTGCAACCGCTCATCGGCCTTGTGGCGATGAAGACCGGGCGGCCGGCGGCGCTTGTCTACACGCGCAACGAATCGATGATGTCGACCACCAAGCGCCATCCCGCCGAGATGCAGGCGACCATCGGGGCGGATGCTGAAGGCCGCATCATCGGCATGGTCTTTGAGGGTGACTTCAACACCGGCGCCTATGCAAGCTGGGGTCCGACGGTCGCCAACCGCGTGCCGGTCCATGCTTCCGGTCCCTACGCCACGCCGAACTACCGCGCCGAGGGCCGCGCGATCCACACCAACGGCCCGATCGCCGGCGCCTTCCGCGGCTTCGGTGTGCCGCAGGCCACAATCATGCAGGAAACGCTCTATGACGAGCTCGCCGGCAAGCTCGGCAGGGACCGGCTCGATTTCCGCGTGAAAAACTGCCTTCGGAACGGCTGCGAAACGGTCACCGGCCAGCGCCTGGAGTCCGGCGTCGGCATCGGCGAATGTCTGGAGTCGCTTAAGCCTCATTGGGCGCGCGCGCTCGCGGATGCGAAAGCTTTCAACGCCACCAGCGTGGCAACGAAGCGCGGCGTCGGCGTCGCCTCCTGCTGGTATGGCTGCGGCAACACTTCGCTGCCCAATCCTTCGACCATCAAGGTCGGCATCTCGGCCTCCGGCGATGTCATGCTGCATCAGGGCGCCGTCGATATCGGCCAGGGCTCGAACACGGTCATCGCCCAGATCTGCGCCGACGCGCTCGGCCTGCCGCTGGAGAAATTCCAGCTGAGGAGCGCCGACACCGCCATCACGCCGGACGCCGGCAAGACATCCGCCTCGCGCCAGACTTTTGTGACCGGCAAGGCAGCAGAGAAGGCCGGCCGCGCGCTGCGCGAAAAAATCCTGCGCTTCGCCAACGTTTCGGAGCACGCGACGATCACGCTCGATGGCCCAAGCATCTTCATCCGCGAAGGCGACGCGACGCGGCGCATCGATCTCACGGCGCTGAAAGCCGATGCCGATGGGCTGGTGTTCGTCACGGAAGAGACCTACGACCCGCCGACGCAGCCGCTCGACGCCAAGGGCCAGGGCAAGCCCTATGCCGTCTATGGCTATGGCGCGCAGATCGCCGAGCTCGAGGTCGATCTCAAGCTCGGCACCGTGAAACTGATCAAGATCACCGCCGCGCATGATGTCGGCAAGGCGATCAACCCTGTGCTGGTCGAAGGTCAGATCGAGGGCGGCATCGCGCAAGGCATCGGCATGGCGCTGATGGAGGAATATATCCCCGGCCGCACCGAGAACCTGCACGACTATCTCATCCCGACCATCGGCGACGTGCCGCCGGTCGAGCACATACTGATCGAGGTTCCGGATCCGGAAGGACCCTTCGGCGCCAAGGGTTTGGGCGAGCATGTGCTGATCCCGACCGCCCCGGCGATCCTCAATGCCATCCGCCATGCCACAGGCGTCCTGGTCACCAAGGTGCCGGCAACGCCGAGCCGCATCCTGGCGGCGATCCGTGAGAAGGAGGCGCGCCGATGAGCGAGCTTGCCGAACGTTTCGAAACCCACGATCCCGGCGAGAAGCAGGTGGCGGAGAAGATCCGCTGCGATGCCTGCCCGGTCATGTGCTACATCGCCGACGGCCGCACCGGCGCCTGCGACCGCTACGGCAATGTCGGCGGCCGCATCGTGCGCATGGACCCGCTGGCCATCCTCGACCACGCGGCCGAGACCGGCGGCGCCGTCGTGCCGTTCGTCGCCGAGGGCGAAGCCTGGAACGGCGAGCTGGCCAACACCGGGCGCCGCTTCGTCACCGCGATCGGCGCCGGCACTACCTATCCCGACTACAAGCCGGCGCCCTTCATTGTCAGCCAGGAAGTCGAGGGCGTCGATCTCGTCACCGTCGTCACCGAAGGCATCTTCTCCTACTGCGGCGTCAAGGTGAAGATCGATACCGACCGCCATATCGGCGATGAGACGGCGACCGTGCGGTCCGAAGGCGAGGCGATCGGCCATGTCACGACCGGCGAGTACGGCTCGCAGATGCTGTCGCTCGGCGGCGTCCATCACCTGACCGGGGGCTCGAAGGCCGAGGGACGCGCCACCTGCGATGCGCTGCTCAAGCTCTGCAACAGGAAGCCCGTCGAGCTCACCATCGACGGCGGCGCGACGGTCATCGTCGAGGCCGGCAAGGCGCCGGTCATCGACGGCAAGGTCGAGCACCGCATGCGCGTCGGCTGCGGCTCGGCCACCATCGGCATGTTTGCCACGCAATGGCGCGGGCTGGTCGACGAGGTGGTGGTGGTCGACGACCACATCACCGGCGTCGTCTCGGAGCATCAGGCCGGCAAGGTGCTGGGCTGGCAGGATACCGGGATAAAGATCATCGGCCGCCGCTCGACGCCGGGCCGCTACTTCAAGGTGTCTGAGCCCGGCCTTGGCTGGGGCGGCACGACGATCTCCGATCCGTTGTCGATCCTCGGTGAGTGGAATGCCAAGAAGGGCGCGCGGCCCGGCCTGTCGCTGCTCATGGTATCGACCACCGGCGAGCAGTTCGCCTATTACGAGCTCGACGACCAGCTGATGCCGGTCGAGAAGCCGTTCCCGGATCGGCTGCAGAAATCCGTCGGCCTGATCGAGGACAATTGCGAGCCGGCGCTTTGCACCGTTCTCTTCGTCGGCGGCGCCGGCGGCTCGCTGCGCGCCGGCGTCACCGAGAACCCGGTCAACCTCACGCGCTCGGTGCAGGGCCTGAAGACTTATGTGACGGTGGGCGGCGCGCCGGTCTATGTCTGGCCGGGCGGCGGCATCACGCTGATGGTCGACGTCACGCGCGTGCCGGAAGGCGCCTTCGGCTACGTGCCGACCCCGGCGCTGGTGGCGCCGATCGAGTTCACCATGCGCCGCGACGACTATATCCGTTTGGGCGGCTATGAGAGCGAGATCCGCAGCGTCGAGGACATTCTTGCCAAAGGCGGCGAGTACCTCAATCCGCGCCGTGGCACAGGTGCGCCCTCCGGCAATCCCTGGCCGCCGCTGGCCCAATTGCGCCGTGGCTGGGCCAACGGAGCCGGATGATGAACGGCCCGCAGGCGCATTGGCTCGCCGACGGCCGGCGGCTTCATCTCAACCACGGACCGATCGACCTCATTGTCGAGGCCTTCGGAGACCCGGATGAATGTCGCGCCGCCTACGCTCAGGCGGTCGCGCGCTTCCAGACGATTTTGAACGAGCTGGTCGATGAACTTCCCGAATTGCGCCGTCCGGCATCCTTGAAGCCGCGCGCTTTCGCCGGCCCAACGGCGCGGCGCATGGAGGCTGCCGTTGCGCCATTGGCGGAAAGCTTCATCACCCCGATGGCTGCCGTCGCCGGTTCGGTAGCCGACGAAATTCTGGCGGCGCTACTCAAGGGGCGGCAACTCGATCGCGCCTATGTCAACAATGGCGGCGATAGCGCCCTTCATCTCGGGAGGGGGCAGTCGATAACCTTGGCCATCGCCGGCACCGGGCACGGCCTCGCCGACCGCATCACCATCCGCGCCGAAGACGGTGTCCGCGGCGTTGCCACCAGCGGCTGGCGCGGCCGCTCCTTTTCGCTTGGCATTTCCGATGCCGTCACCGTGCTGGCGCGGACAGGCGCCGAGGCCGATGCCGCGGCGACGCTGATTGCCAACGCGGTCGACCTGCCCGGACATCCGGCGATCCGTCGCATTCGCGCGCGCGATCTCGCGCCCGACAGCGATCTCGGGGATCGGCTGGTGACGCAGGGCGTCGGCGCGCTTGCACCCGGAGAGGCGGCCCGGGCGCTGGACAACGGCCTTGCCGTCGCCGAAGATTTTCGCCGGCGTGGCCTGATTGCCGCCTCGGCGCTGTTCCTGGCGGGCCAAACCCGCATCAGTGGTTCCGTGGCGCTGGCCGCGCCCAACAAGCATAAAGCGAAGGAAACTGCCCATGCCTGACTTTCCGATCCGCAAGGTCGCGGTTCTGACCGAGGAAATCTTCCACGATGGTGGCCCCGTGGCGAAAGAGCCGCGTCGCCGCGCGGCCGCTCTCGCCGTGGTCAAGAACCCGTTCGCCGGCCGCTATATCGAAGAGCTGCAGGGCGCGATGGAGGACTTGAAGCCGCTGGGGCTTTTGCTGGCCGACAAGCTGATCGCAGCACTCGGCGGCGACGTGAAGAAGATCGACGGCTACGGCAAGGGCGCTATCGTCGGCACGGCCGGCGAGCTGGAGCACGGCGCGCTGTGGCATGTGCCGGGCGGCTATGCCATGCGCGAGCGGCTGGGCGACGCCAAGGCGATCGTACCGTCGGCAAAGAAGGTCGGCGCCTTCGGCGCGCGGCTCGACGTGCCGCTCGGCCACATCAACGCCGCCTATGTGCGCAGCCATTTCGACGCCATGGAGGTCGGCCTCAGCGACGGGCCGCGGCCCGACGAGATCCTGTTCTGCCTTGCCATGACCTGTGGCCCGCGTATCCACAACCGCATGGGCGGCCTCGCGGCCGAGGACATCAAGGCATGGGACGGCCTGCGATGAGCGGCGAGGACAATCTGCTGCGGCTGGTCGAAGGCGAAGAGCCGGACGAAAACGGCTACCATCTGCAGGATCAGGTCGGCTTCATCCTACGCAAGGCGCATCAGCGCCATGTCGCAATCTTCGCCTCGCACATCGCCGATCTGACGCCGCCGCAGTTCGCCGCTTTGGCCAAGCTCTACGACATCGGCGAGACGTCGCAGAACCAACTGGGTGCCCTGATTGCGATGGACGCCGCCACCGTGAAAGGCGTCATCGACCGGCTGAAGGCGCGCGGCCTGGTCGAGCTTTCCAAGCACGAAGTCGACAAGCGGCGGCTGCTGGTCAATCTGACGGCTGAAGGCCGCGAGGCGATCGAACGGCTGATCCCGCTCGCCCGCACCATCACCGAGGAGACGCTGGCGCCGCTCACCGCCAAGGAAGCCGCCACCTTCCTGCGGCTGCTGGCGAAGCTGGCGTGAATGGGTGCCGGCGATACGTCGCGCCCCCTCCTGGCGGCGGCGTTGCCGCAACGCGGACGCGGCATCTAGACGAGGATGTCAGCCCGCAGGATTCGTGACGATGCGCGAGACCGGCCTGATGTGGGCGAACGTGCTGCGGGCGTTCCAGGTCGGGAAAGCTTTTGCGAGCGACAGGTCGCCGTCGAGTTGGATGCGGTCCTCGCGGGTGGCCTGGGCCCAAGTAAGCTGTCCGGCGTGCCATTTGACGAAGGCTTCGGCTTCCGCCGTGACGTAGAGGTCCTCGTCGAGGCCGGGATTCGTCTTGCAGATCTCGGTGTCTCCAAGCTCGATAAGTAGCCAATAGCGCTCACGGCGTGGGCGGCCGGTGAAGTCGAAACGGATGACGACGCGTCGATCCGGCAGCCGGTCCCGGCGTAGCGCATTGCACATCGACCACAGGGCCACAAAGGGGTCGAGATGTTGGGGGGCTATTTCGAGCCAACGCGCTCCCCATTCGCCGAGCGATTGGCAAACCGCGAAGAGGTCGTGGCCGGCGAATGTGAGCTCGTAGTGGCGCCCGCGCCCGTCGGGCTTGGGTGCCGACTCGACGACACCGACCGATTCGAGCTGCTTGAGCCGCTCCGAGAGCAGCGTACGGGAGAGTCCGGGCGCGCCCTCCAGGATCTCGCTGAAGCTTCCGCAGCCAAGATACAGGTTGCGGACGATCAGCGGTGTCCAGCGCTCGGCGAAAATCTCGGCGCCACGGGCGATGGGGCAGTACTGGCCGTACGTTCTCACACCACCAGTGTTCCACGCCCGCCGTCGGCTGTGAAGTCCAGATTCTTGACTATACGGCAGCGCTACACGGTGGTCCGATGCTGCCTTCCTTCGAGAGAGGAGGACACGATAATGACAACTATGATCGCAGACGTCGGCCACCGGAGCCAGGATACAGGCGTCGCGGAGATCGGAGATTTCCGGGGCAGGCTGATCAGTGCCGACCAAGCCGACTACGACACCACCCGCGCGGTGTGGAACGGCGCCATCGACCGGCGCCCGCGCCTGATCGCCCGATGCATCGGGACGTCCGACGTGATCACGGCCGTGCGTTTCGCCCGCGGCCACGATCTGGAGATCGCCATACGAGGTGGAGGCCACAATGTGGCGGGCACCGCCGTTTGCGACGACGGCATCGTCGTCGACCTCTCGGCGATGCGGGGCGTGCGGGTCGATCCCGTAAACCGCAGGGCCTGGGTACAGGGTGGCGCGCTGTGGGGCGATGTCGACCACGAGACGCAGGCGCAGGGTCTCGCCACCACTGGCGGAATCGTTAGCCACACTGGAGTTGCCGGACTCACCCTCGGCGGTGGCGTCGGCTGGCTGATGCGCAAGCATGGCCTCACGGTCGACAACCTCGTCGCCGCCGAACTCGTGACGGCCGACGGCGAGCTGCTGCGGGCATCCGAGGACGAGCACCCCGACCTGTTCTGGGCGCTCAGAGGCGGCGGCGGCAATTTCGGCGTGGTCACCTCGTTCGAGTTCCGTCTCCACGCCGTCGGGCCGACCGTTCTGGCCGGGCCCATCCTCTGGGACGCGAACCACGCCGCGGACGTCCTCCGCTTCTACCGCGACTTCGTCCGCGATGCTCCCGACGAGCTCGGCACGGTCGTGAGGTTCGGTACCGCCCCGCCGCTACCCGTCATCCCTGAGTATCTGCACTGGCGCCCCGTGATGATCGTGGGTAGTTGCTACGTCGGGCCGATAGAGGACGGTGAGAAGACGCTCCGGCCGCTCCGCGCATTCCGGACTCCCCTCCTCGACCTTGTCGGGCCTAAGCCGTACGCGGCATTCCAGAGCGCGCTCGACTCGACCGTCGTCCATGGCTGGAACTACTACTGGAAGTCCACCCACCTATCCGAGCTTCGCGACGACCTCATCGACGTGATCGCAGGGCATGCGTTCTCCTCTTCGTCGCCACGGTCCTACGTGGCGATGTTCCATCTGAAGGGGGCGGTGAGCCGGGTGGCCGAGGGTGAGACGGCATTCGGGAACCGCCAGGCGTCGCACGCGATCACCCTTGATGCGGTGTGGCGGCCCGGCGAGGACTATGGCGACCGGGATACCGCCTGGACGAAGAGGTTTTTCGCCGCCCTCGGACACTTCCGCGATGGCGTTTACGTCAACTTCCTCGGCGGCGACGAAGATCCGGACCGGGTCCGCGAGGCGTACGGCGACTCTGTCTACGACCGGCTGGTGGACGTGAAGACCACGTACGACCCCGACAACGTCTTCCACCACAACCAGAACATCCGCCCGGTTTGAGTGACGGTGTAGGCGGTTTCGACGGCGCGGGCGATGATAATATGTGGGGTAGTGTTGGATGAGCGCGCCACTGCCGCAGGCGCCTGGGCGGCGCATAATCGGGCGCCTGGGCGGCGCGACGCGAAGCCGTCAGCCGAAAGACCCACCGAACATCTCCCGCGCCTGTTCGGCCGTATAGTAGCCCAGCCGCACATCCTCGGCGACGAGCTTCGGATCGCGCTCGCGCGGGTCGCCATAGCCGCCTCCGCCGGGCGTGCCGACCCGCACGCGATCGCCGGCCTTGAGCGCGATGTCCTGCTCCTTGGAAAGATGCGGCGGCACATGCGCTTCGCCGCCCCGGAACACGGTCACGCTGTTCGGCGCACCGTCCCTGCCGCCGAGCGCGCCCTGCGGCCCGAAGCGGCCGTGATCCATGACGAAGGACGCGCGGGCTTCACCCCGCAATATCTCGACCTCATAGGCAAGCCCGAAGCCGCCGCGATGCTTGCCCGCGCCGCCCGAGCCTTCGCGCAGCGCATAATGCCGGTAGAGCACTGGGAACGCCTGCTCCATAATCTCGACCGGCGGCGATTTCGAAATGCCGATGGTCGAGCAGCCATTGCTCAAGCCGTCATGGCCGGCATTGCCGCCATAGCCGCCGCCCGAAATCTGGTACATCACATAGTCGCGCCCGCGCGCCGGGTCGTTGCCGCCGAGCGCGAAATTGCCGCTGGAGCCGGCGGGTGCGGCCGTCACCTTCTCCGGCAGCGCCTGCACCATGGCTGCGAACACGGCTTCCGCGATGCGCTGCGAAACCTCCGCCGCGCAGCCGGAGACCGGGCGCGGATATTTCGCGTCGAGGAAAGTACCTTCCGGCCGCTTGACATTCAGCGGCTGGAAGGCGCCGGCGCTGATTGGCACTTCCGGGAAGATATGGCGCATGGCGAGATAGACCGACGATAGCGTCGTCGCCAGCACGCTGTTCATCGGCCCGGCGCAAGGCTTCGACGAGCCGGCGAAATCGAAGGTCAGCGTGTCGCCCTTCTTCTCGACGGCGAGGTTGATGGTCAGCGGCTCGTTCACCACGCCATCGGAATCGACGAAGGCCTGCGAGCGGTAGACGCCGTCCGGTATGACGGCGATCGAGGCGCGCATCTGGTCGGCGGCGCGGCGCCGCAGCTCGGCGATGGCCTCGACAACAGTTTCATCTCCGTAACGATCGAGGATTTCATTG
This sequence comes from Mesorhizobium album, assembly GCF_033977205.1. Classification (NCBI taxonomy): domain Bacteria; kingdom Pseudomonadati; phylum Pseudomonadota; class Alphaproteobacteria; order Hyphomicrobiales; family Phyllobacteriaceae; genus Mesorhizobium; species Mesorhizobium album. The sequence continues at coordinate 162,189 of NZ_JAVIIW010000007.1, read as the reverse complement.
AGCCTGTCCTGGCCGATCAGCAGCGCCGCGGCCTGCGCGCGGATGTCGCCGATGCGCTGGTCGGCGACGCGGATGTTCGAGCAGATGATGGCGTAGATCTCGGGATCGAGCGCGCCCTTCTTGAACAGCTTCACCGGCGGCAGGCGCAGGCCTTCCTGCTCGACGGCGGTGGCCGAGGCCGAGAAGCCGCCCGGCACCGAACCGCCGATGTCCGGCCAATGGCCAGTGTTGGAGAGCCAGCAGAAGATCTTTCCGCCGCGGTAGACCGGCATGACGAAGCGCACATCCATCAGATGCGTGCCGCCGAGATAGGGGTCGTTGACGATGTAGATGTCGCCGGGTTCCGGCGCCAGGCAGCGACCGTCGGCGATCATCTCGATCACCGTCTTCGTCGAATATTGCATGACGCCGACGAACACCGGCAGGCCCTGGCTGCCTTGCGCGATCAGCGAGCCGTCGACCGCCGAATAGATGCCATCCGAGCGGTCGTTGGCCTCGGCGATGACCGGCGAGAAGGCCGCGCGGGAGAACGTCAGATCCATCTCGTCGCAGACCTGCTGCAGGGCCGCCTGCAGCACCGAGAGCGTGATCGTGTCGAGCTTTGCCATATCAAGCCTCGCTGATGTCGATGATGATGTTGCCGTCGGCGTCCGAGCGCGCATGGTCGCCGGGTTCCAGCACTGTGGTGGCATCCATCTGTTCCAGGATCGCCGGACCCTCGATTGTTGCGTCGAGCGGCAGCTTTTCGCGGGCATAGACCGGCGTGTCGTGCCAGGTCCCGTGGTACCAGACCGGCCGGATCTCGCGCCGCGCTTCGTCAAGCGTCGCCGCGCGCCCGGCCGGGTCGATCAGTCGCGACAGGTCGATTTGCGGCCGCACGCCGGTCACCGACGTGTTGAGGTTGACGAGGTTGGCGCGGATCTCCGGCAGCTCGACCTTGAAACGTGCGAAATAGGCCTTTTCGAACAGTTGCTGCAAGGTTTCCCGCGTGACCGACGATGATGGCAACGGCACATTGATGATGTGCGTCTGGCCGACGAACTGCATGTCGGCGGAATGGGTGACGCGGATCGCGTTCGGCCTCACCGCTTCCTTGGCGATCAGCGCCTCACCTTCGTTCCGGTGCCGTTTCAACACCGAGCGCATAAGGCTTTCATCGAGGCCAGCCACCGGCAGGTTGATTGTGTTGACAAAATCGTGCCTGAGATCTGCGACGACGCATCCGAGCGCATTGGTGATGCCGGGCCGCGCCGGCACCAGTACCCTGGGCAGGCCGAGCTCGCGGGCGAGTGCCGTCGCATGCAGCGGCCCGGCGCCGCCGAAGGCAAACAGCGCGAAGTCGCGCGGGTCGTGGCCGCGCGACACCGAAACCATGCGGATGGCGCCCGCCATCTTCATGTTGCCGAGTCTGAGCACCGCGCCGGCCGCCTCTACGCCGGAGAGCCCGGTGTGCTTGCCGATCCTGTCTTCGAATATGCCGGTGACGCGCTCGATGGTGACCGGATTGTCCACCGCCAGCAGCTTCTTCGGCGCCAGCCGACCGAGCACCAGATTGGCGTCGGTTATGGTCGGTTCTGTGCCGCCGCGCCCGTAGCAGATCGGGCCGGGATTGGCGCCGGCGCTTTCCGGGCCGATCTGGATCAGCCCGGCCGCATCGACGCGCGCGATCGAGCCGCCCCCGGCGCCGACGGTGTGCACCGCCACCATGGGCACATGGATCGGCATCGCATATTCGATCTCGATCTCGTTCGACACGGCGGGTTCGGCGTTGCGGATCAGCGCCACGTCGGTCGAGGTGCCGCCCATATCGTAGGTGACGAGGTTGCCGAAGCCGGCGCGCTTTCCGGTGTAGGCGGCGGCAATCACGCCGGAGGCGGGGCCGGACATCACCGTCTTGGCCGATTCCTGCGTGACGAAGCGGGCCGAGATCATGCCGCCATTGCCGTTCATGATCAGGAAGTCGCGCGCATAGCCTTTTGCCGCGAGTTCCTTGCGCAACCGCTCGACATAGCGCTCCAGGATCGGCTGCACCGAGGCGTTGACTGCGGCCGTCACGCCGCGTTCGAACTCGCGCGCTTCCGAAAGCAGCGCATGGCCGGTGGTGATGTGGCCGTTCGGCCAGAGCTCCGCGGCAATCTCGGCGGCGCGACGCTCGTGCGAGGGGTTGGCGTAGGAATGCAGGAAATGGATGACGAGCGACTCGCAGCCCCTATCCAGCAGCCGCTTCACCGCGTCGCGCATCTCGTTTTCGTCGAGCGGGATGCGAACGGCGCCGGACGCTTCGACCCGCTCCGACACTTCGAGCCGCAGATCGCGCGGAATGACCGGCACGAAGGTGCCCGTCATGCCATAGGCCTGGGGCCTGGTGCGCCGTCCGAGCTCGATCACGTCGCGAAAGCCGCGCGTGGTGATCATGCCGGTCCGTGCCAGCCGGCGCTCCAGCACGGCATTGGTCGTTGTCGTCGTGCCATGCACGATGAGGTCGATGCCGTCGACCGGAAAGCCAGTCGCGGCAAGGGCGGCGACTACGCCGAACGCCTGGTTTTCCACCGTGGTCGGCGTCTTGGCGATATGCACCTTGCCGCCTGCCTTGCCGTCGATCAGCAGCAGGTCGGTGAAGGTTCCCCCGACATCGATGCCTGCGACAACATTTCCCGCCGATGCCGAAAATTTCTCATCCATTATCGAAACCCGAAATGCTAAGACTACGGATATGTCCCAGTTTGGAAAGGTGTTTTACGCCTCGATCTTGACCTCAAGATCGTTTGTATACTAATAAGTTTCCAACACAAGGGCCTACTGCTGGCAGTGTGTGAGAGGCGCGTCGGAACCCGACCGTTCGGACGCGCAGGGATAAGGTTTGGCGCCAGCGCCTCGCGTCCGCGCCGGAAAGTTGGGTTTGATGAACACGACATCCGCGGTCAACATCGCCGGCGCCAGGCCACTTCAGTTTCCGATCCCGGCCAATGTCTACGCCGAAACGGTGGTTTCGGTGAAGCATTACACGGACCGGCTGTTTTCGTTCCGCATCACCCGCCCGCAGTCGCTGCGCTTCCGCTCCGGCGAGTTCGTCATGATCGGCCTGCCCAATGCCGAGAAGCCGATCTTCCGCGCTTATTCGGTCGCCAGCCCGTCCTGGGACGACGAGCTTGAGTTCTTCTCGATCAAGGTGCCGGACGGTCCGCTGACCTCCGAGCTGCAGAAAATCGAGGTCGGCGACACCGTCATCATGCGCCAGAAGGCGACCGGCACGCTGGTGCTCGACGCGCTGACCCCGGCAAAGCGTCTGTTCATGATCTCGACTGGCACCGGCATCGCGCCCTTCGCCAGCCTGCTGCGCGATCCCGAGACCTATGAGAAGTTCGACCAGGTCATCCTCACCCACACCTGCCGCGACAAGGCCGAACTCACCTACGGCCAGGAGCTGGTGGCGGCACTGGAGAACGATCCGCTGATCGGCGAGCTGACCGAGGGTCGCGTCACGCTCTACAATTCGACGACCCGCGAGGAGTCGCCGCGGATGGGCCGCATCACCGCGCTGATCGGCTCGGGCAAGTTCTATTCCGACCTTGGCATCGAGAAGCTCAACCCCGAGACCGACCGCATCATGATCTGCGGCTCGATGCATATGCTCAAGGACGTCAAGGAACTCGCCGAGAGCCTCGGCTTCCAGGAAGGCTCGCTGAGCCACCCGGCAAGCTTCGTCGTCGAGCGCGCCTTCGTCGGCTGACGGCGCGCCGCCTCTCTTCGATTTTCTCTTTTGACCATGCGGTCAAAATTGAGCTGCTTTCGCGGCCTTTTTCCGTTATGACGCTTTCAAGGACTCGTGAAGCATCGCTTCACGGGCTATCTTCGGCTGAGGCCGCTGATGAAAGGGCAGGAGATGAGCAGCACGATCCGCGAGGCCGGCGCAGGCGCCGGCGCATCCAAGGTTATGCCGCTACCTGCGCGCGCCGCCGCCAACACGCCGATGCCGCTGGAACACGGCATCGCCCGCAATCCCGGCATGAAGCTCGATCTAGGCTTCCTCGAATCCGTGCGCAGCGTCAACCGCTCGGCGCTGGAGCGGCGTGTCGCCACGCTGACCAAGCGGCGCTCGATCAAGGCCGACAACCAGGCCGCCTGGCTGCTGCGGGCGATTGCCTGCATGGACCTCACGACGCTGAATTCCAACGACACCGACGAGCGCGTGCGCCGGCTCTGCGCCAAGGCGATCAATCCGCTTCGCAAGGATATCGTCGAAGGTCTGGGCATCGCCGGCGAAACCATCCGTCCGGCGGCGGTCTGCGTCTATCATCCCTTCGTCGCCACCGCGGTCGAGGCGCTGCGCGGCACCGGCATCCATGTCGCCGCCGTCTCCACCGCCTTTCCGCATGGCCTTGCGCCGCTCTCGACCAGGCTGCAGGAGATCGAGGCCTCGGTGCGCGACGGCGCCGACGAGATCGATGTCGTCATTCCGCGCGGCCTGGTCTACGGCGCCAAATGGCGCGAGCTGTTCAACGAGATCGTCGCCATGCGCGCCGCCTGCGGCGATGCGCACTTGAAGGTCATCCTCGGCACCGGCGATCTCTCCACGCTGCGCAATGTCATGCTCGCCTCAATGGTGGCGATGATGGCGGGCGCCGATTTCATCAAGACCTCGACCGGCAAGGAAAGCGTCAACGCCACGCTTCCCGTCGGCCTTGCCATGGTGCGCGCCATCCGCGCCTATTTCGAGGAGACCGGCTACCTCATCGGCTTCAAGCCGGCCGGCGGCATTTCCACCGCCAAAGCCTCGCTGGACTGGCTGGTCCTGATGAAGGAGGAGCTCGGCCGGCCCTGGCTCGAGCCGGACCTGTTCCGCTTCGGCGCCTCCAGCCTGCTCACCGACATCGAACGCCAGCTCGAGCATCACCTGACCGGCCATTATTCGGCCAACCATCGCCACGCGATGGCGTGAGCAGGCCATAACCTTGAACGTCGAGTTCGAAGGATCGCCAACCTCGCCAAGAATCTCCTCTTAAAGGAGCGCCCCATGAATATTCTCGAACGCTATCACGCCATGGAATACGGCCCGGCGCCGGAAGCCCGCAACGAGGCCGATGCCTGGCTCGCGGGCCGCGACTTCTCCAAGGCACTGTTCATCGACGGCGCCTGGAAGGCGGCGGCAAGTGGCAAAACTTTCGACACCAGCGAGCCGTCCTCCGGCAAGCTGCTCGCCAAGGTCTCGGATGCGGGCGCCGCGGACATCGACGCCGCGGTCGCGGCGGCCGCCAAGGCGCTGCCGAAGTGGAGCGCCAGTTCGGGCTACGCCAGAGCCAAGGTGCTTTACGCCATCGGCCGCGCCATGCAGCGCCACCAGCGCCTGTTCGCGGTGCTGGAATCGATCGACAACGGCAAGCCGATCCGCGAGAGCCGCGACATCGACGTGCCGCTGGCGATCCGCCATTTCATCCACCATGCCGGCTGGGCGCAGACGCTGGAAAAGGATTTTCCCGACCACAAGGCGGTTGGCGTCGTCGGCCAGGTCATCCCATGGAATTTCCCGCTGCTGATGCTCGCCTGGAAGATCGCGCCCGCGCTTGCCGCCGGCTGCACCGTGGTGCTGAAGCCGGCCGAATTCACGCCGCTCACCGCCATCCTTTTCGCCGAGATCTGCGAGCGCGCCGGCGTGCCGAAAGGCGTCGTCAACATCGTTCAAGGCGGGCCCGAAGCGGGGGCTGCGATCGTCAATCATCCCGGCGTCCAGAAGATCGCCTTCACCGGCTCTTCGGAAGTAGGCAAGATCATCCGCAAGGCGACGGCCGGATCGGGCAAGAAGCTTTCGCTGGAGCTTGGCGGCAAGTCGGCCTTCATCGTCTTCGAGGATGCTGACCTCGACAGTGCCGTCGAGGGTCTGGTCGACGGCATCTGGTTCAACCAGGGCCAGGTCTGCTGCGCCGGGTCGCGCCTGCTGGTGCAGGAAGGCATCGCCGAAGCCTTCGTCGCCAAGGTCAAGGTGAGGATGAGCCGGCTGCGCGTCGGCAGCCCGCTCGACAAGAACACCGATATCGGCCCACTGGTCGACCGCACGCAGCTCGACCGCGTCAAGGGCCTGATCGCCGAAGGCGCGAAGCAAGGCGCCGTGTGCTGGCAGCCGGACGCCGCTCTGCCGGCCACAGGCTACTATCATCTGCCGACGCTGGCGACGTCTGTTTCGCCGACTAATATCTTGGCGCAGGAGGAGGTGTTCGGACCGGTGCTCGCGACGATGAGCTTCCGCAACACCGAGGAAGCCATCGAGCTTGCCAACAACACCCGCTACGGCCTTGCCGCCTCGGTATGGAGCGAGAACGTCAACCTCGCATTGCACGTCGCGCCGCAATTGAAGGCCGGCGTCGTCTGGGTCAACGGCACCAACATGTTCGACGCCGCCTGTGGCTTCGGCGGCTACCGCGAAAGCGGTTTCGGCCGCGAAGGCGGGCGCGAAGGCATGTTCGAATATCTGGCAGTGAAGCTGCCCATTGGCCCCGTCATCAAGCCCGCCACAGCCGGCTCGGCCCAGCCCGTCGAGCAGGCCGACGGTTCGGCCATCGACCGCACGGCAAAGCTGTTCATCGGCGGCAAGCAGGTGCGGCCGGACGGCAATTATTCGCTGGCCGTTGCCACCGCCAAGGGCGAGCTTGCCGGCGAGGTTGGCCTCGGCAACCGCAAGGACATCCGCGACGCTGTCGCTGCCGCGCGCGCCTGCAGGGCCTGGCCGGATGCCACGGCCTTCAACCGCAGCCAGGTGCTCTACTATTTCGCCGAAAACCTTTCCGGCCGCGCCGAGGAGTTCGCTGCACGCCTTGTCCAGCTTACCGGCGTCACGGCAAAGGCCGCGCGGGAGGAAGTCGACCTTTCCATCGAACGGCTGTTCCTCTATGCCGGCCTCGCCGACAAGTTCGAGGCGCGCGTGCACCAGCCGCCGGCCCGCGTCGTCACTTTGGCGCTGCATGAGCCGGTGGGCGTGGTCGGCATCGTCGCGCCGGACAACCAGCCGCTGCTCAACTTCATCTCGCTGGTGGCGCCGGCGCTCGCCATGGGCAACACCGTGGTGGCCGTGCCGTCCGAGCGGCATCCTCTACTTGCCACCGACCTTTACCAGGTGATCGAATATTCCGACATTCCGGCCGGCGCCATCAATATCGTCACCGGCCGCAGCGCCGAACTTGCCGGCGTGCTGGCCAAGCATGACGATGTCGACGGGCTCTGGGTGTTTGCCGATGCCGACACCTGCGCCAAGGCGGAAGCCGATTCCATCGGCAATCTTAAGCGCGTCTGGACCGGCAATGGCCGCAACCTCGACTGGGCTTCGGCCGACGCCGCCGGCGAGGCCTTCCTGCGCCGAGGCATTGAGGTCAAGAACGTCTGGGTGCCTTACGGCGACTGAAGCGCGTTTCCAAAACAGGCGGCGCGCCTTGCAAATTCGGGCGCGTTTGCCGCAGATCTCCCGGCTTGACGCGCCGTCATGTGTTCTTTAACCAGAAAAAACAATTAGCCTGCGGCAAGCAACCGGTCAGGCAGCAGGTTCGGCTGGCACATTGCGTCCCGTCTGGCCGCCGGTAAGAACAGCTTGCGTGACCTGGAGGGAAGAATGGCGGATCTGACAGGCAAGGTGGTCGTCGTCACCGCGGCGGCGCAAGGCATAGGGCGGGCGAGCGCGCTGGCTTTCGCCAAGGCAGGCGCCACGGTTCATGCCACCGACATTAACGAGCCACTGCTAGCCGAGCTCGCCAAGACATCTGGCATCAAAACCCGCAAGCTCGACGTGCTCGATGACGCAGCCGTCGCGGCTGCCTTCGCCGAGATCGGCCGGGTTGATGTGCTGTTCAACTGTGCCGGCTTCGTCCATTCGGGCTCCATCCTCGAAATGAAGGATGAAGACCTCGAATTCGCGCTGAACCTCAACGTCCGCTCCATGATCCGCACCATCCGCGCGGTGCTGCCCGGCATGCTGGAGCGCGGCGACGGGTCGATCATCAACATGGCGTCGCTGGCAAGCTCGCAGAAGGGCGTGCCGAACCGCTTCGTCTACGGCCTGACCAAGGCGGCGGTCGTCGGCCTCACCAAGGCGGTCGCCGCCGACTATGTCGCTCGAGGAATCCGCTGCAACGCCATCTGCCCCGGCACGGTCGAGAGCCCCTCGCTGCAGGACCGTATGCATGCGCAGGGCGACTATGAGGCGGCGCGCGCCGCCTTTATCGCCCGCCAGCCGATGGGAAGGCTCGGCACGCCGGAAGAAATCGCCGATCTCGCCGTCTATCTGGCGGGAGCGAGCTATACGTCGGGTCAGGCCTACAATATCGACGGCGGCTGGTCGATCTGACGACAGGAAGCTGGGCAGCGTTGCCAGGAGATCGGAGAGTCTGAAAATCCCGCCCCCTCCGGATCTTTGAGTGGCATGCGCGCTTGCCGGGTATCAGGCCGATAGGTACGGTCCGCCCGGCTTCGCAACGGACAATCGCCCCGGCGAACGAGTTTGCAGAATGGCCTTTGGCCGCAGGAAGGAGAACAAAGATGAAGTTGCTGCGCTATGGCGAGGTGGGGAGCGAACGTCCCGGCCTGCTCGATCAGGATGGCACGATCCGCGACCTTTCGGCCTATGTCGCCGACATCGCCGGCACGGCGCTCCATCCGGCTTCGCTGGACATGCTCTCGAAACTCGATCTGAAATCGCTGCCGGCGGTTTCCGGTAGCCCGCGCATCGGCGCCTGCGTCGCCGGCACGGGAAAATTCATCTGCATCGGCCTCAACTATTCCGACCATGCCGCCGAGACCGGCGCCACCGTGCCGCCGGAGCCGATCATCTTCATGAAGGCAAGCTCGGCCATCGTCGGGCCGGACGACGACGTGCTCATCCCGCGCGGCTCGGTCAAGACCGACTGGGAGGTCGAGCTCGGCGTCGTCATCGGCAAGACCGCGAAGTATGTCAGCGAAGACAATGCGCTGGACTATGTTGCCGGCTATTGCGTCGCGCACGACGTGTCGGAGCGTGCTTTCCAGGCCGAGCGCCAGGGCCAGTGGACCAAGGGCAAGTCCTGCGACACCTTCGGTCCGATCGGCCCGTGGCTGGTGACCAAGGACGAGATCGCCGACCCGCAGAACCTCAAGATGTGGCTGACCGTCAACGGCAAGACTATGCAGAACGGCTCGACCAGGACCATGATCTACGGCGTCAAATATCTGGTTGCCTATCTCAGCCAGTTCATGTCGCTGCATCCCGGTGACATCATCTCCACCGGCACCCCGCCCGGCGTCGGCCTGGGCATGAAGCCGCCGGTGTTCCTGAAGCCCGGCGACGTCGTCGAGCTCGGCATCGAAGGCATGGGCCAGCAGATGCAGACGTTCAGGGCGGACGAGTAAGGCGCTGCCCTCTCCTTCTCCCCTTGTGGGAGAAGGTGGATCGGCGCGCAGCGCCGAGACGGATGAGGGGTGCTGGACGGAGTGAGGCGTCGAATATCGAAGGATTGTAAGGCGGCGATCCTTCCAACACCCCTCATCCGCCGCCTTCGGCGACACACCTTCTCCAACAAGGGGAGAAGGGGGCGCCGGCGCTTATTTCAGCACCTTCCCATCCGCTCCGAAGCGATACGTCTTCGCCGGATCCGGCGTCGCATAAAGCGTCGCGCCCGGCTCGGCATTGTAGACGCCGAAGATGCGCACCGTGAGCAGCCCGGCCTTCTCGCAGTCGAGATAGAGGTTGGTGTCGGCGCCGAGATGCTCGGCATGCACCACCGTGCCTTTCCAGGCACCGGCTTTCGCGTCGACGGTCAGATGCTCGGGGCGTACGCCGACGGTTTTCGCCGTCTCGCCTAGCTTGGCGCCGTCGATGAAGTTCATCTTCGGCGAGCCGATGAAGCCGGCGACGAACTCGTTGGCCGGCGAATTGTAGAGCTCCATCGGGCTGCCGATCTGCTCGATTCGCCCCGCATTGAGCACTACGATCTTGTCGGCCAGCGTCATCGCTTCGACCTGGTCGTGAGTGACATAGATCATCGTCGCTTTCAGCCGCCGGTGCAGCTGCGCGATCTCCAGCCTTGTGTTAACGCGAAGTGCCGCATCGAGGTTCGACAGCGGCTCGTCGAAGAGGAAGAGCTTCGGCTCGCGCACGACGGCGCGGCCGATGGCGACGCGCTGGCGCTGCCCGCCCGACAGTTCCGCCGGCCGCCGCTCCAGATAGGGCTCGAGCGACAGCATGGCCGAAGCGATCTTGATGCGGCGGTCGATCTCGGCCGAAGGCGTGCCGGCCTGCTTCAGGCCGAGGCCCATATTGTTCTTCACCGTCAGATGCGGATAGAGCGCATAGGTCTGGAACACCATGGCGATGCCGCGCTTGGCCGGTGGCGTGACCGAGACGTCGTCGCCGTCGATCAGCACGCGGCCGGAGGTCGAATCCTCCAGCCCGGCGATCACACGCAGCAGCGTCGACTTTCCGCAGCCGGACGGGCCGACGAAGACGACGAACTCGCCGTCATTGACCGCGAGGTCGATGCCCTTCAGCACCTCGACCGGCCCAAACGCCTTCTTCACATTCTCGATGTTCAGCGAGCCCACGGCTTCGTCCTTGTTCTAGAGTTTGATTGGGGCGCCGGTGCGCACGCTCTCGTCCGCGGCGAGGCAGACGGCGAGCGACTTCACAGCGTCGTCCATGTGGCGGGTGAGGTCGATGTCCTCGCGGATGGCCTTGAGCAGGAAGGCCTGTTCGCGGTCGCAGAGCTCCTGGTGTCCCGGTTCGCCCTCCATCGACAGCAATTCGTCCTCCCTGGCGAACCTGCCGTCCGGTCCGGTCGCAGCGCTGTGCAGGCGGATGGTCGAGGTCTTGGTGTGGGTGTCGATGTCGTCGGACTTCACGCCCTCCTTCATGACGATCGACACGCAGCCCCTGGGCGACATCACGTCCTTCACGAAGAAGGCGGTCTCCGAGATCATCGGACCCCAGCCGGCTTCGTACCAGCCGACCGAGCCGTCGTCGAACAGCACCTGCAGGTGGCCGTAATTGTACATCGACGGCGCGACCTCATCGGAGAGCCGCACCCCCATGCCGCGCACCTCGACCGGCCTGGCGTCGGTGATCTGCAGCATCACGTCGAGATAGTGCACGCCGCAGTCGACGATCGGCGAGGTCGTCTGCATCAGCTGCTTGTGCGTCTCCCAGCTATGGCCGGAGGACTGCTGGTTGAGGTTCATACGGAAAACGTAGGGACCGCCGAGCTTGCGTGCCTCGGCGATCAGCCGCATCCAGGACGGATGGTGGCGCAGGATATAGCCGATCACCAGTTTCCTGCCGTTGGCCTTGGCGGCATCGACGACGCGCCTTGCGTCTGCCACCGTGGTCGCCAGCGGCTTCTCGACGAAGACATGGCAGCCCGCCTCGAACGCCCGCACCGCATAGTCGGCGTGGCTGTCCGAATAGGTGGCGATCGCAGCCACGTCCGGCTTCTCGTCGCGCAGCGCGTCCTCGAAGGAGCGGCGGATAGCATAGCCGGCGAGCCCCTCCGGTAGCGGCACATCGGAACGATTGACCAAGGCCGCGATCTCGAAGCCCGGATTGGTGTGGTAGGCGAGCGCATGGCTGCGGCCCATATTGCCGAGGCCGGCGACGACGACGCAAAGAGGTTTTTCAGAACTCACTTGACGGCTCCGGAGGTGATGCCGCGGATCAGCTGCCGCGAGAAGATGACGTAGAGGATCAGCACGGGCAGGATCGCCAGCGACAGCGCCGCCAGGATCGCGTTCCAGTTGGTGACGAACTGGCCGAGGAAGAGCTGCGCGCCGAGCGTCACCGTCTTGGTCTCTTCCGACGGCGCCAGGATCAGCGGAAACCACAGGTCGTTCCAGATCGGGATCATGGTGAAGACGGCGACGGTCGCCATGGACGGGCGCACCAGCGGCAGCACCAGGCGGAAGAAGATCGTGTATTCCGACAGCCCGTCGATCCTGCCTGCATTCTTAAGGTCGTCCGAGACCTGCTTCATGAATTCCGACAGGATGAAGATCGCGAGCGGCAGGCCTTGAGCGGTGTAGACCAGGATCAGCGCCGTCAGCGTGTTGACCAGCCCGGTCGCCACCATCAATTGCAGGATGGCGACGGTGCCGAGCCGGATCGGGATCATGATGCCGAGCGCCAGATAGAGCCCCATCATCGTGTTGCCGCGGAAGCGGTATTCCGAAAGCGCGAAGCCGGCCATGGCGCCGAACAAAAGCACGAAGAACAACGAGGCGACGGTGACGACGAGGCTGTTCTGGAAATAGTGCAGGAAGTCGCCCTGTCCGAACACGGTTGCGTAGCCGATCAGGTCGAAGGTCTTCGGCGTCGGCGGCGTCAGCGGCGCGCCAAAGATGGCGGCGCGCGACTTGAACGAGTTCACAATGACCAGGATCACTGGGAACAGTGCGATCACCGTATAGGTCAAAAGGACGGCGTGGGCGCCGATGGTGCGGGGAAGCGAATGTGTTGCGGTGCTCATGGCGCGCCCTCAGAACTGGTAGCGACGCAGGCGCGTCTGGACGAGGAACAGGTAGACGCAGACGCCGGCCAGGATAATCAGGAACATCATCGTGGCGATCGCAGCACCCATGTTCGGGTCGCCGACCTGCAGCTGGAAGCCGAAGAAGGCCCGGTAGAGGAAGGTGCCGAGGATGTCGGTCGAATAGTTCGGACCGGCCAGTGCGCCTTGCGCCGTGTAGATCAGGTCGAAGGCGTTGAAATTGCCGACGAAGGTCAGGATCGAGATGATGCCGATGGAAGGCAGGATCAGCGGCAGCTTGATCTTCCAGAACTGCGCCATGCCGGTGATGCCGTCGCATTCGGCGGCCTCGATCACCTCGTCGGGGATCGACAGCAGCGCCGCATAGATCAGCATCATCGGGATGCCGACGAACTGCCAGACCGAGACCAGGCTGAGCGCGGTCAGCGCATACTGTTCCTTGCCGAGCCACGGCGTGAACAGGCTCTTCAGCCCGACGAAGTCGAGCAGGTGCGGCGCGACGCCCCAGATCGGCGACAGGATAAGCTTCCAGGCGAAGCCGACGATGACGAAGGACAGGATCGTCGGCACGAAGATCGCCGTGCGATAGAACGCGGCGAAGCGCAGCCTCGGGCTGGAGAGAAGCGCCGCCAGAAGGATGCCGATCGGATTCTGCACCAGCATGTGGATGATGAAGAACCAGACATTGTCCCTCAGCGCATTCCAGAAATTCACCGACCAGTTGGGGTCGCCGAAGAGCGTGCGGAAATTGCCGAGCCCGACAAAGACCTGGGATTGCTCGACGTTGCGGAACAGGGAGAGCTGCAGCGTGCCGAACAGCGGCAGGATCATGACCGCCGTGTAGACGAGCACCGCCGGCGCCAGGAAGACGCCGATATGCCAGCGGATCGGTTTCTTGGGTCGTGTTTGTGCGGCCATGAGTTCGGTCCCTGCCGTCTCTCGGTTCCAGGTCGATGAATGCTTAGCTGATGCCTCGATGCGCGGCCTGATTATCCTCGGGGAGGGCAGGGCCAGCGACAGTGCGGCTTCGTCTTCCCCGCAAGGGTGAGGGTAAGACCGAGAGGCGGCGCCGACAATCGCTATCTAAAACTGTCCGAATACCGGCCGGGTTGGCGCCCGGCCGGCTCGATTGGCAAAAGGTTACTTCGCCGGCTTGTACCAGCTGTCGAGGCCGTCCTGCAGCTTCTTGGCCGCGGCTTCCGGCGTGTCGGTGCCGTTGATCACGTTGGCCGATTCAACCCAGGTCTCGTTCTCGAGGTTCGGCGTGCCGCGCGACAGGATCTGGTAGGTCGAGCGGATCGTCGACTTGCACTTGCCGCGCCAGGAGACGAATTCCTGCGCCAGCGGGTCTTCCATCTTCACCGGCGTGCTGTTCAGGCTGAAGAAGCCCGGCAGCGCGTTGGCGTAGATGGTGGCGAAGTCCGGCGAAGCGACCCAGGCCAGGAACTTCTTGGCCTCTTCCGGGTGCTTCGAGGCTGCATTCAGGCCCATGCCGATGTCGGTATGGTCGGAGATGTAGCAGGTGTCGCCAGCCTTCTGCACCGGCGGCGGGAAGGCGCCCATCTTGAACTGCGCCTGCGTGTTGAACAGGCCGATCTCCCACGAGCCGGCCGGGTAGATGGCGGCGCGGCCGAGCGTGAACAGGTTCTGGCTGTCCGGATAGGTCTGCGCCTCGAAGCCGTCGCCGAGATAGGGCTTCCACTTGGCCAGTTCCTTGTAGGGCGCAACCCACTGCGGGTCGGTCAACTTCTGCTCGCCCTTGATCAGCGCCTGGCGGCCTTCCTCGCCCTTCCAGTAGTTCGGGCCGATGTTCTGGTAGCCCATGGTCGCGGCTTCCCAGAGATCCTTCGTGCCCATCGCCATCGGAATATAGGTGCCGTCGGCCTTGATCTTGTCGAGCACGGCGTAGAACTCGTCGACCGTGGTCGGCACCTTGAGGCCGAGCTTGTCGAAGGCGTCCTTGTTGTAGATGAAGCCGTGGATGACCGAAGCCATCGGCACGCAGAAGCTCGACTTGCCGTCATCGGTCTGCCAGGCGGCCTTGGCGACGGGCGAGAAGTTGTCCATGCCGGGCAGCGAGCTGAGGTCGGCGAGGTTGCCCTTCTTGAACAGCTCCAGCGACTTGTCGAACGGCCGGCAAGTGATCAGGTCGCCCGCCGAGCCGGCGGTGAGCTTGGCGCCGAGCGCTGCGTCGTACTCGGTCGGCGCCGACGGCGCGAACACCACCTTGATGCCGGGATTCTTGGCCTCGAAGGCCGGGATCAGCTTGTCCTTCCAGATGGTCAGGTCGTCGCCGCGCCAGCTCTCGATGTTGAGCGTCACGTCCTCGGCGAGAGCCATCCCGGTGGTGCCGAGGATGCTCGTGCCGATGAGAAGGGCCGTCAGTAGTTTGGTCGTCATTTCCAGTCTCCCTGTTGACCTTTTTCAGGTTCGGTTCTGAGAACAGAGGCCTAGCGCCCCTTGCTCCCCTCGATCGCTGAAAGCGCCGGCCTGAGCTTCTGGCCGGCTCCTTCCAGTATCTTCTCGGCCGCATCGGCGTTGGCAGCGCCTGCGGCGAGCAGAATGGCAGTCTTGACCACGCCACCGCTCTCTTCGAGCAGGCGCGCCGCATCTTCCCGGCTGCGCCCGCTGATGGCGGCGACCATGCGGATAGCGCGGTCGCGCAGCTTGATGTTGTCGGCGGTGAGGTTGACCATGTAGCCGTCATGCACATGGCCGAGATGGATGGCGGTCAGCGTCGACAGCATGTTGAGCGCGATCTTCTGCGCCGTGCCGGCGCCCATGCGCGTCGAGCCGGCAATCAGCTCCGGCGGCGTCTCGAGCAGGATGGCGACATCCGCCTCGCTGAACAGCGGCGCGCCCTTGTTGTTGGCAATCGCGATCGTTGCCGCGCCCCGGCGTCGCGCATCGCCGATGGCCTGGACGGCATAGGGCGTTGAGCCGCTAGCCGAAATAGCGATCAGGCAATCGCCCTTGCCAATATTGGCCTTTGCCACCGCTGCCGCGGCTTCCTCCGTATCGTCTTCCGGTCCGCCGGCAAGCGTATGGAACGCCTCGTCGCCGCCGGCGATCAGGATGGCGATGCGGTCGCGCGCGATGCCGAATGTGCCGGGAAGCTCAAGCGCATCGGCAACGGCCATCAGGCCGGAACTGCCGGCCGCCGCGTAGGCGAGCCTGCCGCCGCCCTTCAATTGTCTTGCGATGATTTCGGCGGCCCCGGCGATCGCCGGAATGGCGCCGTGCACGGCCTTTGCGGCCTCGATCTGGGCGTTGGCCAGGAACGTCAGGATGGCGTCCGGGGTCTGGACATCCAGTCCCTCGGCGTTCTGATGAAGCGCTTCCGTGCGCGTCTCGGCCATCCGCTTTCCTCCAACTGAGGAGAACAATACCAAAAAAATACCACTTGTCCACATCCATTAACGGATTTCGCGCTCTGAAATTGGCTTGCCGGTAAATTTCCGTGTTTTTTCAATCAAATACGCCTTAATCTTTTTTGAACCGAAATTAACGCTTGGCTATTGGTATTTTATTGGTATTATCATGCCCGAGGAGAAATCGCGTGAATTTCGTGCTTGGCATCGATGGCGGCGGCACCAGCTGCAGGGCGGCCCTTGCGACCGTCGACGGCGCTGTCGTCGGCCGTGCCAAAAGCGGTGCGGCCAATATCCGCACCGACCTCACCGGCGCGCGCGCCAACATCGTCGAGGCGGCCAGGCAGGCTTTCATTGCCGCCGGCCAGGATCCGGAGCTGATCCCCGAGACCCCTGCCATCCTCGGCCTTGCCGGCGCCAATGTCGGCACCTACAGGCAGCAGCTGGAAGCAATCCTGCCCTTTAGCAAAAGCCGTGTCGAGACCGATGCCGAGATCGCGCTGGAAGGCGCGGTCGGCTCTGGCGATGGCGCGATGGCCATCCTAGGCACCGGCACCGCCTATATGGCGCGTAAAAAGGGCAAGTCGCGCGCCATCGGCGGCTGGGGCTTCCAGGTCGGCGACCAGGGCAGCGGCGCCCGCATCGGCCGCGACCTGCTCGAGCAGACGCTGCTCGCTTATGACGGCATCCGCCCAGGCTCGCCGCTGACGGACGCGATGCTTGCCGTCTTCCGCAACAATCCCGAGGACGTGGTCGAGTTCACCACCAACGCCAAGCCAGGCGACTTCGGCGGTTTCGCGCCCAAGGTGTTCGAGCATGCCGAAAAGGGTGATCCCGTCGCCAACTGGATCCTCGACAAGGCGGTTGCCGATGTCGAGGCCTCGCTCGGCGCGCTCGATCTCGCCGACGATGCTCCGCTCTGCCTGCTTGGCGGCCTGGCGCCGCTCTACGCGCCGCGCCTGTCCGCACGCTATCAGACGCTGCTGAAAGCCCCGCTTGACGACGCGCTTGGCGGCGCGGTGCAGATGGCGGTGCGCATCTTCGCCGGCAAATCGCGAGGTGGCCGATGAGCGCCGCCGACCAGATCTTCGCCATGCTGAAGGAATCCTCGCAAAGCGGCGCGCCGCTCTATTTGCAACTGAGAAAAAGCATCGAGGAGGCGGTCAATCGCGGCCTGATCGGCCCGGGCGACGCGCTGCCGTCCGAGCGCGACATCGCCAGCAAGGCCGACATCTCGCGCGTCACTGTGCGCAAGGCGGTGCAGGATCTGGTCAAGGGCGGCATCCTTGTCCAGCGCCACGGCTCCGGCACCTTCGTCGCGCCGCGCATGGAGCGCGTCGAACAGTCGCTGTCGAGGCTCACCTCCTTCACCGAGGACATGGCGCGGCGCGGCATGGTCGTGCGCTCGGCCTGGCTCGATCGCGGCCTCTATGCGCCCTCGCCGGACGAGATGATGGTGCTCGGCCTGTCGGCGAACGAGCTGGTGGCGCGCGTGGCGCGCCTGCGCATCGCCAACGACACGCCGTTGGCGATCGAGCGCGCCGCGCTGTCGGCCAGCGTCCTTCCCGACCCGGAGGCGATCGGCTCCTCGCTCTACGCGGCGCTGGAATTGACCGGCAACCGCCCGGTGCGCGCGGTGCAGCGCATCTCGGCCGCCAATCTCGGCGACGCCGACGCACGCCTGCTGGAAGTGGCGCCGGGGGTTGCCGGCCTGCACATCGAACGTATTTCCTACCTGGCGAGCGGCAAGGTGATCGAGTTCACCCGCTCGATCTATCGAGGCGACGCCTATGACTTCGTCGCGGAACTCCGGCTGACCGGGCCGGGAGAGGAGATCCGGCCATGAGCGCAACCGCCACCCATATGCGGCGCGAGATCGATGAGATCCCGCAAGCCACCGCCCGCCTGCTCGATGGCTCGGCCAAGGTGTTCGCCGAGGCCGGTCGCGGCCTTCGTGAGCGCGATCCGAATTTCGTCGTCACCGTGGCGCGCGGCTCGTCGGACCACGCCGCCACCTTCATGAAATATGCCGTGGAACTGACCGCCGGGCTAGCGGTCGCCTCCGTCGGTCCGTCGATCGCTTCCATCTATGGCGCGAAGCTGAGGCTGCGCGGCTCTGCCTGCCTCGCGATCTCGCAGTCCGGCAAGAGCCCCGACATCGTCACGATGGCTGAAACCGCAAGGGCCGGCGGCGCGCTCACCGTCGCCATCACCAACACCGCCGACTCGCCGCTGGCGCGTGCCTCGGACTATGCCATCGACATTCTCGCCGGGCCGGAGCGAAGCGTCGCTGCCACCAAGACCTTCGTCAATTCGGCCGTCGCCGCCCTGGCACTTATGGCGCACAGCACCGGCGATGAGGCGCTGCTTTCGGCACTCGCCCGCCTGCCCGAGCATTTCGAGAAGGCGATCGCTTGCGACTGGATGGCGCTCGCCGCGGCGCTCGAGACGCCGCAATCGCTGTTCATCCTCGGCCGCGGTCCGTCCTTCGCGATCGCCAGCGAGGCGGCGCTGAAGTTCAAGGAGACCTGCGCCATGCATGCCGAAGCCTATAGCGCCGCCGAGGTCATGCACGGACCGCTGGCGCTGGTCGGGCCGGGCTTCCCGGTCCTGGCGCTCGCCGCCCGCGACGCCTCCGAGCCCTCGGTGGCGGAGGCCGCCGATGGCGTGGCGGCCAAGGGCGCGGCTGCTTTTATCACCTCCGACAAGGCAAAGAGCGCCACGATGCTCCCGCATGTCGCGACCGGCCATCCGCTGACCGACCCGCTGCCGCTGATCGTGTCTTTCTACGGCTTCGTCGAAGCCTTCGCCCGCCATCGCGGCCTCGATCCGGACGCGCCGCGCAACCTGCGCAAGGTCACGGAAACCGTATGAGCGACCGTTTCGCCCTCACCGGCGCCCGCATCTTCGACGGCACCGACTGGCATCAAGATGCAGCCCTCGTCGTCAAGGACGGCCTGGTCGAGGCCATTCTGCCCGACGGCGCCATTCCGTCTGGCGTGTCCCAGGTCGAGACCGGTGGTGGTCTGTTGGTTCCCGGCTTCGTCGACATCCAGGTCAATGGCGGCGGCGGCGTCATGCTCAACGACCATCCCGACGTCGCCTCGATCGAGACCATCTGCCGGGCGCACGCGCCCTTTGGCACCACGGCGCTGCTGCCGACGCTGATCACCGACACGCCGGCGATCACCGCCGCGGCCATCGCCGCCGGCGCCGAGGCAGCCCGGAAGAAAGCGCCGGGCTTTCTTGGCCTGCACCTCGAAGGCCCCCATCTGTCGGTCGCCCGCAAGGGTGCGCATGACCCGGCCCTCATCCGACCGATGACGGATGCCGACCAGGCGGCGCTGATCGCCGCGCGCCGGGACCTGCCGGTGCTGCTCACCACGATCGCGCCGGAATCGGTCGAGCCGGCCCGCGTCGCGGCGCTGGCGAAGGCCGGCGTCATCGTCAGCCTCGGCCACTCGGATACCGACTACGCCACGGCAACGGCCTTCGCCGAAGCCGGCGCGACCGTCGTCACGCACCTCTTCAACGCCATGAGCCAGATCGGCAATCGCGAGCCGGGACTGGCCGGAGCGGCCATCGACACGGCAAGCCTCTACGCCGGTATCATCGCCGATGGCATCCACGTCCATCCCGGCACGATGACGCTCGCGCTCAACGCCAAAAAGGGGCCGGGCAAGATCCTGCTGGTCACCGACGCCATGGCGACGATCGGCACCGACATGACCTCCTTCACGCTCAACGGCCGCACCATCTATCGCAAGGACGGGAGTCTCAGGCTTGCCGACGGCACGCTGGCCGGCGCCGATCTCGACATGATTTCGGCCGTGCGCTTCGTCCATCGCGCGGTCGGGCTTGGTCTCGATGAAGCCCTTCGCATGGCCTCGCTCTATCCCGCCGAGGCGATCGGCCAGGCGCACCGCCTCGGCCGTTTCGCCAACGGCACCGCCGCCGACATCGTCTGCCTGTCGGAGGATCTGGATGTCAGGAATGTCTGGATCGGTGGTGAGAAGGTGTTTGCCGCCTGAGCCTCTTGGTCGCCATCCCTCGGCGCAGCGACGCGAAGCGGAGCGAAGACCGAAGGATCCAGGCCGTGACCTCAGCCGAAGAATGCAGCAGAGCAGAATTCTGCACCGTAGAGACGCTTCCAAGTTACGGCATGGATCCTATGGTCTGCGCCGCGTCGCTTCGCTCCTTGCTCCGCCATAGGATGACGAAGCGACGGGCATTTCGGCTAGTCTCCGAGGTTGCGATCTGCCCGCAAGCGGGCCTGTCGAATTCGGTCAGGGGTTAGATATTAGCCGGCTCTAACCGTCGCATAGATATCCCTATACGCTTCACGCAGCACGTTCTTCTGCACCTTGCCCATTGTGTTGCGCGGCAGTTCGTCGACGAAGATAACCTGCTTCGGATGCTTGTATTTCGCCAGCCGCCCGGCAATGGCGCCGGCGATATCGGCGGTGCTGATCGCCGATCCAGGCTTGCGCACCACGACCGCGGTGACGCCTTCGCCGAAATCCGGATGGGCGACGCCGATCACGGCGCTTTCGCTGACGCCTGGGAGCGCGTCGATCTCGCTCTCGATCTCCTTCGGATAGACGTTGTAGCCGCCCGAGATGATCAGGTCCTTGCCGCGGCCGGCGATGTGGACATAACCGTCGGCATCGATCAGCCCGAGATCGCCGGTGATGAAGAAGCCGTCATCCCGGAACTCGGCCTTGGTCTTCTCCGGCATCCGCCAATAGCCGACAAAGACGTTCGGCCCCTTCACCTCGATCATGCCGATCTCGCCCTGGGCCTGCGGCTTGCCTGTCTCGGGATCGGTGATACGCAAGGAGACGCCGGGCAAGGGAAAACCCACCGTGCCGGCGCGCCGCTCGCCGTCATAGGGGTTGGAGGTGTTCATGTTGGTCTCGGTCATGCCGTAGCGTTCGAGGATGGCGTGCCCGGTGCGCTCGCACCAAGCATTGTGCGTCTCGGCAAGCAGCGGCGCCGAGCCGGAGACGAAGAGCCGCATGTGGCTGGCCGCGTCCCTGGTCAGACCCTCCTGCTGCAGCAGCCGCACATAGAAGGTCGGCACGCCCATCAGCGCGGTCGCGCGCGGGAAAAGCGAGATGACACGGGCCGGGTCGAACTTCTGTTCGAACAGCATCCTGGCCCCCGCCATCAGGATGACGTTGGTGGCGACGAACAGGCCGTGCGTGTGGAAGATCGGCAGCGCATGGATCAGCACGTCGTCGGCGCCGAAGCGCCAGTGCTCGACCAGCACGCGCGCGTTGGAGGCGAGGTTCTCGTGGCTGAGCATGGCGCCCTTGGAGCGGCCGGTCGTGCCGGAGGTGTAGAGGATCGCGGCAAGATTGTCGGGTCCGCGCGCCGCGTCTGCAAAATCCTTCGGCTGCGCGTTGGCGCGGTTGGTAAGCGTCCCCCGCCCGTCGCGCCCAAGCGTCAGCGTCGCGGCCCCCGCCGATGCGGCAAGCGGTTCGACTTCGCCTGCCTTTTCCGGATCGCAGACGACCAGTCGTGGCTCCGCGTCGCGGAAGAAATAGTCGAGCTCGGGCAGCGTATAGGCGGTGTTGAGCGGCAGGAAGACAGCGCCGGCGCGCACACAGGCGAGATAGAGGAGCATAGCTTCCGGGGTCTTCTCCACCTGCACGGCGACGCGGTCGTCAGGCTGCACGCCCGCTGCGACAAGCGCGTGCGCAAATTGCGCGGACCGCGCCAGCATCTCGCCATAGGAGATCGAACGCCCGTCATCCGTCTCCATCAGCACGCGGCCAGGCGCCGGCATGCTGGCGCGAAAGGCGTCGAACAGGTGATTGGTCATCGTCTTCCTCTGGCCTCATGGCCGATGGGCAAATTCACCGGACTGGCCAGAGCGAATAACAGATTTGCCGGCCAGAGCAATTCCTGGAAAAGTGCGTAGCGGCGCTCCGTACGGAATTGCGTAAAAACAAAGAGTTAGGGCAGCTATTTGCGGCCGCGCGAGGCCTTGGCCGAACCGGCTCTAGGATCGTAGCCTTGGTTGAATCGCGCCATGCATTTCTGTGCCGTCAGCCGATAATGACTGAGCAAGGCTTCGACCGCGCCGTCAGCATCGCCGTCCAGCGTCCGCTCGGCGATCGTCCGGTGCTCGCCGAGGTCGTCGCGTTCGGGGCCCGGGCCGCGCTGCGAGATCAGCCGGTAGCGGGAGGCCTGGTCGGAAAGCTGGTCGCAAAAGCCGATCAGCCAGTGCGAGCGGCATGCCGAAATCAGCGCGCGATGGAAGGCGCGGTGCAGCGTCTCCCATTCCGGATTATTGATTGCGGGATCGTTGGGCTGGCGCCGCTCGGCACGCGCCAGGCGGTGCAGGGCCAGCACCAGCTGTTCTTCCCATTCTGCTGTGCGATGGGCAATCGATTCGCGCAATGCGCGTTCCTCCAGCCAGCAGCGCGTGCGGGTCAACTCTTCGAGCTCCGTCGCGCTCACAGGCATCAGGAAGAAGCCGCGCTGGTCGTGGCGGCCGAGCAGCCCTTCGGCGGCAAGGCGGTTGAGGGCTTCGCGCACCGGCGAGGCGCCGGCGCCATAGCGCGAAACGACCCATTCGACGCGCAGCTTGCCGTCGGTTTCCAAAGCCCCACGCAGCAGGTCCTCGCGAAGCTGGTGATAAACAGCGCTGGCCAGCGTGCTCTTGGCACCCTTGCCTTCGCCCGGACCGGCGTTCCCGTATGTCAATTTAGCACCTGTTGCTTGCCCCTGTTTTGCCAGGGTCCCTCGTCCAAGCAATCTCCGCACGCGTATCCTACAACCGGGCACTGCCGTCTAAAAGCGGAGGGTAGCGATATTTGACTTTAAGACAAGGCGGGAGCCAGTATCGAATAAAGTAAAAATCGCTCGAAAAAATCTGACGTTGTTGGGTGGCTTGACATAACTCGGTATATTGAACAGGCGTTCGGCGGCGCAGCGGCTTTGTTAGGAATAAGCTGTAGACGTCTTTAATTGGCGGCCTTGTCGACTGCTGAGCGGATCGCCTCGATGTTTTCCCGGTAGGCTTCGACGCTGCCGCCCTTGAAGATAGCGGCGCCCGCCACCAGCACGTCGGCGCCAGCGGCCGTCACCAGCGGCGCCGTTTCCGGCGAGATGCCGCCGTCTATCTCGATGCGGATCGGACGATTGCCGATCAGTGCCTTCACCCGTCTCACCTTGTCGACGATTGCCGGAATGAACGCCTGGCCGCCGAAGCCGGGATTGACGGTCATGATCAGGACGAGGTCCAGCCGGTCGAGCACATATTCGATCGCCGTTTCCGGGGTTGCCGGGTTGAGCGAGACGCCGGCCTTCTTGCCGAGGCTCTTGATGGTCTGCAGCGAACGGTCGAGATGCGGGCCGGCCTCGGCATGCACCGTCATGCCGTCGCAGCCGGCCTCGGCAAAGGCCGCCAGATAGGGATCGGCCGGCGCGATCATCAGATGGCAGTCGAAGAAGGTTTTTGTCCGGTTGCGGATCGCCTTGATCACCGGCGGGCCGAAGGTGATGTTGGGCACGAAGTGACCGTCCATCACGTCGAGATGGATCCAGTCGGCCCCGGCGGCCGCGACCGCCTCGACCTCGTCGCCGAGCTTCGAGAAATCCGACGCCAGCACCGATGGCGCGATCAGGGTCTTCTTGCTCATGATCCGGCCTTGCCCTTTGTTCCAGACGCGAATGTCAGGACTGCCTAATGCATGTCGTCCAAAAGTGCGCAGCGGTTTTGGGAGAACGACATGCATCAAAACAGAGACGTAAAGCGCGTCGCCTGAGTCCGTTTCGATGCGACGCGCTTTAGAGCATTTTGCAGCCAAGTGGAATCACTTGGCGTCGCAGAAATGCGGCCAACTAAGCGGAAGATGCGGGAAAGGGTAAGCGGTGGACAAGAAAGACCCGCCGGATCGCTCCAGCGGGTCTTCGTTCTCAGCCGAATGGGTTACGGCTTGAAGTTCTGGATGTTGGCGCCCGACGGCTCCTGCAGCACTCGCCGCGGCTGGCGCTGCGGGACCAACTGCTGCAGGATATTCGGGTTGAGCAGCAGGTTCGGATTGATCTCCAGGCCTGGCTGTCTGCGGACCGGGAAGCAATCCGGATACCGTCCGGTCGTTCCGGCCGGGCAGCGCCGCCTGATGATCGGCTGGCAAATGCCATCGATCATCTGCGAGCCAGGCGCGCATTCAGCCTCAACTCTGCGGCATGCGCCGTCGATCACTTCGGTCCCGCGCGGACACACACAAGCGCCGCGCTTGTTGAGGACCTGGCCGCGGATGGAGCACGTCTGGGGCTTCTTGATCGGCGCGCAGGCCTTGCCCTTCACCTCCGTCCCCTTGGGGCAGACGCAATCGCCGTCGGCATTGCGGATCTGGCCGCGAATGCGGCACTGGCTTGGCGGCTGCCTGTCGGGCACGCAGGCCTTGGCAACCCGGTCGAGATGCGTGCCGTCCGGGCAGGTGCAGCCGTTTGATGTCGGCACCGCGCCGCGCATCGTGCATTTCGGCGGGATGACCTGGCAGACACCGTTCACCAGCTCGCCGCGCCGGCACACGCAATTGCCGTTCTGGTCGCGGTACTGTCCGGGACGCAGCGTGCATTGCGGCTCCTGCGGCTGCCCGCTTTCCACGCACCTGCCGTTCTCCAGTTCGGTGCCGCGCGGACAGACGCAGCGTCCGTCCTCGGTCCGGATCTGGCCCTTGAGCAGCACGCAGCCTTGCGGCACCGGGAGCGGCAGAAGCTTGGTGCCGCCGGAACTGCACTGGCCGTTGCGGAAGGTCGTGCCTTCCGGGCAGGCGCAGCGTCCGGCCGGGTTGAGCACCATGCCGTTCGAGCATTGGATCTTCACCTCACGCCTGATGGTGAAGGGGTGGCATGCATAGGCCTTGCCACGGTCGCCCTGAACATTGGTCGGGCGCGACAGCACGTCGCCGCCGCCTTGCACCGGCGTGTTCGGCGAGAGCACGCCGACGCAGTTCTGTCCGCTGACCGTGCCCTGCAGATCGGCAAGCCGCCCATCGTCGGGGAGGATCACGGTGACATGGTGCGTATGGCTTTCGCCGGCGCTGAGCGTCAGATTGGCGATGCAGGATGCCGGCAGCGTCGCCGGCTCGGGCGCGCAGCCGAAGGGCGGCTCGATCGCGGTGATCTGAACACCTTCCAGCCTGCCGAGACCATCGATGCCGATCGCATCGCCGATGCGAACCGGACCGGAGAAGGCGTTCGGGCCATCATTGGCGATGGTGATCTCGAACGAGCAGGGTTGGCCTGGCCGGCATTCGGCATCGCCGGTCTTCTCGACGCGGATGGTGGAAGTGCTGCCGCCCTTCGCGCAGGCCTGGCCGATCGGATAGACGATGTCGTCTCCCGGTGCCGGCCCGTAGGAGCCGCGCGCGCAGTTCTCAAACGCGCCCTTGGCGCTCACCGTCACGTCGAAGTGTCGGCTCGTTCCGGGCGTCATCGCGGCGCCGGGAATCTGGCACGACAGCGTGTCGGCAGGCACCGGCCCGCAGCTCCAGTCCGCGCCGTCGGGCGTCACGGTCTGGATGGCCACCGGCGCGCCGCCCGACACCAGCGTCGCGGCATCGTTGACCCGCACCGGGCCGGTGGGGGCGGACGTGCCGGCGTTGCTGACGGTGATGCGGCAGGAGACCAAAGCCGCGCCGGCCAGCGAGCTCTCGCACGCCTTGGTGATGCGCAGGCCGGGCTGGCCGCCATTGAGATGGCGGATGCGTTCGGTCGCGCAGGCCTTGTTGTTGGCCACATCGACCTCGCCGGCAGTGGCCTTCACCTCGGCGCAGTTCTCCACGCTGTCCGGCCGGTAGTTTGCCGGCATGACGGCCTTCACGACGATCGGCGTCGAGGCGCCTGGAGGCAGCGAGATGCCGGCATTGTCGCAGCGGAACTGGCCGGGGCCGTCTGGGCCGCAAGTCCAGGGCGGGCTCGGCCCGAAGGTCGACGAGGTCGGCGCGCCGCCGGGATAGCTGTCGATCACCGTCAGTGGCCCGTGATAGGTGTCCGTGCCGTTGTTGATGATGTCGATCACGAATGTGCAGATCCCGTCCGGCGTGCAGACCGGCATGCGGGCGCGCTTCTTCAAGATCAGGTCGACTTTCTTCTCGACCGGAGGCTGGCACTGCGGGTCGCGATCGCCGCGACGGCAGATCGGAATCGAGGCGCAGCCGCGGTCGTTCTGCTGGCTGCCGAACAGCGGTTTGCCGCTCGCCTGGTAGTCATAGGCGGCGCAGTTGCGCAGCACGCCGCCTTGCCAGCCGCCGGCCGGCTTGAAGCCGAGCTTGAGGTCGACGGAGGCGCCGGGATTGAGCGTGGTCGCCGGGTGCGTGCAGGTCATCGGTGTCGTCCCGGGCGCACAGACCCAGGGCGGGTTCGGTCCTGAGGACAGCACCGAGCCCGCCGGCAGCGTCACCTCGTCGAGTACGATCTTGCCGTTGTAGGGTGCGTCGCCGACATTGGTGACCGTGATGGTGAAGTCGCAGCCGCCGGCCATCGAGCAGCGCGGCACGTCGGCCCGCTTCTCGACCTTGAGGTCTGGCTGCTTTTCAGGCGGACACCGGACGTCACGTGGAATGACGATGTCGATCGTCTGCGTGCAGCAGAGCCCCCAGCCTTCCTTCGGCCCGGCATAGGTGTCGATGCCGGTGACGATGAGGTGGATGGCCTCGCCGGGCGAAGCGCCGATGATCTTCCAGTTCAGCACGCCGCCGCCGGCAGGCACCTGTTGCGTGTCGGGAAGGATGGTGATGCCGGGCGTCGTCGTCGACACCTGCACCCATTTGCCGCCCATCTCCGGGCCGACTGGCATGTGGTAGATGAAGGCGCCGCCGCCGGGCACGCAGTCGACCGTGCCGCGCTCGACCTTGAAGCATTCCTTGGCGGGTGGCGGAGGCGGTGGGTTGCACTTGCTCGGATCGATCTTGATCGAGGTCTTCACGCCGGTGAGGAAATCGCCGTCTTCGGGCTTGTCCGGGTCCTGCGAGGGGATCGTGGTTGCCGGGCCACCTCTGAAGGCCACTTCCATCAGGCCCTGGTTGTCGACCGTGGCCGGTGTGGGAAAGGCGGCATGGTCTATCTTGGCCGTGATCCGGAAGGTGATCAGGCGTTCGTCCGCAGCGCCGACGCCATCGAGGTTGGAAGCGCTGATCCGGAAATTGGAAACGCTGGCTGTATCGTTCGGGGCGGCCGACGTGCTGATCGAAGCAGCAGGCAGCGGTCCGCCGGAAGCGCTCGTGCCGTCGCCGACGACATTGACGCTGACGATCTGCAAGCCGTGCGGCAGCTGGTCCTTGAAGTCGAGCCTTGTCGCTTTCAGCAATGCGGCCACGCTTGGCCTGTCGAAGTCCTGCGGGTCGCCGTGGATGCCGAAGCTCAGGACGTATTCAACGGTGTCGCAGCTTCTCTGGCCGCCCTTCTTGGTAAAGAAGGGCACGATCCGCCCGAGCTCAGGGTTGATGCCGCGCGGACTGGCTTCTGGATTGGCGGCCTGACCGGCCGCGGCCGGAGCCTTGTCCTGGGCAAGCGCCGGCAGCGCCGGCATCATGGCGACCGCGATACCGGCCGCCATCAGCCAGCGCGCGCCGCGCCTAGCACATGACAGGGGTTTCATGATCGTCTCCATGACGGTTTTTCGCGGAGCGAAGCGGGAAAAGACGGGATTGTTCATCTGTCCCTCCTCGGCGCTTCGCAATCGACGGCCGGCGTCCTGAGTGGCAGCGTCATCTTGCAGCAAGGGTAGTAGCCGCCCTTGTCCTGGTCGGACTTGCGGTAGAAGCAGAGCCCGACATTGACGGTCTCGCCAGGATTATGGCCAGTGATGTCGATCGTGTAAGGTTTGCCCGGGTCGTGCGACATGGGTGAGGTCACCCCGACGCCAGGTGTTTTGGACAGAGCCTTGATCGAGTCGCCGCCGAAGCCGGCATGGTCATGGAGATAGAGATCGGCCTGGAGCCCGCGCGGCGTGCAGTAATACTGCACGTCCTCGACATCGAGGCAGGGAGGCAAATTGCCGGGCGGTGGGAAGTCCGGCGGATAGAAGGGAGGCAAGAAGCCGCCCAGGATTTCCTCATAATAGCCGGCGCGGCCCTCGCAGGGGCGCCAGACCCTGACGTCGCCGACATGGCCTTCCACGTCCGGGTCCTCGAAATAGCCGTCGAAGTCGACGAACCACGAGCCGAAGGGCGGCACGTTTGCCGGCTTGACCAGCGCGCTCGGCGTCAGCTGCACGCCATGCACGGCAAGCGGCCCGCCGGCGGCGAGCCGCTCGGCAAGCTCGGGATTTTCGCGCAATTTGTCGCCCGTGTTGACGACCGTGTCGGTGCAGACCGAGGTGTCGAGATTGCCCTCGGCATCGTAGCGGTATTGCAGGTCGACGCCGCCTGCCGACTGGCGATTGCCCTGCGGGAAACCGATTGCATATTCCTGCGGCACCTCCACCCAGGCCGATTCCGTCGCCGGATCGTCCGGATCCTCGCGCTGGTAGCGGATGACCTCGCCTTTGCCGGAATCGGCGAAGCGGCTGTAGTCGTAGCGGTTCTCGACCGGGCCGCGCTGGGCGAGATACATGAAGCCCTTGCTGTCGAAGGCGATGTCGGTGACGGCGTAGTCCTGGTCGGCCTTGACCGTCAGCTCCCAGCGCGGATCGCCGGCAAAGCTTCCGTCGCTGGCAATACCGACCGACCAGATTTCGGCCTTCTCGCCGACGGAATAGTAGAGCCGGCCGCCGTGGTAGGAGACCGCCCACACACGGCGTTCGTCCTGCGTATAACCCCAGGTCTCAGGATTTTCGCTATCGAAGGCCGCGCCCTGGATGTCCATGGCGGCGCCGTCATCGGCGACCGGGGCAAGCCCGTGCGCCGGGCGGCCGGCAACGCCGTGGTCGAACGTGTCGATCAGGTGGCCGTCAACGTCGATGCGGTGGATCAGGCCGGTGTCGAGATCGGAGGCGAAGAACTGGCGGTGGGCGGCATCGAAGGCAAGGTTGCCGATGCCAGGTCCGCTGTTGGTCTCGATGTCGGCGAATTTGGAGACAGCGCCGGTGATGCCGTCGATCTTCCAGATCGTGCCAGGCCCGCCGCCATTCCCGGTGCCGAACTGGCCATCCATGAAGACAGCGCCGGCGATGCCTTTACGCTGTCGCTCCGGGCGTCCGTCATTGTCGGCGTCCGGCGTGACGATCTCGATGCCGTGCAGCGAGGTCGCCGCCGCATAGAGGTTTGGAATGCCCGACGGCACCCCGTCGCGCATGCCGTCGTCATAGGTGAGGCCGAACACCTCGCCGATCTGGCCGGCCGTCACTTCGAAGGGCGGCGGCGTGAAGACAAGCTGTCCGGAGGCCTGACCGCCGAGATGGGAAACGTTGAAAATGCGCAGCGAGGCCTGCGAGGTGTCGATGAAGGTTTCGTCGACCGGGTCGACGCCGGGCGGCAGGCCCCCTTTTCCCGAATCGGAAGAGTCGAAATCAGGGATGATAGTGCCGGGAAAGCCGGTCACCGCTATCGACCCGGGATAGATGATGTGCGTTTCCTGGGCTTTTGCCACGCCGCCGAGCCAAACGCCGGCGGACAGCGCCAGGGCAAGAATTCCACTGGTTGTCATTATGGCGCGGCGCAGACCGCCGGCGCGAGAAGCCACGAACGAGCCGCGGTCGCGAGACATTGAGCTCCCCCCGAAGTCGTCGGAAGAACCCCCCGTTTTCGCCGCGCGGATCAAGGCAAGTCGCGGCGTTCCGGCTCGTTCGTCTCCGATAAAATTGTCTGTTTTCCGCTTGGTCACGATACGCCGGCTCCTGGGCACGGTCAACGGAATCAGCCGGAAGCCCAGCGCATAGACCTGCTCCCGAAAGCGATGGTCGCGCTGGGCTCCTGTTGGTCCCGGAGACCGCCGGGCCTCGGGGTTTCTGCTCATTGGAGCGTTCCTTTCCGGGCTCGCACGATTGCGCAGCCTGGCCGTCAGTCGCGGCCCGAGACGGAAAGGTTCAATGCGATGTAGGCGCCGGGGCGGAAGAGCTGTCTTTGCCGCTTGGGAAGATCACCAGATCCATTCGCCCTTGCCGAGCACGGACACCGCCTCGACGATGCGGGTGAAGCTGGCTCGCGCCCGGCCGACTGTATGCCGGGCTCTCAGATAGCCGTGCACCAGCCCCGGTTCCTCGAACCAGTAGGCATGCCCACCGGCTGCGACGACGTGGTCGCGATAGGCCTCGCCGTCGGAGGACAGCGGGTCGCATTGGGCGGTGATCAGCACCGTGGGCGGCAGGTAGGCGAAATTGGCATCGGCGAGCGGCGACAGCGTGATGTCGCCGGTGCGGTCGACGCCGCCGGTGCGAATGCTCAGGTAGAATTTGGTATCGCGCACGGTCAGCATCGGCGCCTCGGCATGCGTCACATAGGAGCCGCGCGAGCGGTCGCCGCCGAGGTTGGGATAGATCAGCACCTGGCCGATCGGCTTCTTGACGTGACCGCGCGTCGCGTGGGCGATAGCCGCGCAGAGATTGCCGCCGGCGCTGTCGC
This sequence comes from Mesorhizobium album, assembly GCF_033977205.1. NCBI lineage: Bacteria > Pseudomonadati > Pseudomonadota > Alphaproteobacteria > Hyphomicrobiales > Phyllobacteriaceae > Mesorhizobium > Mesorhizobium album. The sequence continues at coordinate 131,808 of NZ_JAVIIW010000007.1, read as the reverse complement.
CGCAGAGCAGGACCGGGCTATCATAGGTCTCGGACGCCCATTCGAAGGCCTTCAGCGCATCGTCGAAGGCAGCCGGATGCAGATATTCCGGCGCCAGCCGGTAATCGACCGAGACCACCTCATAGCCGGTGCGGGCGCAAAGCTCGGCGCAGACATCGTCATGGCTGTCCAGCCCGCCCAGGATGAAGCCGCCGCCATGGATATAGAGCACCAGAGCGGCGCTGTTCGGTTCCGCATTGCGGTAGATGCGGATTGGGATGCTGTTCGTCGACGCGGCAATGGCTGTCGTTTCCGCCGTCACGCCTTGTGGGTAGCCGGCGAAGAATTCCCGGCACATGCGGTCGTAGATTTCACGCTGCCGGGCAATCGTGTAGTCGATCGTATCCGGCGGATAATAGGAGTTGGTCTTCTCGATGAAGGCCCAGGTCTCGGCGTCGATGAGTTTTGCGTAGTCGGTCATGGTATTTGGACCAACTTTGAAGGTCGAGCCCGGGCACCCCCCTCTGGCCTGCCGGCCATCTCCCCCGCAAGGGGGGAGATTGGCAGCTTCGGCGACAGCGCCATTCCTGCAACGTCGACGATTGGCGAAAGCGACGGCGACATCCGATCTCCCCCCTTGCGGGGGAGATGGCCGGCAGGCCAGAGGGGGGTGTGACGGAACGCCATCGTCTGCGGGCCTATCTGCCCTTCCACACCGGGTCGCGCTTTTCCGCAAACGCGCGAAAACCTTCCATATTGTCCTCCGAGCCGTAGAGGATGTCGACCGTCGGCAGCTGCCGGCGCGTCACCTTGTTCATCGCGTCCTGGAAGGTCAGCGCCTCGGCCACGCGCGCCGTTTCCTTGATCGCGGCGAAGACCAGCGGCGGGCCGCCGGCCAAGAGCCGCGCGATCTCCCAGACGCGGTCCTCGAGCTTTTCCTTGGGCAGCACCTCGTTGACCAGGCCCCAGCGATGCGCCTCGGCAACATCCATCCAGCGACCGGTGAACAGGAGGTCCATAGCAATATGATAGGGAATGCGCTTCGGCAGCTTGATGGTGGCTGCGTCGGCCAGCGTGCCGGCGCGGATCTCGGGCAGCGCGAAGGAGGAATGGTCCGAGGCGTAGATGAGGTCGCAGGACAGCGCCAGCTCGAAGCCGCCGCCCACCGCCATACCGTTGACGCAGGCGATCACCGGCTTGTTCAAGTCGCGCAATTCCTGCAGCCCGGCGAAGCCGCCGACGCCATAGTCGCCGTCGACCGCGTCGCCCGCGGCCGCCGCCTTCAGGTCCCAGCCGGCGCTGAAGAACTTGTCGCCGGCCGTCTTGACGATGGCGACGCGCAAGCCGGGATCGTCGCGGAACGCCTTGAACGTCTCGCCCATCAGCCGCGACGTCTTCAAGTCGATGGCGTTGGCCTTCGGCCGGTCGAGCGTGACTTCGAGGATGGTGCCTTCGCGGCGGGTGGTGATGACGTCAGCCATTCTTCTTTTCTCCAAGCACCAGCAGTGCATCGGCGATCCAGGCGCCCTTGCCTTCGGCGCAGACGATCAGCGGGTTGATGTCGAGTTCTTCGATCTCGACTTCATTCTTCTGCACGAAGTCGGCAATGCCGGCGATCGCGTCGATGGCGGCCTGGACATCGGCCTTCGGCCGGCCGCGATAACCTTCGAGCAGGGGATAGAGCTTGAGCCCCCGCAACGCCGCCTCGATGTCGTCGCGGGTCGCCGGCAGCATCAGGGTGACGCTGTCGCGCAAAAGCTCGACCAGCACGCCGCCGGTGCCGAGCGTCATCACCGCGCCGAACATCGGGTCGCGGGTGAAGCCGACGATCAGCTCGGCGACGCCGTCGCGCACCATACGCTCGACATAGAGCCCGGTGCCGAGCGGCAGCAGGTCATGCGCGGCATTGCTGACGGATTCGGCGTCCTTGAGATTAAGCCGCACCGCGCCGACTTCCGATTTGTGCGTCACGCCCAACGCCTTCAGCGCCACCGGGAATCCTAGCGCCATCGACGAGATCACCGCCTCGACCGCGTTGGAAGCCCGCTCGCCTTTCGGCACCGGCAGGCTGGCCTCGATCAGACGCGCTTTGGCCTCGGCCTCGTCGGGCGTGACATGATCTCCGTCCGTCACACCGGCGGCAGACGTATCGACCGGCTGTGCCTGCGGCTCGCGCCAGGCCCAGCCGATGAAGGCGGCGGCCTGGGCGGCATCCATGGCTTCGGAAATGCCAAACAACGGCACCATGCCGCGCGCCATCAGCCCGGCGGTGTATTCCTCCGGCAGGTTTTCGGGCAGCGAGGAGACGATCGCACCCTGCGCCCTGTTGGTCTTCAGCGCTGCCTCGAAGGCGCGCAGCGTCGCCCACCAGTCGGTGTCCGAGCAGCGGTCGGGACGCGGGAAGTCGAGCACCAGCATGTTGAGGTCGAAGCCGCCCGACACCAACGCGGTGAAGGTGGCCGTCATCGCCGGCTCGTTGTTCCAGATGAAGGTGTGGTAGTCGAGCGGATTGGCGACCGCGACCAGCGGCCCGAGCGTCGATTTGACATGCGCGCGGTGCTCGGCCGTCAGCGTCGGGAAATGCACCCAGCGCCCCTCGGCGCTGTCGGCCATGACCGAGGCTTCGCCGCCCGAGCAACTCATCGACGACAGCCTGTAGCCGGGCAATGGCCCGGTGATGTGCAAGAGCTTCAGCGCTTCGATGAAGGCCGGAATGGAATCGACGCGCGCAATGCCGAGCCGCTTCAGGAAGGCGCCGGAAGCGGCATCCGAGCCGGCCAGCGACGCGGTGTGCGACACCGTCGCCTGCCGTGCCTGTTCCGAGCGGCCGACCTTCATGGCGATGATCGGCTTCTTCAGCTCGCGGGCTCTCGCCGCCAAGCGCTCGAAGCCGGCTACGGAATCGAAGGCCTCGATATGCAGGCCGAGCGAGGTGACGCGCTCGTCCTCGATCAGGCCGAGTGCCATTTCGGAAAGGCCGGTCTGCGCCTGGTTGCCGGCCGTCATCAGGAAGGCGATCGGCAGGCCGCGCTTCTGCATCGTCATGTTGATGGCGATGTTGGACGACTGGGTGATGATGGCGACGCCCTTGCCGCCGTCCGGTAGCCGGATGCCGCCGTGCTGGTCGGGCCACAGAAGCGCGCCATCGGCATAGTTGATCAGGCCATAGCAGTTCGGGCCGATGATCGGCATCTGGCCAGCGGCGGCGACGAGCTCGGCCTGCAGCCGCTCGCCATCCTCGTCATAGGCTTCGGTCTCGAGGAAGCCGGCGGCGAAGCAAACGGCGCCGCCGGCGCCGCGCTCGGCCAGCGCCTTGACCACCTCGATGGTGAGGTGCCGGTTGACGCCGACAAAGGCCGCGTCCGGAGCGCCCGGCAGGTCGGCGACGGAGCGGTAGGCCTTGCGGCCGGCGACTTCGTCTTTTGTCGGGTGCACCGGCCAGATCTCGCCGGCAAAGCCCATCTTGATCGACTGCGCTACGACGGCGGCGGCCTGCGCCCCGCCGAACACGGCGATCGATTTCGGGCGCAGGAGACGTTCGAGCTTATGCATGGTCATCTTTTCGTTTGAGCACGTTCTTTCCCAAACCGGATTCCGGTTTGGGCGATCATGCGCTAAGCCCCGAACGGACGCAGCAGCGCCCGCGAAATAATATGTCGCTGAATCTCCGAAGTGCCTTCCCAGATGCGCTCGACGCGCGCGTCGCGCCAGATGCGCTCCAGCGGCAGGTCGTCCATCAGCCCCATACCGCCATGGATCTGAATGGCTTCGTCGGCAACGAAAGCCAGCATCTCGGTGGCCTTCAGCTTAGCCATCGCCATGTCCTGGTCGGTGACGGTGCCCTGATCGTACTTCCAGCCGGCTTCGAACACCATCAGGTCGGCGGCCTTCAACTCCGTTGCCATGTCGGCGAGCTTGAACGACACGCCCTGGAACTTGCCGATCTGCTGGCCGAACTGCTGACGCTGCGCCGCATATTCGATCGCATGCGAAAGCGCGCGCTCGGCACGGCCGAGGCAGGTGGCGCCGACCTGCAGGCGCGTGGCGCCGAGCCACGAGTTCGCGACCTCGAAGCCCTTGTGCACTTCGCCAAGGATCTGGCTCGCCGGTAGCCGGCAGTCGTCGAATTCGAGGATCGAGTTGGTGTAGCCGCGATGTGAGACGTTGCGGTAGCCGTCGCGCACCGTGAAGCCTTTGGTGCCCTTGTCGACGAAGAAGGCGGTGATCTTCTTGCGTTTGCCGCGCGGCGAATCCTCTTCGCCCGAGGCCATGAAACAAATCGCGAAGTCGGCGATATCCGCGTGGCTGATGAAATGCTTGGTGCCGTTGAGCACCCAGTCCGAGCCGTCCTGCACGGCGGTCGCCTTCATGCCGCGCAGGTCCGAGCCGGCTCCGGGCTCGGTCATTGCCAGGCAGTCCCACTTCTCGCCGCGGATGCACGGGAAGAGATACTTTTCCCGCTGCTCCGGCGTGCCGGCGAGCAGGATGTTGGACGGGCGCGCCACACAGGTCCAGTGCAGCGCGTAGTTGGCGCGGCCTAGCTCCTTCTCGTAGAGCAGCCAGCTCACCGTATCGAGGCCGGCGCCGCCGACATCGGCCGGCATGTTGGCCGCGTAAAGCCCGGCCGCGATTGCCTTGGCCTTGAGCTCCTCGATCAGCTCGCGGCGCAGCACGCCGGTACGCTCGACCTCATGTTCATGCGGGTAAAGCTCGTTCTCGACGAAGGCGCGCGTGGTCTCGACGATGAGCTTCTGTTCTTCCGAGAGACCGAAATGCATCGCCTCAGCCCTTCTTCTTGCTCTTCTTCGCCTTGGCGGGCTTGTCAGCTTTTGCCGGCTTCGCAGCCTTCTTCGCCGGCTTGGCCGCCTTGGCCTTTACGGGGACCGGCTTCTTCGCTGCCAGCTTGGCGAGCCGGTTCGTATACTCCTTGTGCAAGGCGCCGGCGCCCCAGCCCTTGCCCTTGTTCTGCTTCGACAGCGCTTCCATGATCGCGACCAGATTGTCATCGCGGATCTTTTCCAGCTCGCGGATCGACAGCCCGTTCGCCTGCTCGTCGGATTGCGTGGCGATGAGGTCGACCAGCTCGTCGTTGAACTCCGGCACGTCCATCAGCTTGGTCCACGGCCATTTCAGGCACGGCCCGAACTGCGCCATGAAGTGGCGCATGCCGGCTTCGCCGCCGGCGACGCGATAGACCTGAAACATACCCATCTGCGCCCAGCGCAGGCCGAAGGAATAGCGCATGATGTCGTCGAGTTCCTCGACGGTGCAGATGCCGTCCTTGACCAGCCACAGCGCCTCGCGCCAGGCCGCTTCCAAGAGGCGGTCGCCGACAAAGGCCTCGATCTCCTTGCGCACTACCACCGGCTTCATGCCGATCGCGGCGTAAAGCTCCTTGGCGACTTCGATCGCCTCCGGGAAGGTCTGCTGGCCGCCGACGATCTCGACCAGTGGCAGAAGGTAAACCGGATTGAAAGGATGGCCGACGACTAACCGCTCTGGATGCTTCTTCATCGCCACTTGCATGTCGGTCGGCTTGATGCCGGAGGTCGAGGACCCGACGATGGCGTTGGCTGGCGCATGAAGGTCGATCTCGGCCAGCACCCTGTGCTTGAGGTCGAGCCGCTCCGGCACGCTTTCCTGGATGAAGTCGGCATCGGCAACCGCCTCAGCGATCGTCTTGGCGAAGGTCAGCTTGCCTTCCTTGGGCAGGCCGCCGGGCAGCATCAGCTTGTAGGCGCGGCGCGCGCCCTTCATCACCTCGCCCACTTTACGCGAAGCCTCCGGATCGGGATCGAAGATCGAGACATCGATGCCGTTGAGCAGCAGGCGCGCCACCCAGCCGGCGCCGATGACGCCGCCGCCGATGGCGGCCGCCTTGTTGATGATGCTCATGGTCAGGCTCCGGTTCTTGTCTTGGCTGTTTCAGGATCGGTAAGCGGTTCACGTTCGCCGGCGCGGATCACCGCGGGGTCGTAGGCCTTGCGCGCGAACACTTCGAGCACGAGTGGGCGGAAGAATTCGATCGGCAGCGCGTCGTAGTCGGGATCGAAGCTCGACTGGTCCCAGCGCTCGCAGAACCGGTCGCAGTCGTCGAAATAGAGGTGACCGGCGAAGCGGTCGCGGGCATGCCGGTTGCCACCCAGGTGATGCGCGTAATAGAGGCGCTGGAAGTCGCCGTGCTTTTCCACCACCCAGGTGCATTGCTCGCGCACGAAAGGCTTCAGGATCGTGGCGGCATATTCGTCATGATTGTAGGGCGCATAGATGTCGCCGATGTCGTGCAGCAGCGCGGAGACGATCCAGTCGGTGTCGGCGCCGTCGCGCCAGGCACGCGTCGCCGCCTGCAGCGAATGGCCAAGCCGGGTGATCTTGTAGCCGGATAAACCCTGATCGAGCTGCACCAGGGCGGTGAGCAGCCGATCGCCGGTCTTGGCGGCATAGTCGATCTCATGGGCGGTCAGGAATTCGTAGTCTTCCTTGTCGCCGTCCTTCATCGCAGTGAATTTGACGGTAGCCATCTCCGACTCCCTCAAATCACGGGGCGATCGGTGCCCGCTTGGTGAGATTGAGCTTCTTGCGTACTTCCTCCGGGCCCAGCACGCGCGCGCCGAGATTGGTCACGATGCTCACCGCGCGCTCGACGAGCTGCGCATTGGTCGCCAATACGCCCTTATCGAGCCAGAGATTGTCTTCCAGGCCGACGCGGACATTGCCGCCGGCAAGAACTGCCGCGGCCACATAGGCCATCTGGTTGCGGCCGATCGAGAAGGCCGACCAGTTCCAGGTCGAAGGCACATTGTTGACCATCGCCATGAAGGTGTTGAGGTCGTCCGGCGCCCCCCACGGCACGCCCATGCAGAGCTGCACCAGCGCGTCGGGGTTGAGCACCTTTTCCTCGACCAGTTGCTTGGCGAACCACAGGTGGCCGGTGTCGAAGGCCTCGATCTCCGGCTTGACGCCCAGCGCCGTCATCATGCCGCCCATGGCGCGCAGCATGCCGGGCGTGTTGGTCATCACGTAGTCGGCTTCGGCGAAGTTCATCGTACCGCAATCCAGTGTGCAGATCTCCGGCAGGCACTGGCGCACGTGCTCCATGCGGTTGGTGGCGCCGCCCATGTCGGTGCCTTTCTCGTTGAGCGGCAGCGGCGCTTCCGGCGAGCCGAACACCATGTCGCCGCCCATGCCGGCGGTTAGGTTCAGCACCACGTCCACATTGGCCTCGCGGATGCGCTCGGTCACCTCGCGGTAGAGGTGCACGTCGCGGCGCGGCTTGCCGGTCTCGGGGTCGCGCACGTGGCAATGGACGATGGCGGCACCCGCCTTGGCGGCCTCGATCGCCGAATCGGCGATCTGCTTGGGCGAGCGCGGCACATTCGGGCTGCGGTCTTGCGTGCCGCCGGAACCGGTCACGGCACAGGTAATGAAGACCTCACGGTTCATCGCGAGTGGCATCGTCTTTCCTCCCAAATTCGATCAGCCATCCATGTCGAGCAAAAATCCGGAAACCGGCTATGCTATGACGACATGCGCCGAAGCTGATCAAGAATGACCGACTTGCCGGAAACTGTTTTGCGTTTTACGAAGCTCTCATGATTAAAAGCGAAAAGCCGACCATCTTTCGCTCCGAACGCGAAACGCTCAAGGTGACATTCCTGGTGTTCTCGGGCGCGTCCATCATGTGCGTGGCCTCGGCGGTCGACCCGCTGCGCGCCGCCAATCGCATCTCTGGCGAGACGCTGTTCGACTTCAAGCTGGTCTCGGTCACAGGGGAGGCGCCGGTGACGACATGCGGCCTGCCGGTTGCCGTCAGCGGGCGCTTCGATGCCGCCGAGCCCACCGACATGCTGGTCGTCGTTGCCGGCTTCGGCACGCAGAACTACGCCACCGCCCAGCTGCTTGCGGGTTTGCGGAGGGCGGCGCGGGCGGCCCGCGCCTGCGGCGGCGTCGAGGCCGGCACCTGGCTGGTGGCGCGGGCCGGCCTGCTCGAGGGCCGCAGCGCCACCACGCATTGGGAAGACATGGAGGATTTCTCCGCCGCCTTTCCCGGCGTCGACGTGCGGCCGGACCGTTACGTCATCGACGGGCCGGTCTTCACCTCCGGCGGCGCCTCGCCGACCTTCGACCTGATGCTGCATCTGGTCCGCACCCGGCTCGGCATGGCGGCCGCGCTCGATGTGGCGAGCGTCTTCATCTACGACCAGGCGCGCGCCGCGACCGACGCGCAGCCGCTGGTCTCTCTCGGCCGACTCGACGGCTACGATCCGCGCTTGGCGCAGGCGATCCGGCTGATGGAAGCGCATGTCGACCAGCCGCTGACCATCGATGCGGTGGCCAAGCGCGCCGGCGTGACGGCGCGGACGCTGGAGAGCATTTTCCGCAAGTCGATCGGCGAGACGCCTGGCGCCTATTATCTGCGGCTCCGCCTCAGCGCCGCCCGCCGCCTGGTGGTCGACACGCGCATCGCCATGGCCGACATTGCCGGGCGCACAGGCTTTTCCTCCGCTGCCGCCTTTTCCAGGGCGTTTTCCAGAGCTTTTGGCGAAGCGCCGGTCAGGCTGCGGCGCGGCTGAGGATCCAGTCCGCCGCAGCGGTGAGATCGTCCACCAATGCCGTCGGCGGCGGATCGAATCGTGTCTCATCGTTGGGACGGTATTTGCCAGTCCGCACCAGCAGCGCCGCGCCAAGCCCGGCGCTGAGCGCGCCGGCGACGTCGCTTTCGGCATCGTCGCCGACCATGACCGCATCGGCAGCCGGGCAGTTCAGATCGGCGAGCGCCGAGAGGAAGAAATCCGGCGACGGCTTGCCAAGCACGACAGGGCTTCGGCCGCTGGCGAATTCGAGGGCCGCCACGAAGGCGCCGGCGTCGAGGCTGAGCTCACCGTCGGCATCCTTGAAGGTTCGGTTGGTGGCTAAAGCCAGAAAATCGGCACCGGCAACCAACTCGCGGAACGCCCGGTTTAGAGTCGCATAGTCGAAGGCTTCGCCGGCATCGCCGACGACGACAGAGCGGCCCTTGCCGCCCTCCAGGCCGGAGAACTCGGCTTCGAGGTTGGGATGGACGAGCAAATGCGGCCGGCGAACATGCCTGCGCAGCCATTCCACCGCGGCGCGCGCCGGCGTCAGCAATTCTTCATCCGCAACCTCGACGCCCAGGGCGGCAAGCTGTGCGATGATTCTGTGGCGCGGCGAGCGTGTCGTGTTGCTAACGAAGCGGAGCGGCAGGCCGGCCTTGCGCAAACGCTCGACCGCGGCCACAGCGCCCGCTATCGGGGTGTCGCCATCATAGACGACACCCGCAAGGTCGAGCAGCACCGCGCGTATCATCGGTGCAGGATGGAGAAACAGTCTCCGTTCGTCAAACCACGGAAAACAGGGCCACGGAAAACAGGGCCACGGAAAACAGGGCCACGGAATCGGGCCCCGAAAAATCAGGCGGCGTCGCGGCCTTCGCGAACAATGCGCGAGCGCATGCTCTTGGCCAGCGCCGTTTCGAGCCGCGCGGCGACCGCGCGGTCCCATTCATTTGTCTTGCGGGCGCCATCCTTCGGATGCGGCAGCGCCATCAGCCGATCAATGATCGAGCCAGCCTCGCCCGGAGAGAGCAGGGCGTCGATTTCGCGTTCGTGCTGCATACGTTTCGCCTCCTTCTTTCCTTCCCGCCACATGTCCACAATATAGGAGATCCGTGACGGCTGTTTGAAGGCAAGAGCGGGGCGATTGAGGGGCAGCGCGGGGCAAAACCTTGTCGTGTAGTTTCACCCCGCGGGGAATGCAATTTCAGCTCTGCGGCGCCCGAATCGGGCGCCGCAGGACGCTTCAGACGTAGCGGTTGACGATGTTCTCCAGCAACTCCTGCCGGCCGGAGCGCGGCTGCGGCTCGATCTTCTTCTTCACCACGCGCTCGGCGATCTCTTCCAGCGTGCGCTTGCCGGAAAGCATCGCCTTGCCTTCGGACGTATTCCAGCCGGCATAACGCTCGGCCAGCGGAGCGGACAGCGCCTTGTCCTCGATCATCTGGGCGGCCGCCTTCAGGCCGCGCGCGCAAGAATCCATGCCGCCGATATGGCCGATCAGCAGGTCTTCCGGGTCGAGCGACTGGCGGCGAAGCTTGGCGTCGAAATTGGTGCCGCCGGTCTTGAAGCCGCCGCCCTGCAGGATCTGGTAATAGGCCAGCGCCATTTCCGGCACGTTGTTGGGAAACTGGTCGGTATCCCAGCCCGACTGATAGTCGTTGCGGTTCATGTCGATCGAGCCGAAGACGCCGAGCGCGTTGGCCAAAGCCAGCTCGTGCTCAAAGGAATGGCCGGCGAGGATCGCATGGCCCTGCTCGATATTGAGCTTGACCTCCTTTTCCAGCCCGAAGCGCTTCAGGAAGCCGTAGACGGTCGCGACATCGTAGTCGTACTGGTGCTTGGTCGGCTCTTGCGGCTTCGGCTCGATCAGGATCGTGCCCTTGAAGCCGATCTTATGCTTGTAGTCGACGACGAGGTTGAGGAAACGGCCGGCCTGCTCCTGCTCGCGGGCAAGGTCGGTGTTGAGCAGCGTCTCATAGCCCTCGCGTCCGCCCCACAGCACATAGTTCTCGCCCTTGAGCTTCTTGGTCACGTCGATGCACTTCTTCACCGTCGCCGCTGCATAGGCGAACACGTCCGGATCGGGATTAGTGGCCGCGCCCGCCATGAAGCGGCGGTGCGAGAAGAGGTTCGCCGTGCCCCAGAGCAGCTTGACGCCGGTCTTCTTCATCTTGTCGGCAAAATGGTCGGCAATCTCGTCGAGGCGCGCAGCACTCTCGGAGAAATCCTTGCCTTCCGGGCGGACATCGGCGTCGTGGAAGCAGAAATAGGGCACGCCGAGCAGCGAGAACATCTCGAAGGCGACGTCGGCCTTGAGCTTGGCCAGTTCCATCGTATCGACGCCGCCGGGCTTGGCGAACCACGGCCGGTCGAAGGTCTGGCCGCCGAAGGGGTCGCCGCCCTGCCAGGCGAAGGAATGCCAGTAAGCGACGGCGAAGCGCAGATGGTCCTCCAGCCGCTTGCCGGCAACGACCTCGTCGGGGTTGTAATACCGGTAGGCCAGCGGATTGGTCGAATCCGGTCCCTCATATTTGATCTTCTTGATGTCGCCGAAAAATCCGCTGCTCATGTTTTCCTTCCTCTCCGAATGCTTTCGCCCGATTACCTCAGGCGTAATTGGTTTCGTTCCTTCGTCCGGCGAAAAGGGTCATGTCGAAACGATCCAACGAAGGATGAAGACAATGACCGACCTCAACACCATCGCCCGCAACTACATCACCGCCTGGAACGAGAGCGATGCGACGCGCCGCAAGGCCCTGCTCGAGGCAGCCTTCACCAAGGATGTCAGTTATCGCGACCCGGTCATGCAGGGGGACGGCCACGACGGCATCGCCGCATTGATCGACGGTGTCCAGCAGCGCTTTTCCGGCTTCCGCTTCTCGCTGAAGGGTGAGCCTGACGGTTTCGCCGATCGCATCCGCTTCTCGTGGAATCTCGGACCCGAAGGCGCAGAGTCCGTCATCGAAGGCACCGATATCGGCATCATCGAGAACGGCCGCCTGAAGAGCGTCACCGGCTTCCTCGACAAGGTGCCGGCGCAGTGAGGCCAACTGGGGAGGGGAGGTGCGAGGAACCCCCCTCTGTCCTGCCGGACATCTCCTCCTCAAGGGGGGAGATTGGCCGGCTTTTTCGCTTTCGCAAATCACCAGCCATGCAAGACTGGCAGAGCCATCAACGCTGCTGATCTCCCCCCTTGAGGGGGAAATGCCCGGCAGGGCAGAGGGGGGTGCCTCGCGCCCGCTCACGCGGTTGCAGCCCTGATCGCCGGATAAAGCGCGCGGTAGCGCTGATAGGCGTCCGCGAAGGCGCCGCCGAGGCGGGCGTCGGGTTCGATCGTGGCATCGGTCGCCGGCGCGGTGCAGACGGCAAGCGGATCGGCACCTGTCGCGGCGATCAGGCCGAGGCGCGCCGCGCCGAAAGCGGCGCCGAAATCGCCGTCGGCCGGAATGTCGACCGGCAGCTGCAAAGCGGTGGCGATCGCCTTCAGCCAGTAGCGCGAGCGCGAGCCGCCGCCGATCGCCGTCACCCGGGACAGCGTCGTGCCGGCCGTCTTAAGCGCTTCGAGACTGTCGCGGAAGGCAAAGGCGACGCCTTCGAGCACGGCCTGCGTCAGCGCGGCGCGGCTCGATTGATGCGCAAGCCCCGTGAAGGAGCCGCGGATGCCGGAATCATTGTGCGGCGTGCGCTCGCCCGAGAGATAGGGCAGGAAGGTGACGCCCGTGGGCGCGTTGAGACTGTCGCCGAGCTCGCCGGTCAGTTCGCCGGCGCCTTTGCCGGTGATCTCCGACAGCCAGTTGAGCGAATCGGTGGCCGACAGAATGACGCCCATCTGGTGCCAGGTGTCGGGCAGCGCATGGCAGAAGGTGTGCACCGCGCTTTCCGGATTGGGCAGATAGGAGGCGTTGGCGGCAAACAGCACACCGGAGGTGCCGAGCGAGACGAAGGCGTGGCCGGCGCGGACGCTGCCCATGCCGCAGGCCGAGGCCGCGTTGTCGCCGGCGCCGCCGGCAACCGGAATGCCGGCGCCAACACCCCATCTCGCCGCGAGCTCGCCACGCAGGCCGCCGGCCTTCGCTGTGCCTTCGACCAGCAACGGCATGTGCCTTTCATCGAGCGATGTCACTGCCAGCAGTTCGGAGGACCAGCGCCGGGTGCCGACATCGAGCCAGGATGTGCCGGCCGAGTCCGACATTTCCGAAATATGCTCGCCGGTCAGCCAGAGCCGTAAGAAATCCTTGGGCAAGAGCACCTTGGCCACCTTGGCGAAGATTGCCGGCTCGTTGTTCTTCACCCAGCTGAGCTTCGGCGCCGTGAAGCCGGGGAAGACGATGTTGCCGGTGAGCCTGCGGAAGCGCGGATCGGCGTCGAGCGCGGCCGCCTCGGCATGGCTGCGCGTGTCGTTCCACAGGATGCACGGGCGCAGCACCTTGTCCGAGGCATCGAGCAGGGTCGCGCCATGCATCTGGCCGGAAAGGCCGATGCCCCTCACCGCCGCGAGTTCCTTCGGATGGGAAGCCTTGAGCGCGTCGATCGCCGCCTCGCAGGTCTCGATCCAGTGCGCCGGGTCCTGCTCGGACCAGCCGGGATGCGGCCGCGAGACATCGAGCGAGCCATGGCCGGAACCGATGACCTTCTGGCGATCATCGATCAGCAGCGCCTTGACGCCTGATGTGCCCAGGTCGAGGCCGAGATACATGATTTCCTCCCATTGCCATTAATTTTTTCGGATCTCGAAAAAATCTGGCTGGGCCAGTTCTTATGCCAAGATCCGCTTCGGGTCAATTCTCCGACAAATCGGCCGCGCGCCTCAAGAACAGCGCCGATAGCGGACTATCCGGCCGCGCCAGCCGGCGCTCGGCGGCAAGTGCCCGTGCCAGCGCCGCGTCGCTGGCGCGCAGCGCCGCCTCGATCAGCGTCAGGTCGATCACGTCGCGCTGCGCATGGCTGCCGCCGAAGCGGTGCGCGATCGAGCGGATCGGCCGGATCAGGCGCACGGCCTCATCGTAATTGCCTTCGCCGAAGGACTTGATGGCCAAGGTCAGGGGATGGCCGACATCGCGCGTGAAGGCGGCATTGTCGTCATCGCCCCGCATCGCCTCGCGCTGCGCCTCAAGCAAGGTTTGCGCGGGCGCCGCCAGCCCGGCGCCGAGAAAGGCCATCATCGCATGTACGTCGTTGAAGGCATAATTGCCGGCCGCGGCCTTCGGCGCCCAGTTCGCGGCCAGTGCCGCCCAGCGGTCGCCGACATCGACGCCGCCGAGATGGAGACGCCAAAGAATTGCCGAGGCGTCGACCATGTTGAGCGCCAGCGTCGAGCGGTCGCCGTAGATCGGCCCATCATAGAGCGCCAGAACCTCATCGATCTCGCCGAGATCGTAGTGGAACAGCGCCAGATGCCACCAATTGTGGATTTTCAGGAAGCTGTCCTTGGACCAGGCATCGGGGTTGGCGCGCATCCAGGCGATGCCGTCCTTTTGCCGGCTTTGCATTTCCATGACATGCGCCACGGCGTGCTGTGCCCAGCCGTCGCGCGGCTCGATGTCGATCGCCTGCCTGCCGAAGCTTTCGGCGCGCGCATAATCGCCCATTTCCTCCAGTCCGAAGGCTTGCATGCCGAGAACGGCATGATAGCCCGGCATGCCTTTCTGCCAGGCCGGCAGCGCCCGGCCGATGCGGTCGCGCAGCATGCGGGCATTGCCGGTGAAGAAGTCGATCTGGTGTCCTATCTGCAGCGCCAGCGCGTCGAGCGGATTGTCGATTGCGATATCCTCCAGGACGCGGGCGGCATCGTGCCAGCGGCCCTCGGCGAGATGGCCGAGAGCTGCGACATGCGCCTGCTCGCGCGTGGTGCCGGTAAGCGGCAGCGCCGCTGTATGGCAGGATCGCGCAACTGCCATTGCATCGCGCTCGGTGGCGAGGCCGAACAGATAGCCCTTGAACACATGCGCCATCACGAAGCCGGGGTCGTCGGCGATCGCGCGGTCGATTGCAGCGACCGGGTCGCCGATGAAGCATTGCAGCTCATGGACGGCTCTGGCGTAGGACGAAAAGCCGGCTTGGGTCGCGCCTGAAAAAGCCAGGCCGAATGCGTCCTTCAGCGCCATTGAGTGTCCTTCGATGCTCGCAAATCGGCTGTTCGGAGCCTGATCCTAGAGCATCGCCGACCAACCCGCCAACCGTGGACGACGGGCTTCTTGCCTACCCTGCTACGGTACCGCCTCAATTCCCCGAGCGCATCGCCACAGTGGCGATGCCGGCGCCAACCAGCAGGGTGCCGCCCGTACGGTTGAAGACGCGGATCGCCTTCGGGTTGCGCACGATGGCGCGCGCCCTGGAAGCAATCAGCGCATAGCCGAAGGCGTTGCTGAAGGCGAGCCCCAGGAAGGTCGCCTCGAAGACCAGCATCTGCGTCCAGAAGTCGGCGTGGCGGTCGAGGAACTGCGGCAGGAAGGCGACGAAGAAGGTGATGCTCTTCGGGTTGAGCGCCGTGACCAGCCAGGCATGCGCCATCATCCTTGCCGCCGACACCGCGTCGGTGCGCGGCTCAGCCTTCAGAGCACCGCCGGCGCGGAATAGCTTTATGCCGAGATAGATCAGATAGCCGGCGCCGATCACCTTGAGCACCGTGAACACCGTGGCCGAAGCGGCAAGCAGCGCACCGATGCCCAGCATCGACAGCGTCATCGCGGTGAAGTCGCCGAGCGCGACGCCGACCGCCATCGGCAAAGCGGTGCGCCAGCCCTGGCCCAGCGCATAGGAGACGACCAAGAGGATCGTCGGGCCTGGAATGACGAGAAGGATCGTGGAGGCGGCGGCAAAGGCAGCCCAGTTTTCGAAGGACATTTCCCTATTCCTTGAGCGCAAAGAAAAGGATAAATCCTGGGGTCTTCGCGATTGTAAAGAGGGCCTGGAGAAAATCTTCGGCGTCTGTCTGCCGGGTCCTCCAGCGAAGTAACCGGCTGTTAGGGTTAAGCCCGGGTCTGCACTCTTCATGCTTTATCAACCATGAACGATGAAAATGCCTGCCATTCGGCCGGACCGTGCTTCCCGCCGACAGCGTAGGGTTTGGTGTATGCGCGAGTTGCCGCAAAGTCTGACGCCGCCTTCGAACGGCGATACAATCGAAACCGAAATTCAGCTTTCCCGCCGCGCCATGCTTGCCGGCGCAGGCGCCATGGCGCTGCTCGGCATCGCCGGCTGCAGCACCACCGACACGCTCGATCTGCCGCAGCTACAGCTCGACGATACCACCACCGGCTCGGTGCATCCGATGCGCCCGGCGATCAGCGTCGACAAGAATATCACCGGCCCGGACGTGATGTACGCCTCGCTCACCGATGGCGGTTTCCAGGTGCCCGCTGTGCCCTGGCAGAAGGTCAAGCCGGAGTTCCGCCGCCAGATCGTCGTTGACAAGACCGGCGAGGCGCCCGGCACCATCGTCGTCCATCTGCAGGAACGCATGCTCTATCTGGTCCAGCCGGGCGGCGATGCCATCCGCTACGGCGTCGGCATCGGCAAGGACGGCTTCCGCTGGTCGGGCCGCGCCAACATCCAGTATGGCCGCGAATGGCCGGTCTGGACGCCGCCGCCGGAGATGGTCCAGCGCAAGCCGGAGCTGGTGAAATGGCAAGGCGGCCAGCCCGGCGGCCTCACCAATCCTCTCGGCGCCCGCGCGCTCTACATCTACCAGAACGGCAAGGATACCGGTTACCGCATTCACGGCTCGCCCGAATGGTGGAGCATCGGCCAGGCGATGTCGTCGGGCTGCGTGCGGCTGATCAACCAGGATATCATCGATCTCTACAACCGCGTCTCGAAGAAAAACCCGGTCGTCGTGGTCTGATTTCTTCAGCGGCACAAGCGGTCGCAATTTTTCGGGACCATGCCTCCCCGTTTCTTTCCGTTGCGCGATACCGCAAGACAGGCGAAGGTGCTCTGAAAACCTTCGCCTTGGGAGAGAAAGATCATGGCCGGAACCTTCGTCATCGCGCAGGGCGGCGGCCCGACCGCCGTCATCAACCAGACGGTCGTCGGCGCCACGCTGGAGATCCGCAAACGGCATCCCGGCGCCAAGGTGCTGGGTTCGATCCATGGCGTGCGCGGCATCCGCGACGGCAATTATGTCGACCTCTCCGCCATTCCGGAGGATCGGCTGCGGCTGATCGCCGCCACGCCGAGCGCCGCCCTCGGCTCGACCCGCGACAAGCCTGACGCCGCCTATTGCGAGGTCATCCTCAACGGCCTGAAGAAGGCCGGCGCCGACGCCTTCATCTATATCGGCGGCAACGACACCTCGGGCACGCAGCAGATCCTGACAGATGCCGCGGGCGGCAGCATCGCCTTCGTGCATGCGCCGAAGACCATCGACAACGACCTCGAGGAGAACGACCACACTCCGGGCTTCATTTCGGCCGCTGAATTCGTCGCCGGCGCCTTCCTCTCCGTCGATCTCGATTTCCGCGCGCTGCCCGGCATCTATGTCGGCATCGTCATGGGCCGGCATGCCGGTTTCCTCACCGCTGCCGCCGCCGCCTGGCAGCTCGATCCCGACAGCGGCCCGCATCTCGTCTATGTGCCCGAGCGCGCCTTCTCCGCCGAGCGCTTCATCGACGATGTCCGCAAGACGCTCGACCGGCATAAGCGCTGCATCGTCGCCGTCTCGGAGGGCGTCAGCACCGCCGACGGCAGGGCACTGGTCGAAAGTCTGGTGCCGCCGGAAAAGCTCGAGCGCGACCAGCATGGCAACGTCAAATTGTCGGGCAGCGACCTGCCGGCGGCGCTCGAACGGGCGCTCGCCGAAGGCCTGCCGGGCAAGCGGGCGCGCGTCGATGCACTGGGCTACATGCCGCGCGGCTATGTCGGCGCGATCAGCGCGGTGGATGCTCAAGAAGCCTTCGATGCAGGTGCTTTTGCGGTTGCGGTCGCCGAGGAAGGCGGCGGCTCGGTGGCGCTGCAATATGATGGCAAAAAGACCGTGCTGAAGAAGGTGCCGCTCAAGGCGGTCGCTGGCAAGACGCGCCATATGCCGGACAATTTCATGAAGCCCGATGTCAGCCAGCTTTCCGAGGCCGGCATGGCCTATCTGAAGCGGCTGGTGCCGGAAAAATACAAGGTCGGCAAGCCGTTCGTCTGATGCACGAGCTTGTGGTGGGCGACTGGTTCGGCAAGGCCATCGTCGATGCCGGGACGACGATGCTCACCGAGCCGTTCGTGCATGATTTCGTGCGCGCCAATATCTGGCATTTCAAGGGCCGCGACGCCGATCTTCTGGTCGATACCGGCATGGGTATCTGCCCGCTGGCGCCGGAGATCGACACGCCGGCGGGCAAGCCGCTCATCGTCGTCGCCACTCACATCCATCTCGATCATGTCGGCTCGCTGCACGAATTTCCGCTCAGGATGGGGCCGAAGGCGAGCGCGGCGCAGTTCGAAGGCATGGATGATGCCGTCACCTATGCCTACATGTTCCACAATCTCGACGGCGCGGTATCAAAGCTGCCGGCGCCCGGCTGGAAGGCGGCCGATTATCGGATCCCGTCGGCGCCGCTTTCGCGAGCGCTCGACGAGGGCGATGTCATCGATCTCGGCGACCGGAAATTCCGCGTGCTGCATCTGCCCGGACATTCGCCGGACTCGATCGGGCTGTTCGACGAGGCCGACGGACGGTTTTTCGCCGGCGACGCTATCTATGACGGCATGCTGATCGACGATCTGCCGGATTCCGACCGGGCTGCCTATTGCCGCACCATGCAGCGGCTGCTCGACCTGCCGATACGGATCGGCCATGGCGGCCATGGCCCCAGTTTCGATGGCGTGGGCATGCGCGAGATAGCGTCTGCCTATCTGCGCCGGAGAGAGCGGTTCGTGAGCGCTCTCTGAATTAAATCTTCGTAAGGTTACCCAAAGGCCCTGATTCAGGCCATTCCGCGCCCTAAATCCCGATTGTCGATCCGGCCGGCTGCCATGCATGGCGAGGCAGGCAGTCCCGGTCGCCGACACGTCGACGGGCGCTTCCCTCGATAGTGCCCGCGGCGCCGGATCAACTCTCGCCCGGACAGAAACGACCATGTCACCATCAAGCATACTTCGCAGACATCGCGTCGCGGCCCTGCTGGGCGCTGCGCTGATCATCACCCCCGTCGTCGTCTCCTTTGCGCAAAATGGGGGCAACGCAGGCTTGAGCACCGTGGCCGCGACAACCCAGACCCCGGTCGCCGGCATAAAGGCGCCCAACGGCTCGTTCGCGCCGATTGTCGCCACCACCAAGCCGGCTGTCGTGACGGTCACGACAGTCATGAATGCACAGCCCAATGCCATGGGAGAGGCCTCGCCCCCTGATGGCAGTAACGGCAATTCGCCCTTCGACGATTATTTCCGCCAGTTCTTCGGCGATCAGGGGATCCCTGTGCCCAAGGCGCCGCCACAGCAGTCGCAGCACGCCGAGGCCCTGGGCTCCGGCTTCATTGTCGGCTCGGATGGCACCATCGTCACCAACAACCACGTCGTCGACGGCGCGACATCGATCAAGGTGACTCTCGACGACGGCACCGAACTGCCCGCCAAGCTTGTCGGCCACGATACCAAGAACGATCTTGCGGTGCTCAAGATCAAGGCGAGCAAGCCGCTGCCGACCATCAAATGGGGCGATTCCAACAAGCTGATGACCGGCGACCAGGTGCTGGCGATCGGCAATCCGTTCGGCATCGGTACCACCGTCACGGCCGGCATCGTCTCGGCGCGCGGGCGCGACCTGCATAGCGGGCCATTCGACGATTTCATCCAGATAGATGCGCCGATCAACCGCGGCAACTCCGGTGGTCCGCTGGTCGACGTCGACGGCAATGTCGTCGGCATCGATACCGCCATCTTTTCGCCCAATGGCGGTAGCGTCGGCGTCGGTTTCGCCATCCCGTCGAACCAGGCTCAGAAGGTCGTCGCCAAGCTGATGAAGGGCGGCAATATCGAATACGGCTATCTCGGCGTGCAGATCCAACCGGTCACGCAGGATGTCGCCAGCGCCATGGGCCTCGATCATCCGGGCGGCGCGCTGGTCGCGGCGGTCACGCAAGGGTCGCCGGCGGCCAAGGCCGGCATCGAGATCGGCGACGTCATCACCGGCTTCGGCGGCCAGGAGATCAAGGACCCGAAGGATCTGTCGCGCGCCGTCGCCGATGTCGCGCCTGGCGCCAAGGAGACGGTCAATATCTGGCGCAAGGGCAAGGCGATCCAGATCTCGGCCGATGTCGGCCGCAACAGCGAGGATACGCAGACCGCTTCCACCGGCGAACAGGGCAAGCCGTCCGCCGGACAGGGCCTGGGCGTGCCGTCGCTCGGCCTTGGCCTGACGGACATCACCCCTGACATCCGCCAGGAGCTCAACCTTGCCGACAACCAGCGCGGCGCCGTGGTCGAGCGCGTCAGCCCGGACAAGGCAGCCTCGGCCGCCGGCCTCCAGCCGGGCGACGTCATCGTCGCCGTCGACCAAACGCCGGTGAAGAGCGCCAGGCAGGCAAACCAGGTGATCGCCGAGGCCAGCAAGTCCGGCAAGAAGTCGGTGCTGCTTCTGGTCGATCGCGGCGACCAGCAGATCTTCGTCGCCGTACCCTTCGCCGCTGGCTGAGGCGTGTTGCTGGCGGGCGAGCGCATACGCAAGTACTCTCATCCCTAACCCCTCCCCGCAAGGGGAGGGGAATCCCGTGTACGTGCCAGCCAGCAGCAATAGCTGAGGAGCTTGGCCGTCCCTCATCGTCCCGTTCCCTGTGGGGACGGGTAAGGGGGTATGTGCCGCACGAATGCTTCCGAACTGCCCGCAAGATTCCTGTTGCCCGTCGGGATGTCTTCGAGAACACTGCTCGACCGTGCAAGGAGGCGTCTCGATGGTCACACGCGGCTTCTTTTCCGGAAGGCGTCCTCCCTCGGACACGGGTCAGCGCATCCCGCCGGGACAATATCTGGAGCAGGGCTTTCCGGTTCTCTCTGCAGGACCGACGCCGCGCGTGCGCACGGAGGACTGGTCCTTCACGCTCAAGCACGGACCGCGGCCGATCAAGAGCTGGAACTGGGCGGAATTCAACGCCCTGCCGCAAAGCAAGATGACCCGAGACATCCATTGCGTGACGGCCTGGACCAAGTTCAACACGGCCTGGCAAGGCGTGATGATCGACGACGTCCTCGCCGATGCCGGCATCGAGCCGCCGACCGCCTTCACGTTGGCGCATTCCTTCGACGGCTATTCCACCAACGTGCCGACCAAGGACCTTGCCACTGGCAAGGCGATGGTGGCGTTGCTTTACGAGGGCAAGCCGATCGCTCCCGACCATGGCGGACCGGCGCGGCTTTTGGTGCCGCATCTCTATTTCTGGAAGTCGGCCAAATGGGTACATGGGCTGCAATTCACCGAGCGCGACGAGCCGGGTTTTTGGGAGCTGCGCGGTTACCACATCTATGGCGACCCCTGGCGTGAGCAGCGCTATTCGGGCGATCCATGAGCGCGGATCCGCAGCCGAAGTCGCCATGGCAAACGGCCTCGATCACCCGCATTGAAAAGCGCACGCCGCGCGTCACCAGCTTCTGGTTCCAGCCGTCGCGACCGTTTACCCATCTGGCGGGGCAGCATGTCGACATCAGGCTGACGGCGCCGGACGGCTATCAGGCGCGCCGTTCCTATTCCATTGCCTCGGCGCCGGAGGCAGGCGCCGGCATCGAGCTGGCGATCGAGCGGCTCGACGATGGCGAGGTTTCGCCTTTCTTCCACGATGTGGCGGAGGTCGGCGACGAGATCGAATTGCGCGGTCCGCTCGGCGGCCACTTCATCTGGGAGGCGAGCGACGGCGGGCCGCTCCTGCTGGTCGGCGGCGGCTCCGGCGTGGTGCCGCTGATGGCCATGGTGCGCCACCGGACGCTGCGAAAATCGGCAGTGCCGGTCGCGCTGATGTTCTCGGCGCGGATCTGGGACGAGGTGATCTTCCGCAACGAGTTGATTAGCCTCGACGACCGCCGCGACGGCTTCGATCTGGTACTGACGCTGACACGCGAACCGGCGCGACGGCCGGCGGACCATTCGCGCCGCATCGATGCCGCCATGGTCATGCAGGCCATCGGACGGCTGCCCAAGCCGCCCACGCTTGCCTTCGTCTGCGGCTCGAATGCGTTCGTGTCCGCGGCCGCCCAGGCGCTGATCGATGCCGGCGTTCCGGCGGGCATCATCCGCACCGAGCGCTACGGGGTGTGAACGCTCGCCATCTCAGCTGACCGGCGGGGTTTGCCAGCGCCAGATTGCATCAGGCTCTGCCTGATTCAGCCCGGCCATCTGGGAGCCCCGATTTCTCTCTCCTTGCCGATGCCAGCGACGCTTCCGAATCGGCTCCGGATCAGCATCGAAATGGTTAAAGGTATCGAAAAGTGACTATTAGGAGATTCTAAAATCGAACCGAACGGTTCGTTTCTGTTGACGGTGCGTGCAGGATGGGGTGAACATTGGCCGTCGGATACAGTTGGTGAGCCGAACGGCAAGATGGCATAAGCATATGATTCTACTTACGAAAAATCGCGGTGTAGGAACGATTTCTGCAATTTCAAGGTGTGGATTCATAGGCCAGCCGGAACAACTTCGTGATTGGAATCCGGCAGCCGGCTCACCCACATCGGGGCTGTCCGAACGACGCGATTTCATTCCCAAGACACGCCGCTAGACGGACGGAAAAGAGATACTGGAGTACCAAAAATGAAAAAGATTGTTCTCACTGCCGCCGCCCTTCTGGCTGTTTCCGGCAGCGCCTTCGCCGCGAGCGACAACTATGGTTCCAACGGCGCCAATCAGCCGGCCGCCGCGGTCGACACTTCTTACACGGCCTCGGTCCATAAGTCGCAGCCGGCCGATCAGAAGCCCGTCACACAGGGCGCTGATCGCAACCTCTTCGGCAACAACTAACAGCCGATTGCGACCATGATCTCGTTATGAGGGGCATGGTCGAACGGCGATGGACGGCGGGTCCGCCCGCCGCCTCTCGATGCATGTCGCCCAAAAGTGTGCAGCGGTTTTGGGAAACGACATGCATCAGATCAAGAATTCAGGAGTATTGAAAATGAAGAAGATTCTTCTCGCCACCGCGGCCGTTCTGGCCCTCTCGAGTGCTGCGTTCGCAGCCAGCGACAACTACGGCTCCAATGGCGCCAATCAGCCGGCTGCCGCTCCGGCGGCTGCTGTCGATACCTCGCGCACGTCGTCGATCGGCGCCGACTCGCCGGTTTACAAGCTGCTGAACTCGTCGCATGACGCACAGAAGTCGGCCCCGCAGGGCAGCGACCGTAACCGGTTCGGCCGCTAACAGCCGCAGGCAGTTGAAGAAAGAGCGGCGGGCCAAGCCCGCCGCTCTTTCTTTTAGCCGGTACGACTACTGCCTTTAGCCGGCCTCAGGCCGCCTTTGCCTCTTCGCGATGCAGCGTGAAGGAGTGGCCGTCGGCGTCGAAGATGTGCAGGTCGCCGGCGCTGGCATTCAGCCGCAATGTCTCGCCGCGCTTGACCTCGACATTGCCCGGCAGCTTGGCCACCAGCGGCAGGTCGGCGCGGCCGATATCGACATAGACGAGCTGAACCTCGCCGAGTTGCTCGATATAATCCACCTTGCCTTCGAACAGATAATCCGCACCCGTGGCGATCGCGAGATCCTCCGGCCGCACGCCGAAGCTCACTGCGGTCCCGTTCGCCGAGGCCGGCGTTGCGATCGGCACCGTCGCCTTGCGGCCGCCGACATGGCTGACCACGGTCGGATTGCCGGCCTTTTCGATCTTCGCCGGCAATATGTTCATGGCGGGCGAGCCGATGAACTGGGCGACGAACAGGTTGCCCGGCCGCTTGTAGAGCTCCATCGGCGTGCCGACTTGCTCGACAACGCCCTCCTTCAGCACCACGATGCGGTCCGCCAGCGTCATCGCCTCGACCTGGTCGTGGGTGACGTAGATCATCGTCGTGTTCGGCATCTGCTCCTTCAGCTTGGCGATCTCGATGCGGGTGGCGACGCGCAGTGCCGCGTCGAGATTAGACAGCGGCTCGTCGAACAGGAACACCTTCGGATTGCGCACGATGGCGCGGCCGATGGCGACGCGCTGGCGTTGGCCGCCCGACATCGCCTTGGGCAGGCGGTCGAGATATTTGGTGAGCTGCAGAATTTCGGCCGCCTGGCGCACGCGCTTGTCGATCTCGGCCTTGCTTTCCTTGCCGATCTTCATCGAGAAGGCCATGTTGTCGTAGACCGTCATATGCGGATAGAGCGCATAGGACTGGAACACCATGGCGATGCCGCGCTTCGACGGCGGCACGTCGTTCACCACCTCGCCATCGATCTTGAGCACGCCGGACGTAATCTCCTCAAGGCCGGCGATCGACCGCAGCAAGGTCGACTTGCCGCAACCCGACGGCCCGACAAAGACGATGAACTCGCCCGATTTGATGTCGAGGTCGATGCCGTGGAGAATGTTGAGGTTGCCGTATGATTTCTTCACCTGGTCCAGCGTGACATCGGCCATGTTTTCTTCCTCCCAGTGATTGTCTGTCGCAAGCTCAGTCGATCCGCCCGAACCAGGCGCCATAGCCGCCGAGGCGGATGGGCCCGGTGCCAGCTTGTCCCGAAAAGCCGTGTCCCGGCAAGGGCTGCAGCGAGCCCTTTCCGAGATCCACCTCGGCAGGCTTGCTGCCGAGGTTGAAGACGCAGGCGATGCGCTCATTGCCCTCGCGCCGCGTGAAGGCGACGGTGTCGCCGGCGCTTTCGATGAAGTCGATATCGCCTTTGGCCAGCGCCGGATGCTTACGCCGAAAGGCGAGGAAGCGCCGGTAGTGCTCGAGCAGCGAGCCCGCATCGCCCTGCTGCACGTTCACCGCGTGCGACAGATGCTTGCCCGGCACCGGCAGCCAGGGCTTGGCGGTGGAGAAGCCGCCATTTTCGGCCGACGCTTCCCACACCATCGGCGTGCGGCAGCCGTCGCGGCCCTTGAATTCCGGCCAGAAACGGATGCCGTAGGGATCCTGCAGGTCCTCGAACCCGAGTTCAGCCTCGGCGAGACCGAGCTCCTCGCCCTGATAGATGCAGACCGAGCCGCGCAGCGACATCAAGAGCGCCGAGATCACCTTGAGATAGGCGGTCGGGTCGGCCTCGTCGGCGGCCCAGCGCGAGGCAGGTCGCATCACGTCGTGGTTGGAGAAGGCCCAGCAGGACCAGCCGTCGCTGGCGACCCGGCCGAAGGCCTCCAGCACCGCGCGCACCTTGGCGGCGCTGATCTTTTCCGGCGCCAGGAAATCGAAGGAATAGCACATGTGCACGCGTTTTGTGCCGGCGGTGTAGGCCGCCACCACTTCCAGCCCGCGCTGCGAATCGCCGACCTCGCCGACGGCGGCCTGCGCCGGATATTCGTCGAGCAGCGCACGGAAACGCTCAAGGAAGCCGAGATTCTCCGGCCGGCTCTTGTCATAGATATGGTCCTGGTAGTTGTAGGGGTTGACCGCCGGCGCCGTCTGGTCGTTGCGCTCTTCCGGCGGCAGCGGCGGATTGTCCTCCAGTCCCTGGCTGTGGAAGTAGAAGTTGATGGTGTCGAGCCGAAAACCGTCGACGCCGCGCTCCAGCCAGAAGCGGGTGACGTCGAGCAGCGCGTCTTGGACTTCAGCGTTGTGGAAGTTGAGGTCCGGCTGCTCGGCCAGGAAATTGTGCATGTAATATTGCTGGCGGCTCGTGTCCCACTGCCAGGCCGAGCCGCCGAAGATCGACAGCCAGTTGTTGGGCGGGGTGCCGTCAGGCTTAGCGTCCGCCCACACGTACCAGTCGGCCTTAGGGTTGGTCCGGCTGGAGCGGCTTTCCTTGAACCAGGGGTGGATGTCGGCGGTGTGCGACAGCACCTCGTCGATCATCACTTTGAGGCCCAGCCGGTGCGCTTCCGCCACCAATGCGTCGAAATCGGCGAGCGTGCCGAACATCGGATCGACATCGCAGTAATCCGACACGTCGTAGCCGAAATCCTTCATCGGCGATTTGAAGAAGGGCGAGATCCAGATCGCATCGACGCCCAGCGAGGCAATATAGGGCAGACGCCGCACAATGCCTTTCAGGTCACCGATGCCGTCGCCGTTCGAATCCTGATAGGAACGCGGATAGATCTGGTAGATCACGGCGCCCCGCCACCAGTCGCGGTCAAGGGCAGGGTCTGGTCTCGAACTCGTCTTCAAAGCCGATCGCATTTTATCAACCTCCTTTCACCGAGCCGGCAAGCAGCCCGCGGACGAAATAGCGCTGCAGCGAGAAGAAGACGATCAGCGGCACGATGATGGTCACGAAGGCCGATGTCGTCAGGATCTCCCAGTCGCCGCCGCGCGAGCCGAGCAGCGCATTGAGCTTGGCCGTCAGCACGATCTGATCGGCCTCGGTGCCGAGGAAAACCATCGCCACCAGCAGATCGTTCCATACCCACAGGAATTGGAAGATGGCGAAGGAGGCAAGCACCGGAAAGGACAGCGGCAGCACGATCTTTACGAAGATCTCGAAGTCGCTGGCCCCGTCGATGCGCGCCGATTCCATGATCTCGCGCGGCAGGCCGGCAATGTAGCTCCTGAGCAGATAGATGGCGAAGGGCAGGCCGAAGCCGGTATGCGCCAGCCAGATGCCGAGATAGGTCTTGGACGGCACGCCGAAGAACGAGCCGACGCCGTTATAGAGCTTGAGCAGCGGAATGAGCGACATCTGGAGCGGCACGACCAGCAGGCCGATGATGACGGCGATCAGCAGCGCCCGGCCGGGAAAGCGCATCCACGCCAGCGCATAGGCCGCGAAAGCCGCGATCAGGATCGGGATGACGGTCGATGGAATGGTCACCGTCAGCGAGTTCATGAAGGAGCGGCCGATGCCTTCCGAGAACAGCACGGTTTTGTAGTTCTCGGTGGTGAATTTCGGCGGCGCCGACGAGGCGAAATAGACGCGCTGGCCGCGCTCGCCTTCGAAGGCCTTGGGCGAGGACAAGGCAAAGCTGCCGTCGGCATTCACCTGCAGGGTGACGCCGTCGCCGAGGTCGGCTGCAGAGCCGGCGGGAAATTGCGTCGGCGCCGACGACTTGACGCCGAAGGCGCTGATCTCGCGCTTGGCGCCGTCGCCGAAGATGTTGCCCTCGATGACGTATTTGCCGTCCTTTTGCGCCTGCGCCGAGGCGGCCGGCAGCCGTCCGGCCTCGGTCTGGCTGGAGGTGGCGAAGGAATTCCACCAGCCCGAGGCGATGATCTGGTCCTTGTCGCGAAGCGACGAGACAAGGATGCCGAGCGTGGGGATGGTCCAGATCGCCACGAAGACGAGCACCGCGATGTGAACGCCGAAGCGGCCGGCAAAGGACTTTCCGGTCTTGGTGGTCATCTCAGTGCCCTCCCGTCTCTTTGTTGGCCTGGCGGATATTCCAGACCATGATCGGAATGACGGCGATCATGATGATGATGGCGATGGTCGCGCCGCGGCCGAAATCGCCGCCGCCGCGGAACATCCAGTCGAACATCAAATTGGCGAGCACCTGGCTGTTCCATTGGCCGTTGGTCATCGTCAGCACGATGTCGAACACCTTCAGCACCAGGATGGTGATGGTGGTCCATACCACGGCGATGGTGCCCCAGATCTGCGGCACCATGATCTTCCAGAAGATCTGGAACGGGTTGGCGCCGTCGATGACGGCCGCTTCCAGCGTCTCTTCCGGAATGCCGCGCAGCGCAGACGACAGGATCACCATGGCAAAGCCGGTCTGGATCCAGATCAGGATCACCATCAGGAAGAAGTTGTTCCAGAGGGGCAGCGATATCCACACCTGCGGCTGGCCGCCGAAATACTGGATGATGGCGTTGAGCAGGCCGATCTGCACCTGGCCTTCGCCGCGATATTCGTAGATGAATTTCCAGATCACGCTGGCGCCGACGAAGGAGATCGCCAGCGGCAGGAAGATCAGGCTCTTGGCGATCGTGCCCCACCAGATCTTGTCGGTGAGCACGGCGATGATCAGCCCGAGGAAGGTGCAGGCCGCCGGCACCACCGCCAGCCACAGCACATTGTTCAGGATCGAGTTGCGGAAATCGTGATCGCCAAAGGCCCACTCGTAATTGGCAAGGCCGACGAAATTCGCGCCGCCGCGGTCGAGGAAGGAGAGCCGCAGCGTCTCGATGACCGGATAGATCAGGTAGACGGTAAGGATGATCATTGCCGGGCCGACGAACAGCCAGGGCCTGACCAGCCCCTGCCGGCGCAGATTGTCGACGGCGGTCGTGCCGGAGACCCCGCGCGAGGGGAAGACGGCGTCGAGCAGTTTGTTGGCGCCCCAGAAATAGGCGACACAGCCGCCGACGCCGATGATGATGACGAATATGGCCGAGAAAATCTGAGCCGCCATGGGTCCCTCTCCCTGCGCATGACCGGCCAGGCGGGCCTGGCGATTGGATGCACCGTTTTCGTTGTTCGGAACAATCGAACGCGAAGGCTTCCGGCGTGCACCGCCGGGCGGATCCGGGCCGTGGCCCGGATCCAGTAGGAGGATCAGGAAAGTCCGACTTGAGCCGCGACCTGCAGCTTACTTGATGGCATCCCAGCTCTTCTGGATGTCGGTGGCG
The DNA here is from genome assembly GCF_033977205.1 of Mesorhizobium album. Lineage (NCBI taxonomy): Bacteria > Pseudomonadati > Pseudomonadota > Alphaproteobacteria > Hyphomicrobiales > Phyllobacteriaceae > Mesorhizobium > Mesorhizobium album. The sequence goes on along the minus strand of NZ_JAVIIW010000007.1, from coordinate 103,638 downwards.
ACGTCCTGGGCGGACTTGCCGCCGACCAGATCGATCATGCCGGTCCAGAACGAGCCCGCGCCGATCTTGCCGGGCATCAGATCCGAGCCGTCGAAGCGGAAGGTCGAGGCGTTGGCCAGGATCTCGCCCTGCTTCTTCAGCGCGTCGCTGGCATAGGCTTCCTTGTTCACCGACTTGAACGGCGTCACGAAGCCGCCCTGGGCCATCCAGATCTCATGCGCCAGCGGCATCTTCAGGAATTCGACGAAGGCGCGCGCGGCCTTGGAATCCTTGGTGATCATGACCAGCGTGCCGGCGCCGAGAACGGGCGTGCCGAGGTCGGGCTTGGAGGCATAGGGCGGGAAGTAGAAGAAGTCGGCGTCCTGGCCGAGTTTGGTGCCCTGCGGGAAGAAGGTCGGGATGAAGGAAGCCTGCTTGTGCATGTAGCACTTTGGCGGCACCGAGAAGAGACCCTTCGGGCTGTCGCGGAAGTCGGTCGCCGCAACCGCCTTGGCGCCGCCGTCGACCATCTTGTCGTCGGTTGCGATCTTGCCGAAAATGTCGAGGGCGTTGACCACGGCCGGGTCGTTGAACGGAATCTCGTTCTTCACCCACTTGTCGTAGACGTCGGGCGTCTGCGTGCGCAGCATGATATCCTCGACCCAGTCGGTCGCCGGCCAGCCGGTGGCGCCGCCGGAGCCGAGTCCGATGCACCAGGGCTTGCCGCCGTCGGCGACGATCTTCTTCTCGAGGTCGGCGAGCTCTTCCTGCGTCTTCGGTACCTTGTAGCCGGCTTCCTGGAAATTGTCCGGCGAGTACCAGACCAGCGACTTCACGTCGGCCTTGTAGGGGAAGGCGAAGAAGCCGGGCTTGCCGTCCTTGTCCTTGAAGGTGCCGAGGTCGACCCAGGACTGGCCGGCGCCGTAATTGTCCTTCACCCATTTGGCGGTGTCGTCGCCGAGCGGGGTGAGTAGGCCCTTGGAAGCGAGATCCTGGATGAGGCCGGGCTGCGGCAGCACGGCGATGTTGGGCGGGCTGCCGGCCTGGGTGTCGATGACGATCTGCTGTTCGTAGTTTTCGGACGAGGAATATTTGATCTCGGCGCCGGTGGCTTCCTGGAAGTATTCGAGGACGGTGCGCACCAGACCCTCGTCTTCGCCGCGCCACGGCCCGAAGATGGTCAGCGTCTCGCCCTTGAGGTCGACCTTCTTGAGCTCGTCGTAATTCGCCCAGTGGAAGCGCGGGTCCTCGCCCGGCTTGAACTTCAGTTCGGCTTGCGCCGGCAGGCTAAAGGCGAGCGCGGCGAAAGCGGCGCCCAAGAGAAGCATTTTCTTCATCGCAATTCCTCCCAGTGGTCAAAACAGCCCGGACGAGACCTCCATCCCATCCGCCGACGCCCGCGGAAACTGTGACTCAGCGAGAAGGCAACCGCAACCTTTCGAAGAGTCTTCCAAAGCGCTTTGGCTTTTGCGATCTCGCCATTGAATTGGCCGGAAGTCAAGAGGGTTGCGATATTAATCGATTTAAAATCGCTACTGCGCGGTAGTAAAGTGCGCTGCAGCATGCTTTTTTGGCATTGCAGCAGCAATTTTTGCTTCAAACTGCCTTAAGCCGTCACTAATCTCGTCCGGTCTGGCGAAATCGTCAGCCGTTATCGGATCGATTCACATTTAAAGCGCTTTGAGGCTGGAGGCCTCGGTGAACCTCAAGCAACTCTCGCATATGCTGTCGCTTTCGCAGACCACGGTAAGCCGGGCGCTGAACGGCTACCCGGAGGTCAGCGAGGAGACGCGGCGCCGCGTGATCGACGCCGCCAAGCGCCATGGCTATCGGCCGAACCCCAGCGCGCGGCGGTTGGCGACCGGCAAGTCGGGAATGATCGGCTATGTGCTGCCAACCGGCAATGCCGTCGATATCGATCCGCATTTCGTCGAGTTCCTTTCGGGTCTCGGCGACTATGCCCGCTCGCACGAGCTCGACCTTGTGCTCTCGCCGGCCGATGCCGACGATCAGGAAACCACCTACCGCCGCATCGTCGCCAACCGGCAGGTCGATGCCGTCTACATTTCCTCGCCGCGCCCGACCGACCGGCGGCTGGCGCTGGTCAACACGCTTGGCATTCCTTTCATCGTCCATGGCCGCAGCGAGGGTTTCGATTTCGACTATCCCTATCTCGACATCGACAATGAGGGCGCCTTCCACGAGGCGGCAAGACTGCTCGTCCAGCTCGGCCACAAGCGGCTGGCGCTGATCAACGGTGACGACCGCGAGACCTTCGCCATCCACCGCGAGCGTGGCGTGCGCCGGGCGCTTGCAGCCAGCGGCCTGGCGCTCGGCGAGCGTCACATCTGTTCCGTGACCATGACCGAGGAAAACGGCTACCGTGCCGCCCGTCGCCTGCTCGAGCAAAGCGAGGCGCCTACCGCAATCGTCTGCTCGAGCCTTATCATGGCGCTCGGCGTCGTGCGCGCCGTGCGCGACCTCGGCCTGACCATCCCGGGCGACCTGTCGCTGGTCGCCCATGACGACGTCTTCCCTTGGCTGCGGCCGGAGAATTTCCCGGTGCCGCTGTCGACGACGCGTTCCTCGATCCGGCTCGCCGGCGCCCGCGTCGCCGAACGGCTGGCCGCGCGGATATCGGGGCTGGAGCAAGGGGCTCGCGGCGAGGTTTGGCCGGTGGATTTGGTGGTGAGGGGATCGGTCGCCGGGGCGCCGGGGTAGGGATGGTGTTCCGACAGACGAGACGCGTTGAGTTCCTTCACACCCCCTCTGTCCTGCCGGACATCTCCCCGCAAGGGGGGAGATTGGACGTCACCGCCGCATTCGCCAATCATCGACTTCGAAGAGTGGGGCCGGCGCTGAAACTGCTGATCTCCCCTTGCGGGGGGGAGATGGCCGGCAGGCCAGAGGGGGGTGCTGTCCCGCCAGCGCAACAGATATGAGCGGGTTACTCCTTCGCCACCCCGGCAGCTTTGATATCTAGCAATCCATAGCCGAAATCATTGTCCCGCCCCTTCGGGCCGAGATCTTTCGCCGTTGCAGCCAGTGCCTTCTCGATGTCGTCGGCCGTGCGATCGGGCGCGGCATGGATCAGATTGGCGATGGCGCCGGACACGATCGCGGCGGCGAAAGAAGTGCCGGTCACCACGTCGGAGCCGGCGCCGCTCGGCGCGACCATTTCAACGCCCGGCGCCGAGATGAAGACATAGGCGCCGCGATTGGCCTGCGGCATCAGCCCGTCCTTGGCGTCGGTGGCCGTCACCGCAATCACGCCGTCGAAGGCGGCCGGATAGCCATAGGGCGCCTTCGGCCCGTTGTTGCCGGCCGCGGCGACCAGCACCATGCCGAGCGCGCGCGCATTGCGGCAGGCGGTGCCGAGCAGGTCGTTCTTCGGGCCGACGAAGCTCATATTGATGATGCGCACATCCTGGCTGGCCGCCCAGTCGAGCGCCGACAGGATAACGTCCATGGTCGACTTGCCGCCTTCGAAGGCGCGCGCGTGGTAGATCCTGGCGCCCGGCGCCATGCCTTCCAGCGCGCCGACGCCGGCGATCAGCCCGTCGACCGAGGTGCCGTGGTCGCGCTTCTCGATCGGCACGTTCGGCATGGCGTCGAACTGTTGGGCAATGACCCCGGCGAGCGCCGGATTGGTGTCGTCGATGCCGGTGTCGATGACGGCGACGCGCACATTCTCGCCGCTCGCATTCTTGGCATCGAGCGCGATGCGCTCGAAGGCATAGTTCACGATGCCTGCCGCCTGCTGCAGCGAATAGATATGGTTGGGCTCGCGCCGCTGCGTGCGGCCGTCGGCGGCAAGCTGCGCCAGCACGACGCCGACCGGGCGCCCGTCGGGAATGCCGTAGCGCACCAGCGTGCTGCCAAGCAGCAGCGACTGGCGCTGCGAGCGCACCTGCAGGCCGAAGGATGTGGCGATCTGTTGCACAGCACCGGCATCGCCGGCGACTGTCACCAGCACTTCGTCGGGCACGAACTCGCCGCTGACAGCGCGCGGCGGCTCGGCCAGATTGAGCCCGGTGGGCGGCGTGACAGGCCCGCTCGGCGGCGGAGCAGGTGGCGGCGTGTTCGTCGGGCCGCTTGGCTGCGCCGCGTTCGGCGGGTTCGGCGGCGCAGCGCTTGCCGGCGGGTTCGGGAACAGGTCGACGATCAGCGCCGGCAGGAACACGGCGCCGCCGGCTGTGCTGCCCGTGCCGGGCTTGCCGCCAGTATTCTTGTCACCACCATTCTTGTCGCCACCATTCTTGCCGCAGTCGGCGCCTGCCGCCGTCGTGCGGTTGAGGCAATCGATCTGCTTCTGCGAAAGGGCCGGGTCGTTGGTCTGCGCAAAGGCAGGCGCCGCGACAAACGCCGCCGCTGCAAGGAGTGCCGCATGAAGAACGACCGCCTTAGCCGCCATCGACCGGTTTCCTTCCCTGTATCACAGCTTCCGCGAAAGGCTGGGCGGCAATAAGGCCGACGAGCTTGTCGTAGTCGGCCGTCGTGTTGGCTGGGATGGTCACGTGGAAGACCCCGTCGGCGGTCGGTCCGCCCGCGATCTTCAGCCCGTTCTGGCCGAGGAAGGCGGCGATGTCCGACATCCTGGCGTCCGGCTTGAATCTTACCAGGGCGAAGGGCAGTTTCGCCAGGTCGTCCTGGGCACCGGCCACCTCGAAATCATTGCCCTTGCCGCCCGGCTGCTCGAAAGATTGCACCACGACGAGCGCAAGCAGCGCCGCGGCTGCCGCCCAGGCGACGCCCGCCGGCATCGCCGTAACCCGGCCGAACGTCCGCGCCAGCCATGACCGGCGGGCGGGCGCGCGCACGGGGCCGGCCTCGGCGTCCAGCGCCCTGGCAAAGCGGCTGAGCGCGTCGGCGGGCGGCCGGATCGCCTCGTTGGCGGCGGCGGTGCCCGAGAATTCGGCCTCCGCCTCGCCAAGGGCTGCAAGCGCCGCCGGATCGGAGGCCAGCCATTCCTCGACGGCTTCGAGCTCGGCGCCTTCCAGCGAGCCGTTCAGGTAGAACGGCAGCAGCGTCTCCATCTCGTCGCGGCGCGACATCTTTTCAGCGGCGCTCATGGCCACCCCCTGTCGTAGCCGGCGGCCTTGAGGGCTTCGCCGAGTTTCTTGCGGGCGTAGAACATCCTGGTTTTCACGGTCGCGACCGGGATGTTGAGCACCTCGCCGATCTCGGTCACCGACTGTCCGTGATAATAGGCAAGGTCTATCACCGTGCGGTGTTCTTCCGGCAAGGCATCGACGAAGCGGCGCAAGGCGGCGGCCTTGTCCTCCTTCATGGTGACGACTTCCGGCGTGTCGGCGCTGTCGGGAAGCTGCGCCGCGTCGTCGTCGTCGATCCAGTCTTCCTTCTTCTTGCGCAGCAAGGACAGCGCCTTGAAGCGGGCGATGCCGAGCAGCCAGGTCGAGACTTCGGAGCGGCCTTCGAAACCTGGCGCCTGGCGCCATAATTCGAGAAAGACCTCGTTGGTGATATCGTCGGCCATCATTTCCGATCCCGTCTGGCGCGCCACGAAGCGGTAGATCCGCGCGTGGTGACGCATGAACAGGAGCCGCACGGCAGCCCGGTCGCCCTTCGCGACCCGGTCGACAAGCGCACGATCGGTTTCCGTCGCCGCGTTCATGGCCGGTCGAGCCGCCTGGCTCCTCGTGGCTCTGTCGCTGAACGGTCCAAAAAGGTTCACCCTCCGCCAAGGATTGTTGGAGGCTAACCGAAGAAAGGGGTTGTTGCCAGAGGCAGGGTCTTCCCCTTCTCCCCTTGTGGGAGAAGGTGGCCGAGCGAAGCTCGGTCGGATGAGGGGTGCTGGACGGAGTGAGGCGCCTGGAATGTAAGCGCCTGCAATCGCTTGATTTTTCGCGTCGAGTTCCTTCCAGCACCCCTCATCCGTCTCGGCGCTAGCGCGCCGATCCACCTTCTCCCACAAGGGGAGAAGAGGAGGACGGCGCTCACTCCAAAAACACCTTCGCCTTCATCGTCGCCGGGATTGCCACGCCGAGGCGGCTCAGCACCGTCGGCGCGAGCTGCAGCTGGTCGAGCAGCGTGTCGGGCTCGGGACCTCTTGCCGGGCCGAAATAATAGAGCGCGAAATCCTGCATATCCTCGTCGTGACCGCCGTGGTGGCCGCGGTCGGTCTGGCCGTGATCGGCGGTCACGATCACCTCATAGCCGGCCTGGCGCCAGCCGGGCAGGAAGGCAGCCAGCATCCCATCCATCGCGTAACAGGCATGATCCATCTCGTGGCAGTCATGGCCGAAGCGATGGCCCATCGAGTCCAGCGTGCAGGTATGCAGGATGCCGTAATCAATGCCGTGACGCCTGGTGAGCATCGTCAGCGTCGCGAACAGGTCGACGTCGCTCGGCGTCATCTGGTTCCTGGCGTTGTAGCCGGTCATGGTGTGGAATCGGCCATGCGTGATCGGGCCGCCGGGCTCGTCGAACTCCATGTCCTCGACCAGGTCGAACGGATGGGAGCGGAAGAATTCCGACCAGTAGGAATGGGTGACCGCGCCGGTCTTACCCCCGGCCTTGCTGACCTCGGAGAAGATGTCCGGCTGTCTGACCCGGAACCGGTTCTCGTTCGACAGGATGCAGTGCACCTGCGGCGAAACACCGGTATGGATCGAGGCGTAGCAGCAGGCTGAGGTCGACGGCAGCACCGAGCGCATCTTCCACACTTGCGCCTCGCCCGATTGCGCCCAGCCCTCGAGATTGCCCATCAGCCGGCGCCAGTTCCGGTAGGGCACGCCGTCGAGGACGATGAGCAGCAGTTTGGATGTGAGCGCCACGGCGGGCTCCATGCTGTCTTGCCGGGGGGCGCGTCTGGGCCGAAAATTAGGCCCAAACGCACGGAGAGACTAAAACAGGCGCTCCTAGTTGCCGGCGCTTTCCATGCGGCGGCCGGCGATGGCCTTCTCCAGCCATCCGATCTCCATTTCGGGAACCGAGGACAACAGAAGGTCGGTATAGGCATCGAAGGGCGGCGTCAGCACCTTGCTCTTGGAGCCGTAGCGGACCACCTCGCCACGATACATGACCGCGATCGAATCGGCGATCGACTTTACGGTCGCGAGGTCGTGGGTGATGAAAAGATAGGCCACCTTCTCGACCTGCTGCAGGTTGAGCAGAAGCTTGAGGATGCCGTGCGCGACCAACGGATCAAGCGCCGACGTCACCTCGTCGCAGATGATCAGCTTCGGCTTGGCGGCGAGCGAACGGGCGATGCAGACGCGCTGTTTCTGGCCGCCCGAAAGCTCGGCCGGATAGCGGTCGATGAAGCCCTTGCCCATCTCGATCTCATCGAGCAGCTCGGCAACGCGCTTGTCGCGCTCGCGGCCCTTCATGCCGAAATAGAATTCCAGCGGCCTGCCGATGATGGTGCCCACCGTCTGGCGCGGGTTCATCGCAACGTCCGCCATCTGGTAGATCATCTGCAGCTGGCGCAGGTCCTCCTTCGGCCGGTCGGCCAGCCTGCTGGCAAGCGTGCGGCCGTCGAAGACGATGCTGCCCTGCTCGGGCGGCAAGAGGCCGGTGATGGCGCGCGCCAATGTCGATTTGCCGGAACCGCTCTCGCCGACTACCGCCAGCGTCTGGCCCGGATAGATGTCGACCGAAACGTTCTTCAGCACCTTGACGTGGCCGCCGCCATAGGCTGCCGTCACGTTCTTCACTGACAGCACCGGCGTCGTGCCTGGCTGCTGCTCCTGGTGCTCAATCTCATGCACCGACACTAGCGCATTCGTATATTCCTGGCGCGGCTCCTTGATGATCTGGCGCGTGCCGCCCCATTCGACCAGCCGGCCGTGACGCAGCACCATGATCTCGTCCGACACCTGGGCGACGACGGCAAGGTCGTGGGTTATGTATAAAGCCGCCACATGCGTGTCGCGGATGGCATCCTTGATCGCCGCCAGCACGTCGATCTGCGTCGTTACGTCGAGCGCCGTGGTCGGCTCGTCGAAGACGATCAGGTCCGGTTCCGAGCACAGCGCCATCGCCGTCATCACGCGCTGAAGCTGGCCGCCGGAAACCTGGTGCGGGTAGCGCTCGCCGATCGTCTCCGGATTAGGCAGGCTAAGCTTCTTGAACAGCGCCACGGCGCGCTTCTCGGCCTCAGCCCGGGTCGCGGTGCCGTGCAGAAGGGCTGCTTCGACCACTTGGTCAATCAGCTTGTGCGCCGGGTTGAAGGCGGCCGCCGCCGACTGCGCGACGTAGCAGACCTCGCGCCCGCGCAGTGCCCGCACGCCATTGGCACCGGCCTTCAGGATGTCGCGGCCATTGAGGATCACTTCGCCGCCGGTGATGCGCACGCCGCCGCGACCGTAGGCCATGGAGGAAAGGCCGATGGTGGACTTGCCGGCGCCGGATTCGCCGATCAGGCCGAGCACCTTGCCCTTTTCCAGGGTCAGCGAGACATCGTGGACGAGGGTAATGGTCCTCGGTGCCTCGCCGGGCGGATAGACGGTCGCCTCGATGCGCAGGTTGCGGATGTCGAGGAGCCGGGTGGACTTTGCCTTGCCGTCGGTCATCAGCCGCGTCCTCCCTTCAGGCTTGTCGTGCGGTTGAGCACCCAGTCGGCGACGAGGTTGACCGAAATGGCCAGCACCGCGATCGCGGCCGCCGGAATGAGCGCCGCCGGAATACCGAAGACGATGCCGTCCTTGTTTTCCTTGACCATGCCGCCCCAGTCGGAATCCGGCGGCTGCACGCCGAGGCCGAGGAAGGACAGCGCCGACAGGAAAAGCACCGCGAAGATGAAGCGCACGCCGAGTTCGGCGACCAGCGGCGAGAGCGCGTTGGGCAGGATCTCGCGGAAGATGATCCAGCCGCTGCCCTCGCCGCGCAGCTTCGCCGCCTCGACATAGTCCATGACGTTGATGTCGACGGCGACCGCGCGGGACAGGCGGTAGACGCGGGTCGAGTCGAGGATGCCCATGACCAGGATCAGCGTCAGCGTGTTTGTCGGCAGCACCGAGAGCACGACCAGGCCGAAGATCAGCGTCGGGATCGACATCAGAAGGTCGACGAAGCGCGACATCAGCGTGTCGAACCAGCCGCCGAACACTGCCGCCGAGAAGCCGAGGATCGAGCCGAGCGAGAAGGAGAGCGCCGTCGCCGCCACCGCGATCTCCATGGTGATGCGCGCGCCGTAGATCATGCGCGAGATGAGATCGCGGCCGAGATTATCGGTGCCCAGCCAATGGGCCGCCGACATCGGCTCCCAGACATCGCCGACGATCTCGCCATTGCCGTGCGGCGCCACCCACGGCGCGAATATGGCGCAAAACGCAAAGGCGGCCGTCAGGATAAGCCCGACCCACGCGGTGAACGGGATTTGTCTCAGCGCCATTCGCCTCAGTTCTCCCTCTGATCGTTCCGTATCGGGCCAGTCACTTTGGATGCCTCAGTCTCGGATTGGCCACGATGGCGGCGATGTCCGCCACGATGTTGAGCGTGATGTAGACCGCGGCGAAGATCAGCCCGACCGCCTGCACCACCGGCACGTCGCGCTTGGCGACATGGTCGACGAGATACTGCCCCATGCCGGGATAGACGAAGATCACCTCCACCACCACCACGCCGACGATGAGATAGGCGAGGTTGAGCATGACGACGTTGACGACCGGCGCGATCGCGTTGGGGAAGGCGTGCTTGCGGATGATGTCAAAGGGCTTCAGCCCCTTCAACTCCGCGGTCTCGATGTAGGCCGACTGCATGACGTTGAGGATCGCGGCGCGCGTCATGCGCATCATGTGCGCCAGCACCACAAGCGTGAGCGCGGTAGCCGGCAGAACGACGGCCTGCAGCCGCTCGAGGAAAGGTGTCGATTCATCCACAGTCGAGATGCTCGGGAAGATCTGCCAATGCACAGCGAAAACGAAGATCAGCACATAGCCGATGAAGAATTCGGGGAATGAAGTCGAGGCGAGCGCCAGGCCGGAGATCAGTTTGTCGACGAAGCCGTTGCGGTAGCGCACGGCGATCAGTCCGAGAATGACCGCAAGCGGCACCGCGACGATCGCCGCGCATGCGGCAAGAAACAGCGTGTTCTTCAGCCGGGTGCTGATCGAACTTGCGATGTCCAGCCCGCTCGACTGGGCCGTGCCGAAATCGCCGTGCAGGATCCCGCCGAGCCAATGCAGGTAGCGCAGCCATGCTGGATCATTCAGGCCGAGCTGTTCGCGCAGGTTGGCCAGGGCCTCGGGCGTCGCGGCCTGGCCGAGGATCGCCTGGGCGACGTCACCGGGCAGAATCTGGGTGCCGGCGAAGATCAGGACCGAAACGGCCAGCAAAAGAACTATGCCCAGCAAGATGCGCTGAGCGACCAGTCTCAGGATCGGAGACGACATCGGCAACCCGCAACGTTGAGGAAGGGACGCCTGCCTTTCGGGCAAGCTGTGAAAGCAAGGAAGGGCCGGTTTCGACCGGCCCTTCGTTTTCCTTCGTCACGCCTGCAGCCAGCACTGGATCAGGGCGTGGCCGTTGCTGAGTTCCTGCGCCGGGTTGTCGACCCAGCCTTCGACGCCCTTGCCGGTCGCATCGACGAACTGGTTGAAGAACGGCACGATCAGCCCGCCCTCGTCGCGCATCATCTCGCCCATGTCGCGGTAGATCTTCTTGCGCTTGGCTTCGTCGAGCTCGCCGCGCGCCGCAAGCACCATCTTGTCGAAATCCGGGCGCTTGAAGCGCGTGTCGTTCCAGTCGGCGGTCGAGAGATAGGCCGTCGAGTACATCTGGTCCTGCGTCGGCCGGCCGCCCCAGTAGGAGAGCGAGAAGGGCTGCTTGTTCCAGACTTCGGTCCAGTAGCCGTCGCCCGGCTCGCGCTTGATCTCGATCTTGATGCCGGCCTTGGCGCAGCTCTGCTGATAGAGTTGGGCCGCGTCCACCGCGCCGGGGAAGGCGACGTCGGAGGTGCGCAGCAGGATCGAGCCGCTGTGGCCCGATTTCTTGTAGAGCGCTGCCGCCTTTTCCGGATCGAACTTGCGCTGCTCGAAATCGTCCGAGAACAGCGGATAGGCCTTGTTGACCGGCATGTCGTTGCCGACCGAACCGTAGCCACGCAGGATTTTGGTCAGCATCTCCTCGCGGTCCATGGCGAGCTTCAGCGCCATCCTGAGGTCGTTGTTGTCGAAGGGCGCGGTGTCGCAGAACATGTTGAAGGGGTAGAAGCCGCGGCCCGAGGCGGCGCGGATGGTGACCCCGGGCAGACGCTTGACCAGGTCGACGATCTTTGGCTCGACGCGGTTGATCATGTTGACCTGTCCGCCCTGGAGCGCCGCCATGCGGGCTGTCGGGTCGTTGACGACGACGATCTCGACCTGGTCGGCATGGCCGTATTTGTCGGGCTGCCAGTAATTGGCGAAACGCTCGCCGCCGTGCTTCACGCCCGGCTGGTTGGCGGTGACCTTGTACGGCCCGGTGCCGATGCCGGCGTCGGGCTTGTCCACGCCGCCGTTCGGCTGGATGATCAGGTGATAGTCCGCCATCAGGTAGGGAAGGTCGGCGTTCGGGTCCTTCAGCGTGACCACGACATTGCCGCCGTCGGCCTTGATGGTGTCGATGCTCTTCAGCACGCCGAGCGCGCCAGACTTCGACTTCTCGTCGCTGTGGCGCTTCAGCGTCGCCACCACGTCGTCCGGCGTCACTTCCTTGCCGTTGTGGAACTGGACGCCCTTGCGGATCTTCATTGTCCAGGTCTTGGCATCGTCCGACGCGCCGATCTCCTCGGCGATCAGATATTCGACGCCGCCGCCCGGCGCGAGCTCGACCAAGGTCTCGCCCCAGCATTTGCCGAAAGCAAACGGCACCTGGCTGAGGAAGGTCGCCGGGTCGAGACTGTTGGTGGATTCACCGCCCTGCAGTCCTGCCTTGAGCGTGCCGCCCTTGACTGGGCCGGCGGCGCGGACAGCGCTCGAAAGCAGCGAGTTGGCCATGGTGGCCGAGACGCCGAGCGCGGCGGCGCGGCCAAGGAAGTCGCGACGGCTGAGCTTGCCGGCGGCGACGCGACGGCTGAGATAGTCGAGTTCGTTTGTCATTATGGGTTCCTCACTCTGATGGTCCGACCTTATGGTCGTTTCTGCTTATTGGAGGAGATAATGACCGCAACGGAAAGCTGTAACAAGACCGAATGCGACATGCCGTGGCGTAAATGGCGCGTCGCAATTGGACCAATCTTGCCAGCGCCTCACACGAGGGCGCGGGGAATCGTCTGTTCGAAGTCGCGCTCGAAAACCAGCCTATCGCCCTCATAGGCCTCGATTCTGGCGCTGAGGATGAAGTTTTGTGCGTCGCAGCGCATATCGGCAAAGGTCTCGGTCCGCACCGACCATTCATTTCGCGACAATGTCTGCGTCCAGTGGGTGCTGCCTGTGGCCGATTTCGGATCATCGGGATGGATCGTCCATGTCTCGCGCACGATGCTGCCGTTGACGAGCCCGTGCTGCAAATCGCGCACCTCGCCGAAATCATCCTTTATGGCGAGCGTGACGACGCCGGTCTTCTCGTTGCGGTCGACATGCCGTTCGGAGTTGGTCGGCCTGAGCGTCTCGGTCGCCCAAGGAGTGGCGCCTTCCGGTTCGGGGAAGGAAACCTCGTCGCCCTTCGCCAGCGGGCGCAGCGGCAGCTTCAATGTCGCTTTCGACAAGTCGAGCCTGACCGGCTCCGGCGACGGCCAGATCATCGGCCAATAAGCATTGGAAACGGCGATCCGCAGCCGGTGACCGGCCGGCACCCGATAGGCGCACTGGTCGAGCACGACGCGTGCCGAAACCGTCTCCCCTGGCACCAGCGCTTCCGGGAATTCATGCGAGCTGCGGTGGGTGAGGTTGAGCACGCCATAGGAGATCAGTTCCGAGGCGCCGTCGGGATGCACGTCGCAGAGCCGCACCGCGATGTTGGCCTGGCGGCGGTCCGAGGCCACTCGAACCTCCAACTCCGGCGCGCCGACAATGTCGATCGCTTTGTCGAGCTCGGCCTGGTCGAAGCATACCGAAAGCGCGTCGTCGGGGCGCTGGTCGCCCGGCAGTTCCGGCCCGAAGGTGAAGGGAAAATATTCGCCGCCGGCCAGCCCGCAATTTTGCGGAGTAGCGACGATTGCCGGCTTGGCGCCTTCGGGAATGAGTGCGATCGCCTCGACCTTGATGTTGGGGGACGGCCATTCCGGTTCCGCCACCCAGCGGCCCGGCCGCTCCGGGTGCCAGCGTGCAGGCCGCACACTGTCCATCACATAGGCGCGGTAGTCCGGGTCGGTCTCGACACCGGTCGCCGCGCCCTTCAGCCAGCGGTCCCACCAGCACAGCGCCTCCTGCAGGAAGCCGATGGCCGGATTGGGGCCAGCGTAATGCGGGTATTTGTGGATCCAGGGGCCAACGATGCCCTTCACCGGCGACTGGATGTTGGCGACGAGGTTGGAGATCGTGTTGCGGTAGCCGTCATGCCAGCCGCCGATCGACAGCACCGCCGCATGAACAGCCGAAAAATCCTCGCAGATCGAGCCGCGCTTCCAGTAGGCGTCGCGATGCTGATGGCTGAGCCACAGCGGCGCGAGGAACGGCTGGTTTTCCAGCCGGCTGAGCCACAGGTCGCGCCAGCGGTTGCCGCCGGCAATCGCCGGATCCGGCGGCCGCGACGAATAGGAAAGCATCGTCGAGGCCCAGCCGAAATTCTCCAACAGCAGGCAGCCGCCCTTGTAGTGGATGTCGTCGGCATAGCGGTCGACGGTCGAGCACAGGCTGATCACCGCCTTCAGCGCCGGCGGCTGCTTGGCCGCGACCTGCAGGCAGTTGAAGCCGCCCCAGGAGATGCCCATCATGCCGACACTGCCGTTGCACCAGGGCTGCGCGGCTGCCCAGGCGATAACGGAGCAGGCGTCCTGCAATTCCTGCTCGGAATATTCGTCGTCCATCAGCCCTTCGGAATCGCCATTGCCGCGCATGTCGACGCGGATCGACGCGTAGCCGTGCCCAGCGAAATAGGGATGCGTGAGTTGATCGCGGAAGATGGTGCCGTCGCGCTTGCGGTAGGGCAGATGCTCGAGGATCGCCGGCACCGGATTGTCGGCGGCATCCTCAGGCATCCATATGCGCGCCGACAGCCGGCAGCCATCCGGCATGACGATGCCCATATCGGGAAATTCGACGACCTTACGGGGAAATTCGGTGACGGTTTTCATGCGGGGCTCCGGTGTCCGCCGCCACATGATGGAGTCGCGTGCAATGCGTCGTGGGCCAACCGGCGAAATCGGCTGGTCAATCCGCGTCAGTTCAACGGAATGTCATTCTCAGCCTTGCTGGCCTGGTAAGCGTTCGAAAGCTCATCGTAGCGCGCGGAGATTTTCCCGATTCTTGCCTCCAGTCGCTTGCGCTCGGCCTCGGGCAAAGCGCGCACCAGCCGGCGGATCGAAAAGCTCTTCCAGTAAGCGTTCTCGGCGTTGTAGCCGCCGGGGTCGAGGGTGAAGACCTCCTTCAGGATCTTGAGGTCATGCGGGATGGCGAAGCTGTCGCGCGAATCCTCATGGCTGAAGAGGTAGTAGAAATTGTCGAAGCCGGTCCAGGTGATCGCCGACAGGCAGAGCGAGCAGGGCTCGTGTGTGGCGAGGAACAGCGCGTCCTTGGTGTCGACGCGCTCGGCCTTGGGCATCTCGTAGAAGCGCTTCAGGCAGTGCACCTCGCCATGCCAGAGCGGATTCTCGATCTCGTTGTTGGTCTCGGCGAGAACCAGCGAGCGGTCGTCTTTCCGCAAGATCGCGGCGCCGAAGAGCTTGTTGCCATGGGCAACGCCCTCGGCGGTCTTCGGCACGATGTCATGCTCGATCACGTCGAGCAGGCGGTCGATCAGCGAAATGTCGGTCATATCGGAAGCGCTCAGGGAAGGTGGATCTCGTAAGGGTGCGAGAAATAGCACTCCTCGAGGTTGGAGCCGTCGCCGCCGCGGTCGACGATCAGGAAATCCTGTTCCTCGCCGATCGGCGTCAGCACGCCGTGCCAGAGGTTGCGCCGGTAGTTGATGCCCTGCCCGGGCGCGGTGATGAAGGCATGCGGCTCGCCCGGACCGTCATTGGTGTCATGGCAGACGACGACCAGGAACGGGCGCGGCGACAGCGGAATGAAAGCCTGGCTGCCGAGCGGATGGCGCTCGACCATGGTGAGCTTAAGCGGCATCTCGTAAGGCGTCCCGCGCACCATCGAGATCAACACACGCGCATTCGGCCCTGCGGCTTCCGCCGTGGCGAGGTCGTGATAGCGCATCGCCTTGCCGCCGTTGATCGGGTAGCGGTTGTCGCCGCCCATGTCGATGACGTCGCCGAACGGCGCGAAATTTTCGCGGGTTAGCGGCTTGGCGACGATGCGGATCACCGCGCGCGACCCGCGATACCGGCGCCGCCGAGCTTGGCATGCCGGTTGACGTCCTTGTAGAGCAGGTAGCGGAAGTCTCCGGGACCGCCGGCATAGCAGGCCTGCGGGCAGAAGGCGCGCAGCCACATGAAGTCGCCGGCCTCGACCTCGACCCAATCCTGGTTGAGCCGGTAGACGGCCTTGCCTTCGAGCACGTAGAGCCCGTGCTCCATGACATGCGTCTCGGCGAAGGGAATAACCGCGCCGGGCTTGAGCGTGACGATGGTGACGTGCATGTCGTGGCGCAGGTCGGCCGGGTCGACGAAGCGCGTCGTCGCCCAGCGGCCCTCGGTGCCGGGCATCGGGCTCGGCTCGATCTGCTGCTCGTTGGTGAAAAAGGCTTCCGGAATGTCGAGGCCGTCGACGGCCTCATAGGCCTTGCGGATCCAATGGAAGCGCACAGCGTCGCCGCTCTCGTTGCGCACTGTCCAGCCGCTTGCCGGCGGCAGGAAGGCGAAGCCGCCGGGGGCAAGCACATGCTTCTTGCCGTCGAGCGAGACGGTGAGCTCGCCCTCGACCACGAACAGCACGCCCTCGGCTTCGGCGTCGAGTTCCGGCCGGTCGCTGCCGCCGCCGGGCAGGACCTCGACGATGTACTGCGAAAACGTCTCGGCGAAGCCCGACAGCGGCCTTGCGATGATCCAGGCCCTGGTCTCGTCCCAGAAGGGCAGGGGGCTGGTGACGATGTCCTGCATCACGCCCTTGGGGATGACGGCATAGGCCTCGGTGAAGACGGCGCGGCCGGTCAGGAGCTCGGTCTGGCCGGGATGGCCGCCATGCGGCGCATAGTAGGTTCGCTCGGCCATTTTCATCATATCCATGTGTTGAAGCCTATTGTGGAAGCATGTCTCTCAGCCGAAGCAGCGCGATGCGCTCGACCTGTCTGCAGGCGGTCTCGAACTCAACGCTGCGGCTGTTGCCGATGCGCGCCTCGAACTCCGCCAGGATCTCATCCTTGGTCTTGCCCTTGACGGCGATGATGAAGGGGAAGCCAAAGGTGGTGACGTAGGCGGCGTTGAGTTTCGAGAACAGCTCGCGCTCCTTGTCGGTGAGCGCGTCGAGCCCGGCGGAGGCCTGTTCCTTGGCCGATTCCGGCGTCAGGCGCCTGGCCGCCGCCAGCTTGCCGGCAAGGTCGGGATGGGCGTTGAGCACGGAAAGTCGCTCGGCCTCCGTCGCCGCGCGGAAGACGCGGCAGAGCGCGTTGTGCAGGCCGCCGGAGCTGTCATGCGCGGGTCCAAGCTCCAGCTCGTAGGCGCGCTCGGCGATCCACGGCGAATGCTCAAAGACGCCGCCGAAGGCATGCACGAATTCCTCGAACTCCATCCGCGATGGGCGCAACGCTGGCGCCTGGTAGGGATGCGTCTCTCGCCAGTGTTTGGCTATGTCGATGCGCCGGGTCAGCCACACCTTGTCATGCGACTTCACATAGTCGACGAAGCGCTTGAGCGCCGCGACGCGGCCGGGACGGCCGACCAGACGGCAGTGCAGGCCGATATTCATCATGCGCGGCCGCCCTGCCTTGCCCTCGGCATAGAGCGTGTCGAAACTGTCCTTCAGATAGGCGAAGAACTGGTCGCCCGAGTTGAAGCCCTGCGGTGTGGCGAAGCGCATGTCGTTGGCGTCGAGCGTGTAAGGGATGATGAGCTGCGGCTTCTCCAACCCGTCGCGGTCGAACCAGTAGGGCAGTTCGTCGTCATAGGTGTCGGAAACGTAATCGAAGCCGCCTTCCTCGGCGACGAGCCGCACCGTGTTGACCGAGGTGCGGCCGGTATACCAGCCGGTCGGGCGCGCGCCGGTCACTTCGTAGTGCAGCCGGATCGTCTCTTCTAGATCGCGCCGCTCGTCCTCCGCGCTGTGGTCGCGATAGTCGATCCATTTCAGCCCGTGCGAGGCGATCTCCCAGCCGGCCTCCTGCATGGCCACGACCTGATCGGGCGAGCGCGCAAGCGCGGTGGCGACGCCGTAGCAGGTCACCGGCACCTTGGCTTCGGTGAACAGCCGGTAGAGCCGCCAGAAGCCGGCCCGGGCGCCATACTCGTAGATCGATTCCATGTTCCAGTGGCGCTGGCCGACCCAGGGAGCGGCGCCGACGATCTCCGAGAGGAAGGCTTCCGAGGCCTTGTCGCCGTGCAGCACGCAGTTCTCGCCGCCTTCTTCGTAATTGACGACGAACTGCACGGCGACACAGGCGCCGCCGGGCCATTTCGGATCCGGCGGATTGGCCCCGTAACCGCGCATGTCCCGTTCGTAACGCATTGGGTTGCTCCTGCCCGATTGTTGCGATCAAGATATCGAAAGGAGTGCTCCAGCATTCCCCCGAAAATTTTTGAAAGTGCTTTTTGCCGCACTCCGCTCGACCGGGACTTATGCATCGCCTTTAATTGGCGCACAATTGACTTGGAAACGTTCGACTACCGGCCAATCGGTCGACTGAAAATGGGAGGCGGCAGTGGCAGAAACGTCGAAAGCCGATGGCGGGCGTCTGACGACCCATGTGCTCGACACCGCGACCGGCAGGCCGGCAAAGAGCCTCTCGATCGAGCTATTCCGCATCGAGGGCCTGGCCCGCACACATCTCAAGACCGTCACCACCAATGATGACGGCCGCTGCGATGCGCCGCTGCTTGCCGGGGCCGATTTCCGCACCGGCGAATATGAGCTGGTCTTCGCCGCCGGCGACTATCTGCGCGGCCAAGGCATCAGCCTGCCAGAGCCCGCTTTCCTCGATACCGTGCCGATCCGCTTCGGCATGGCGGAGGAGCGGCATTATCATGTCCCTCTCTTGATTTCGCCTTACGGCTACTCGACCTATCGCGGGAGTTGAGTCATGGCAGAGATCAAAACCCGCAACGAAATACGCTTCATCCTCAACGGTGCCGACGTCGCGCTCACCGACCTCGCGCCCGACGCGACGCTGCTCGACTGGCTGCGGCTCAACCGGTCGCTGCGCGGCACCAAGGAAGGCTGCGCCGAGGGCGATTGCGGCGCCTGCACGGTGCTGGTCGGCAAGCTTGCCGCCGAAGGCCTGGTCTACGAAGGCGTTAATGCCTGCATCCGCTTCATGGGCTCGCTCGACGGCACCCATGTCGTCACCATCGAGCACCTGCGCGGCAATGGCGAACAGCTTCACCCCGTGCAGCAGGCGATGGTCGATTTCCACGGCTCGCAATGCGGCTTCTGCACGCCGGGCTTCATCATGTCACTCTATGCGCTCTGGATGAGGACGCCCAACCCCTCGGATGCAGCGATCGAAAAGGCGCTGCAGGGCAATCTCTGCCGATGCACCGGTTATGAGGCGATCATGCGCGCCGCGCGTGCCATTTCGAGCTACGGCAGGGCGGCCAAGGACCCGCTGGCGGTGGAGCGCGAGGATATTACCGCTCGCCTGGAAGCGCTGCGCGACGGCGCCCGGGTCGAGGTCGGGTCAGGCAAACAGCGGCTGATCGTGCCGGCTGACGTCGACGATTTCGCCGCCGTGCTCGAAAAGGAGCCGGGCGCAACCATCGTTGCCGGCTCGACCGATGTCGGCCTGTGGGTCACCAAGCATATGCGCGATATCTCGCCGGCGATCTTCATCGGCGGTCTCGACGGCCTGCGCACGATCTCGGAGGCCGACGGGGTCATCACCATCGGCGCCGGCGTGACCTACACCGAAGCCTTCGAGACGCTGTCGAAGCGCATCCCGGCATTGGGGCCGCTGGTCGATCGCATCGGCGGCGAGCAGGTGCGCAACATGGGCACCATCGGCGGTAATATCGCCAACGGCTCGCCGATCGGCGACACGCCGCCGCCGCTGATCGCGCTCGGCGCTCAACTGACGCTCCGCAAGGGTGATGCGCGCCGCACCATCCCGCTCGAAACCTTCTTCATCGCCTATGGCAAGCAGGACCGCCAGCCCGGCGAATTCGTCGAGGCGGTGCATGTGCCCGTGCCGGCAAAGGACACGAACTTTGCCGTCTACAAGGTCACCAAGCGCCGCGACGAGGACATCACCGCTACCCTCGGCGCCTTCTATCTGACCTTGGCCAAGGACGGCACCGTGGCCGACATCCGCATCGCCTATGGCGGCATGGCGCCGACACCGAAGCGTGCGGCTGCGGTTGAAAGGGCGCTTATCGGCAAGCCCTGGAGCGAAGCGACTGTCGAGGCCGCGATGGCCGAATACGCCAGCGACTTCACGCCGATCACCGACATGCGCGCAACCGCCGAATATCGGGCGCTGGCAGCGAAGAACCTTTTGCTGCGCTTCTACGTCGAAACCACCGGCACCAGGGCGCCGTTCCAGGTGTCACGCAACGAGGCGGCCTGATGAACAAGCACGCCACCACCAACCTCAAGGCCGAGAAGATCCTCGGCGGCGTCGCCACCGAACAGCGGCATGATTCCGCGCACAAGCATGTCAGCGGCACCGCCGTCTATATCGACGACATGCCGGAGCCCGCCGGCACGCTGCATATCGGCCTCGGCCTCGCCAAGGTTGCCCATGGCACCTTGAAGAGCGTCGACCTGTCGGCGGTTCGCGTGGCGCCCGGCGTCGTCGATGTGCTGACCTATGCCGATGTGCCGGGCGAGAACGACGTCTCGCCGAGCAACATGCATGACGATCCGGTGCTCGCCGAAGGCAAGATTCAGTTTTACGGCCAGCCGATCTTCGCCGTGGTTGCCAACACCCGCGAGGAGGCGCGCCGCGCGGCGCGCCTCGCCAGGATCGAATATGACGAGCTTCCGGCTGTGATCGGCATCTGGGACCTCGACCCGGTCAAGGACAAGCAGGTCACCACGCCGCTGGTTCTGAACCGCGGTGATGCGGCTGCGGCGATTGCGGCAGCACCCCGCCGCATCAAGAACCGCATGTGGCTCGGCGGCCAGGACCATTTTTATCTCGAAGGCCAGGTTTCGCTCGCCATACCGGGCGAGGATGACGAGGTGATCGTCTATTGCTCGACGCAGGGCCCGAGCGAGACGCAGCACCTGGTTGCCCACGCGCTCGGCGTGCCGAGCCATGCCGTGACGGTAGAAGTGCGCCGCATGGGCGGCGGCTTCGGCGGCAAGGAAACGCAGGCAAACCAGAGCGCGGCGATCGCCGCCATCGCGGCGAAGAAACTCAATCGGGCGGTAAAGATCAGGCTCGACCGCGACGAGGACATGATCGCCACCGGCAAGCGGCACGATTTCGCCATCGACTACGAGGTCGGCTTCGACGACGAGGGCAACATCCTCGGCGTCGACTTCACCTATGCTTTGCGCTGCGGCTTTTCCGCCGACCTTTCGGGTCCTGTGGGAGACCGAGCGCTCTTCCACTGCGACAACGCCTATTTCTATCCGGCGGTGCATGCGAAGTCGGTTCCGCTCTACACCAATACCGTCTCCAACACGGCCTTCCGCGGCTTCGGCGGTCCGCAGGGCATGGTCGGTGCCGAGCGGGTCATCGACGAGGTGGCCTTCGCGGTCGGCAAGGATTCGCTGGAAATCCGCAAGCTGAATTTCTACGACCCGATGGATGCGATCGGCGAGCGATGCTTCACGCCTTACCACCAGAGGGTCGAGGATAACATCATCCACCGCATCGTCGCGGAGCTGGAGGAGAGCGCGAATTATGCGCGGCGCCGGCGCGAGATCAGCGCCTTCAACAACAACAGCCGCTTCATCAAGCGCGGGCTGGCGATGACGCCGGTCAAGTTCGGCATCTCCTTCACCAAGACGGAAGCCAACCAGGCCGGCGCGCTGGTGCATGTCTATGCCGACGGCTCGGTGCATATGAACCATGGCGGCACCGAGATGGGGCAGGGACTGCACCTCAAGGTGGCGCAGGTCGTCGCCGAGGAATTCCAGATCGACCTCGACCGGGTCAAGATCACCGCCACCACCACCGCCAAGGTGCCGAACACCTCGCCGACGGCCGCCTCCTCCGGCGCCGACCTCAACGGCATGGCGGCGCAAAACGCCGCCCGCCAGATCCGCAAGCGGCTGACCGATTTCGCGGCGGAAAAATACCAGGTGCCGCTCGACCAGGTCGTGTTCCTGCCCAACCGGGTGCGCGTCGGCAACCAGGAAGTCGCGTTCAACGACTTGGTCAAGCAGGCCTACATCAACCGTATCCAGCTCTCGGCGGCGGGCTTCTACAAGACGCCGAAGATCCACTGGGACCGCAGCAAGGGCCGCGGCCACGCATTCTACTATTACGCCTATGGCGCGGCCTGCTCGGAAGTCTCTGTCGACACGCTGACGGGCGAATATGTCGTCGAGCGCACCGACATCCTGCACGATGCCGGCCGCTCGCTGAACCGGGCGATCGACCTCGGCCAGGTCGAGGGCGGCTTCATCCAGGGCATGGGCTGGCTGACGACGGAGGAGCTCTGGTGGGACAATAGCGGGCGGCTGCGCACGCATGCGCCATCGACCTACAAGATCCCGCTCGCTTCCGACCGGCCGAAGATCTTCAACGTCAAGCTGACTGACTGGTCGTCGGCTTACGAGCCGACCATCCACCGCTCCAAGGCAGTTGGCGAGCCGCCGCTGCCGCACGGCATGTCTGTGCTGCATGCGTTGTCCGACGCGGTGGCGAGCGTCGCCGACCACAAGATCTGTCCGCGCCTTGACGCGCCGGCGACGCCGGAACGGGTGCTGATGGCGATCGAGCGGCTGAAGCGGGAAGCCGCAAAACAGGCCTGAATCCGGCCAAAACGTGCAATTCGGGGCGCAAAACGCTATATTCCTGGGTGGAAATGCAGACGATGAACTCGAAGGCGCAGAGCTTGAAGGCGTTTCTCGGCCAGGCCGCCCGGGTCGCGCTTGTCGAGGTTGCGGCCACGAAAGGCTCGACGCCGCGCGAGACCGGCGCCTTCATGCTCGTCTCGGCATCGGCGATTTTCGGCACCATCGGCGGCGGCCAGCTCGAATTCATGGCGATCGACAAGGCGCGGCAGATGCTGAGCAAGCGGGCGCCATCGCGATCCGAAGCCGGCGAAGCCCGCATCGAGGTGGACGAAGTCTGCGCGACCCTGGATGTTCCGCTCGGGCCCGAGATCGGCCAGTGCTGCGGTGGGCGCGTCGAGGTGCTGATTCGCTTGGTCGACCCTGCGCTCAAACAGGAACTGGTCGCCAAGGCCGAGGCCGAGGAAGCGCATCTGCCGCATGTCTATGTGTTCGGCGGCGGCCATGTCGGCCAGGCCTTAGCCGCGACGCTTTCGCTTCTGCCCCTCCATGTCGTTGTCGTCGAGACACGCGCCGATGCGCTCGAAGGTATGCCGGAAACGGTCGAGACCCGGCTGACGCCGATGCCCGAAAGCGCCGTTCGCGAGGCGCCGGCTGGATCGGCCTTCGCCATCCTCACCCATGACCATGCGCTCGATTTCCTGATCGTCGCCGAGGCGTTGATGCGCGATGACGCCGCCTATGTCGGCATGATCGGCTCGAAGACGAAGAAGGCGACGTTCAAGAACTGGTTCCTGAAGTCCGCCGAGGGCAGCGAAGCGGAGTTCAACCGCCTCGTCTCGCCGATCGGCGGCAACGCGGTGAAGGACAAGCGCCCGTCGGTGATCGCCGCGCTCGCCGCCGCCGAGATCATGACGGCGCTGGTGTCTCGTGCCGCCAAGATGGCCGGTTCGAATGTCTCCGAGAAAGCTGTGGCAGACTGATCCAGCCACCGCAATTTCCCTGGGATGCCAGCGGCAAATCCGCCAAGGTATGACCACCGCTCACAGCTGCTCGTCGCTTTCGTCGTTTCCCAAACCAGTCCGGAACGTGTTTTCTGCGCGCCTGACGAACACGAGGCGAGCGACATGGACGTTTTGCGCATAGCGGCATTTTCGGATGGCAACTCCGGCGGCAACCCGGCCGGCGTCGTGATTGGCGACGTTTTGCCCGATGCCGCCGACATGCAGCGGGTCGCTGCCGAAGTCGGCTTTTCGGAAACCGCCTTCGCCGCGCCTGAAGGCGATGGCTGGCGCGTTCGTTATTTTTCGCCTGAATCAGAAGTGCCGTTCTGCGGCCACGCCACGATTGCATTGGGTGCGGCACTCGTCAGAAAGTTCGGCGACGGCGTTTTCAAGCTGGCTCTCAACCAGGCCAACATAACGGTCGAAGGCTTTCGCGACGGTGCCAATTTTGCCGCCGCCTTGCAGTCGCCGCCGACGCGCAGCCGGCCCGCCTCATCGGAGCTGGCCGGCGAAGCGTTAGCCTTGTTCGGCTATCAGCCAGGCGATCTCGACCCGGCCATTCCGCCGGCACTCATCCATGGCGGCGCCGACCACTTGGTGCTGGCGCTGAAATCACGCGAGGCATTGGCCGCCATGGCCTATGAGCTGAAGCAGGGCCAGGCCTTCATGCGGCGCGAAGGGCTGGTCACGATCCTGCTCGCCTATGCCGAGACGCCGCGTCTCTCTCACACGCGCAATCCCTTCGCCTCGGGCGGCGTCTATGAGGATCCGGCGACGGGCGCTGCGACCGCCGCCTTTGCCGGCTATCTGCGCGACCTCGGCTGGCCGCATGGCGGCGCGATAGACATCTTGCAGGGCGAGGACATGGGCATGCGCTCGCGCCTCCATGCCGACATTCCGCCGGCGCCCGGCAGCTCGATCAGGGTTTCCGGAACAGCCCGGTTAATGGATGAAGGCTGAGGCGCTCAAACCGGTCGCTTGAGGCCAAGGTGCTCACGCAGCGTGCGGCCATCATACTCCTTGCGGAACAGGCCACGCCGCTGCAGTTCCGGCACGACCATTGTCGCGAAAGCGTCCAATTCGCCCGGGAACCAGGACGGCATGACGTTGAAGCCGTCGGCCGTCCCGCCTTCGAATCGCTCCTGCAGCGCATCGGCGATCTGCGCCGCCGTGCCGACGACGCGCCAGTGGCCGCGCGCGCCAGCGAAATAGCGCGCGAGCTCACGGATCGACAGACCGTCGCGCCGTGCCTGCTCGATGACCAGCGCCTGCCGGCTTTTCATGCCTTGGCTCTCCGGCAGTTCTGGCAACGGCCCGTCGATCGGATAGCGCCAGAGGTCGGAGATGCTGAGATAGCTGGAAAGCAGCGCGACGCCGACATCGTCGGGGATCAGTTCCTGCAGCGCATCGTATTTGGCCTGAGCCTCGGCTTTCGTTGCCGCGACGATCGGCGCCACGCCGGGCATGATCTTCACGTCGTCCGGCTGGCGGCCATAGGCGGCCAGCCGCCCCTTGAGATCGTCATAGAAGGTCTTCGCCTCCTCGAATGTCTGCGCGGCGGAGAACACGACATCGGCGGTCCGCGCGGCAAGATCCTTGCCATCGTCGGAAGCGCCGGCCTGCACCATCACCGTCGCGCCTTGCGGCGAGGGCGGTATGTCGAGCGGGTCGCGCGCCGAAAAGCTCTGGCCGTCATGGCCGGCCGCCTTGCGGTGCCACAGGCCGGTGACGACGGTGGCGAATTCGCGGGCGCGTTCGTAGCGGTCGGCATGCGGCCTGAGACCTGTCGCGCCGAAATTCGCGGCTTCGATAGGATTTGCCGAAGTGACCAGGTTCCACCCGGCGCGGCCGCCGCTCAAATTGTCGAGCGAGGCGAAGGCCCTCGCCAGCCCGTAAGGCTCGTTGTAGCTGGTCGAGGCCGTCGACACGAGGCCGATGCGCTCGGTCTGCACGGCAAGAGCTGAAAGCAGGCTGATCGGCTCGAAGCCGATCGAGCGCGAGGTCTGGCTGGCGATGTTGATATTGGCTTCGCGC
Organism: Mesorhizobium album; assembly: GCF_033977205.1. Lineage (NCBI taxonomy): Bacteria > Pseudomonadati > Pseudomonadota > Alphaproteobacteria > Hyphomicrobiales > Phyllobacteriaceae > Mesorhizobium > Mesorhizobium album. The sequence continues at coordinate 78,566 of NZ_JAVIIW010000007.1, read as the reverse complement.
AGGCCGGCGGCGTCCTCGCAGAAGACCATGTCGAACTTCGCCGCTTCCGCCGTGCGGGCGAGATGGATGTAATGGTCGATGTCGATGCCGGCCGTCACATGCGCGTCCGGATGCCGCCAGCCGGCAATATGATGGCCGGTCGCCCACAGGAACAGCCCGAGCTTCATCTGGCGGGCGCTCATTTTGCGCCTCCTGTGCCAAGCCCGAGATGGTTGCGCAGCGTCGCCCTAGCATAAGCCGAGCGGCCCAGGCCGCGACGGCGAAGCTCCGGCAGGATGCGGTCGGTGAAGTCATCGAGCGCCGAAAGATCAGCCGGCAAAGCGAAATTGAAACCATCGCAGCTTTTGGTGTCGAACCAGTCCTCAAGCTCGCCAGCCGCAAGCTCGTTCACGCTAACCGTCACCAGCACCTTCATGGTTTCCGGCTTGCGTCCGGCGGCAACCGCGCAGCGCTTGAGATCATCATAGGCTGTCTTGGCGCCCTCCGCCTCGATCAGCACGACGTCGGCGACTTTGGCGCCGAAATCGAGATCGGCCTCACCCAGGCCCGACATGACCAGCACCGGCGTGTCCTGCGGCGAGCGGGCGACGTTGAGCGGCCCCCGCACGGAGAAGAACTCGCCCTTGTGGTTCAGGAAATGCATCTTATCGGGATCGTGGAACCGGCCGCTGGCCTTGTCGAACAGCAAAGCGTCCGCATCCCAGCCTCGCCAAAGACCTTGCACGATGCCGATGAACTCTTCCGCGCGGCGATGGAAATCTTCGTCGGCAATGCCTTCCGGCCGGCTGAAATTGGCCGCCTCGCGCGGGTTCTGCCGCAGCGTTGCGCTCCAGCCGATGCGGCCATGGCTGATGATGTCGAGCGAGGCGAAACGGCGCGCCAGATTGTAAGGCTGGTGCGCGAGCGTCGAGGCACTGGCGACCAGCCCGATCCTTTCGGTCACGGTAGCGAGTGCCGCCAGAAGCGTGGTCGCCTCGAAGGGACTGCTCGATCGCTCCTCCGTTGCATCAGAGACGACGACCATATCGATCCCGGCCGCCTCCGCCTTCTGCACGAGGCTGGCGATCTCGGCAAACGTCACGCCGGCCTGCCCGGGGGCGGAAGCAATGTCGAGCGAAACGGCGAGATGCATTGTGCTGCCCATTCGCTGCCAGCGACGTCGCTACCAACCTAGGCTCCCCCTCGCGCAAGGCAACCCGATCGGCTGGGCCAGTACGCCGTCTCCTGCCGGCCAGCCCTTACTTGCCGGCGAGAATGTCCTTGATCAGCCGCTGGCAGCGATCGGCCATGAAGTCGAGCAGCAGGCGCACCTTCGGGTCCTGCAGCTTCTTGTGCGGATAGACGGCGGCAAGCTGCACCGGAGTCGGCGGCGTCTTGGCCAGGATCACCTTCAGCCGCTGGTCGCGGATGAAGGGCTCGACCTCGAAGCGCGGCTTGTTGATGATGCCGCGCCCCGATAGCGCCCAGCCGGTCAGCACGTCGCCATCATCCGTGTCGTAGGGCCCGTGCACCTCGAATTTCTGCGGTCCGCTCGGCGTCTGCAGCGTCCAGACATATTCGCGCGTGCCGGCATAGCGGAGCATCAGGCAATCGTGCCTCTTGCCGATCAACTCCTGCGGCTCGGCCGGCTCGCCGCGTGCTTCCAGATATTTCGGCGCCGCCACCAGCACGCGCTCGCATTCCATGATGCCGCGCATCCTCAGACTCGAATCCTCGATGATGCCGAGGCGGAAGGCGACGTCGATGCCTTCCTTCATGATATCGACATTGTGGTCGGAGAGCCTGAGCCGCACCTCGATATCGGGGTATTTGTCGTGGAAGTCCGGAATGCCTGAGGCGATCAGCCGCCGGCCGAGCCCGAGCGGCGCCGTCACCTTGATCGTGCCGCGTGGCTGGCCGGAGAGTGCGGCGACAGCGGCCTCCGCTTCGGTGATCGCCTCCAGCACATGCTTGGCGCCGGTATAGAACACCGTGCCGTGCTCGGTCGGCATCAATTGCCTTGTGGTGCGGTTGAAGAGCCGCACACCGAGATGCTTCTCCAGCTCCTTGATGCGGTTTGAGGCCACCGCCGGCGAGATGCGCATATCGCGGCCGGCTGCCGACAGGTTGCCGAGCTCGACGACGCGGACGAAGACGGCGATGTTGTCGAGATAGGCCATGCGGCTGTCGTGGCTCTCAAACGGCTGCGTGCAGTGAACCTAGTATTTTCCATTTTTTTTTGAAAGTCATCGCGCGCCTCGCCTCTTTTCGTTTCGGCGCCAGCCCGTAAAGTCGTGCAATCGGCAGGGACAGGTTCCCCAAGGGCGACACAATGACGGATTTTGCGATTTTCTGGGACTGGCTGAGTTTTGCCGTCCGCTGGCTGCATGTCATCACAGGCATCGCCTGGATCGGCTCTTCCTTCTATTTCGTCGCCCTCGATCTCGGGCTGCGCCAGCGTCCCGGCCTGCCTGTCGGCGCCTTCGGCGAGGAATGGCAGGTGCATGGCGGCGGCTTCTACCACATCCAGAAATATCTGGTGGCGCCGGCAGAGATGCCGGAGCACCTCACCTGGTTCAAGTGGGAGTCCTACGCCACTTGGCTGTCGGGCTTTGCCATGCTCTGCGTGGTTTATTATGCCGGCGCTGACCTGTTCCTGATCGACCCCAACGTGCTCAACGTCTCGGTGCCGGTCGGCATCCTGCTGTCGCTGGCGACCATCGGCGTCGGCTGGATCGTCTACGACCTATTGTGCCGCTCGCCGCTGGGAAAAAGCGATACCGGGCTGATGCTGGTGCTCTACTGCGTGCTGGTGTTCATCGCCTGGGGGCTGACGCACCTCTTCACCGGCCGCGCCGCCTTCCTACATCTCGGCGCCATCACCGCCACGATCATGTCGGCCAATGTCTTCATGGTCATCATCCCCAACCAGAAGATCGTCGTCGCCGACCTGATCGCCGGCCGCAAGCCGGACCCGAAATACGGCAAGATCGCGAAGCAGCGCTCGCTGCACAACAACTACCTGACCTTGCCGGTGCTGTTCCTGATGCTGTCGAACCACTATCCGCTGGCCTTCGGCACGCAGTTCAACTGGGTCATCGCCTCGCTGGTCTTCATCATCGGCGTGCTGATCAGGCACTATTTCAACACCGTCCATGCACGGAAGGGCAACCCGACCTGGACCTGGCTCGGCGCCGCCGTCCTCTTCATCGTCATCATCTGGCTGTCGACCGTGCCGAAGGTGCTGACCGGCGAGCCGAAGACTTCCGCCGCATCCGCTGCCGCCCAAGTCTATATGGCCTCGGCCCACTTTCCTGCCGTGCGCGATACCGTGCTCGGCCGCTGCTCGATGTGCCATGCGGAGGAGCCGGTCTATGAAGGCATCTACCATGCGCCCAAGGGCGTGATGCTCGACACCGATGAGCGTATCGCCGAGCATGCCAGCGAAATCTATCTGCAGGCCGGCCGGGCGCATGCCATGCCGCCCGCCAATGTTACCCAGATAACCGACCAGGAACGCGCCCTTTTGGTGGCCTGGTTCGAAGGCGCCGGAAAGTAAGCATGACATCAAAACTCCTGCGCGGCCGCACGCTCTCCTTCCTGCGCTGGCCCGAAGCGATAGATGACCATACCGCCTGGCGCTGCGAGGAAGATGGTGGGCTGCTGATCGACGGCGGCAAGATCGTTGCCGTTGGTCCCTATGCCGAGGTCGCGAAGCGTGCGGGCGCCGGCGTCGAGACGATCGATCATCGTCCGCATCTCATCCTGCCGGGCTTCATCGACGCCCATGTGCATTTTCCGCAGATGCAGGTCATCGCGTCCTACGGCGCCGAGCTGCTCGACTGGCTGAACAAATACACCTTCCCGGAAGAGACGAAGTTCCGGAACGCGCAGCACGGTCGTCGCATCGCCAGGCTGTTCCTCGACGAGATGCTGCGCCACGGCACGACGACGGTCGCCGCCTATTGCTCTGTGCACAAATCTTCCGCCGAAGCCTTCTTCGCCGAATCGCATGACCGCAATATGCTGAACATCGCCGGCAAGGTGATGATGGACCGCAATGCACCGGATGGCGTGCTCGACACGCCGCAGACCGGCTATGACGACAGCAAGGCGCTGATCGCCGAATGGCACGGCAAGGGCCGCCAGCTCTATGCCATCACGCCGCGCTTCGCCATCACCTCCTCGCCCGAGCAGATGGAGATGGCCGGCGCGCTCTGCCGCGAGCATCCCGATCTCCACATGCAGACGCATCTGTCGGAAAATCATGCCGAGATCGTCTTCACCCAGGAGCTCTATCCCTGGTCGCGCGACTACACCGATATTTATGAGCATTACGGCCTGCTGGGCAGGAAGAGCCTGTTCGGCCACTGCATCCATCTGTCGGAGCGCGAGGCCGACGCGCTGTCGCAGTCGGGCTCAGTGGCCGTCTTCTGCCCGACCTCCAACCTCTTCCTCGGCTCCGGCCTCTTCGACTACCAGCGCTATCGCCGGCGCGAGAAGCCGCTCCGGATCGCCGCCGCCACCGACGTCGGCGGCGGCACCAACTATTCGATGCTGCGCACCCTGGACGAGGGCTACAAGGTGATCGCGCTGAACGGCGAGAAGCTCAACCCGTTCCAGTCCTTCTGGCAGTTGACGCGCGGCAATGCCGAGGCGCTGTCGGTGGCCGACAAGGTCGGCACGCTCGACGAGGGCACCGATGCCGACATCGTCGTGCTCGACGCCCATGCCACGCCGGCGATGCGGCTGAGGATGGAGACGGTCGAGACGCTGGCCGAGGAACTTTTCCTGCTGCAGACGCTGGGCGACGATCGCGCCGTGCGCGAGGTCTACGTGGCGGGCCGGCCGGCAAAGAGCGCCATCGCGGCATAACGCCATTCCATGCGCTCCGCGCTTGACCCGGCGTCAGCCATCGGCCAAAGCGTGCGTCGAACATTGACAGGGGAACGCTATGGCTGCCGCCGACGACATCGCTCTGATCAAGAAACAGGAAGCCACGCTGGTCTTCCCGGCCTTCGACGAGGCCACAGCCTTCGAGATCGGCTCGGCGATACGGGCTAGGGCGCTCAAGGAAAACCTGCCGATCATCGTCGACATCAGGACCTTCGACCGGCCGCTGTTCTATGCTGCGATGCCGGGCTCCAACGGCTCCAATCCCGATTGGGCGCGGCGCAAGATCAATGTCGTGAAGCGTTTTCTCAGAAGCACCTATCGCATGGTGCTGGAGCAGCAGCGGCCCGACCGCACCTTCAAGGTCGGCGAGGGTCTCGACATTGCCGACTATGTGCTGGCCGGCGGCGGCTTTCCCGTCACCGTCAGGGGTGCCGGCGTGATCGGCGTCATCGCCGTCTCCGGTCTGCCGGAGCGCGAGGACCACGGCGTCGTGGTCGCTGCGCTGTGCCAACATCTGGGCGTCGATGCGAGCAAGCTCAAGTTGCCGCCGGAAGAGAAATGACTGATCCAAAAACCTTCCTCACCGCGATATTCAACGCCGCCGTCGCCGCCGCCGATCCGGAAAAGACGATCCGCAACCATTTGCCAGCAAAGCCGAAGGGCCGCACCATCGTCGTCGGCGCGGGAAAAGGTTCGGCGCAGATGGCGGCGGCCTTCGAGAAGGTCTGGGACGGCCCGATCGACGGGCTGGTCGTCACCCGCTACGGCTACGGCGCCAGATGCGAGCGCATCGAGATCATCGAGGCGGCGCACCCTGTGCCGGACGCCGCCGGCCTCGAGGCCTCGCGCCGGCTGCTGGAGAAGGTGAGCGGTCTCACGCCCGACGATCTGGTGGTGGCGCTGATTTCCGGCGGCGGCTCGGCGCTGCTGCCGTCGCCCGCCCCCGGCCTGACTTTAGCCGACGAGATCGCCGTCAACGAGGCGCTGCTTGCCTCCGGCGCGCCGATCGCGGCGATGAACACCATCCGCAAGCGTGTCTCGACCATAAAGGGCGGCCGTCTTGCCGCCGCCGCTCATCCGGCCCGGGTTGTCTCGCTGGTCGTCTCTGACATCCCCGGCGACAATCCGGCGCTCGTCGCCTCGGGGCCGACCGTTCCCGACAGCGGCAGCCGCGCGGATGCGTTGGCGGCGATCGCCGCCTACGGGATGAAGTTGCCGGCCTCGGTGATGGCGCACATCCAGTCTTCCGCTGCTGACGCGTCGCGTCCCGACGATCCGCGCTTTGCCGGCAATGAGGTGCATCTGGTCGCCTCGGCCGGCGTATCGCTCGAAGCCGCGGCTGCAGAAGCCAAGCGGCAAGGCATCGAGGCCATCATCCTCTCCGATTCGATCGAGGGCGAGGCGCGCGAGGTCGGCGGCGTCCATGCCGCGATCGCGCGCGAGGTGGCAACCCGCGACCGGCCCTTCGCCAAGCCAGTGCTGATCCTATCCGGCGGCGAGACGACCGTGACCTTGCGCGCTAAAGGAAAGGGCGGTCGCAACTCGGAATTCCTGCTCGCCTTCGCCATCGGCATTGACGGCGTGAACGGCATCCACGCTCTGGCCGCCGATACCGACGGCATCGACGGCTCGGAGGACAATGCCGGCGCCTTCGCCGACGGCTCGACGGTGTCCCGCATGCGCACCGCAGGTGTCGACGCCAAGGCAATGCTCGCCGGCAACAATGCCTGGACGGCGTTCAACGCGGTGGATGATCTGTTTGTGCCCGGCCCGACGGGGACGAATGTCAATGATCTGAGGGCGATCCTGATCCGGTAGCGTCGAAGCCCCAATGTCGTCATCCCAGGGCGAAGCAGGAGCGAAGCTCCGTCGCGAAGACCCTGGGATCCATTCCGTGACCTGACCCGTGGAGTGCAGCGGAGCAGAATTCTGCACCGTTGCGGCACTTCGAAGTCATGGCAGGATCCTCAGGTCTGCGCTGCGTCGCTTCGCTCCTTGCTCCGCCCGTGGATGACGAAGCGATGAGCGTTTCGGCTAACCTCCAATGTCGCGCGATCGGTCAAGCAGCCATGAGCCGCTTCACCTTCCGCATATCCTGAAGAAACCGCTCGCGCTCGGCCTCCTTATCTTCCTGTTCGCGCATGCGCAGGATAAGCGAGGGGTGGATGGTGATGAACACGCGCAGCCCGTCGTTGCGCTCGATCACTTCGCCGCGCATCTTCAACACCGGCACCGCCCTACCGAGCAGTGACTGCGCCGCGGTCGCGCCAAGCGCCACCGCAAGGTTCGGCTTGATCCGGCCGATCTCCTTGTCCAGCCACCAGCGGCAGGCCTGCACCTCACCGGCATTCGGCTTGGAGTGGATGCGACGCTTGCCGCGCGGCTCGAATTTGAAATGCTTCACCGCGTTTGTGACATAGACCTTCTGGCGGTCGACGTCGGCATCTTCCAGCGTGGCGTCGAGCATCCTGCCCGCCGGACCGACAAATGGTTTGCCGGCCCGGTCCTCCTGATCTCCGGGCTGTTCGCCGACGAAGATCACCTCGGCGTCTTCCGGCCCTTCGCCGAAAACCGTCTGCGTCGCATTGCGCCACAGCGGGCAGCGGCGGCACCCCTTCGCCTCGTCGCGCAACCCCGCGATCGGCTCTGTGCCGTCCGGCGGTTCGGCGCGTGCCGCTCGAACGCGCCTGCCGGAAATTGCCGTTTCACGTGGGGTCGTGCCTGCCATCGTCCATCCTCGTCCGCTTCGATGTTGAATGGGCGAGATTGTCGATGGTTCCTGCCGGCGACTCACACCTCGTGCAGATAGAGGTGGTAATCCAACTCGCTTACGGTCCGGGCGACGCGCAGATATTCCGCCTGCTTGATCGCCACGAAGGTCTGGTGCAGGTCGGGGCCGAGCGCGGATTTCAGGAAATCGGAGTGCCTGGCCGCCTCGATCGCGGCGCGCCAGTCGGCCGGCATGGCCGATTTTTCCGTTGCCTGCTCGTAACCGTTGCCGGTCGTTTCCGGACCGGGATCCAGGCCTTCGTCGAGGCCCTTGACGATGCCGGCCAGCACCGTCGCCGCCACCAGATAGGGGTTGGCGTCGACGCCGGACGGCCGGTGCTCGATGCGGCGATTCTTGGCATCGCCCGCCGGCACGCGCAGCGCCACCGACCGGTTGTTGACGCCCCAGGTCGGCGCCACCGGCGCATAGGATTGCGACACGAAGCGCCGCCATGAATTGGCATGCGGCGCAAACACCAGCATCGATTCGGCCATCGTGTGGATCAGGCCGCCAAGCGCGTTTTGCAGGCTTGGTGACCATTTTTCACCCGCGGCTTCGGTGAAGACGTTCCGGCCGGCATCGTCCTGCAGCGAGACGTGGAAATGCATGCCTGAGCCGGCATAGGCTTCGATCGGCTTCGCCATGAAACAGGCGGTGACGCCGTGCCGGCGCGCCTGAGCCCTCACCAGCCGCTTCAGCATGACCAGGTCGTCGGCCGCCCGCATCACATCCTTGCGGTAGTTGAGCGTCAGTTCGTACTGGCCGGGCGCATATTCGGAGATGATCGTCTCGGCCGGAATGCCCTGCACCTTGGCGGCGGCGTAGATGTCGGAAAACAGCGGCTCCATGCCGTGCAGATGGTCGACCGAATAGACTTCCGTCTTGCCCGAGCGGCGGCCGTCGAGCACGGCGCTTGCCGCCTGGACTTTGCCGTCGGCATCGCGCTCGTTGGCAAGGAGAAAAAATTCCAGTTCGAAGGCGCCGGCCGGATGCAGGCCGCGTGCCGCCAGTAACTCCACCTGCCGTGCCAGCGCCAGCCGCGGGTCGGAGCTCATCGGCTGGCCGTCGAGGTGGTACATCGACATCAGCACCTGGCCGCGCGGCGGCTTGGTGCCGTAGAGCGGCACCAGCGTGCCGGGGATCGGCCATGCCCGGAGATCGCCGTCGCCGGTATCCCAGATCAGCCCGGTCTCGTGGACATCCTCGCCGGTGATGTCGAGGCCGAGGATCGAGATCGGCATATGACGTCCGTTCTCGAAGATACCCATCAGCTCGTGCCGGCGCACGATCTTGCCGCGGCCAACGCCGTTGGCGTCGGTGAGCACGATGTCGAAGGCCTCGATGTCGGGATAGGCCTCGAGAAAGGCTTTCGCCTCGGCGGGCGTCGAGCCCGAAGGCGATGTCGTGACGGCGTTCGGATTGTCCATGTCTGCTTGTCTCACGCCGTAAGTCTTGCCGCAACCGCGGCGAAAGCGGCGATCAGCCGGCTCACTTGCGCCGCCGTCGTTGCCGGCGAGATGAGCATCATATTGTGGAACGGCGCGATCAGCACGCCGCGATTGACCAGCGCGACATGGATAGTGGCTTCGAGCTCCGGCGCATGCGCCTTCTCGGCCTCGCCGCCATCCTTCAGCGGCCCGGGCGCACAGATGAACTCGACGCGGGCGCCGACGCGTGCGACATGCCAGGGCAGCTTGTACCGATCGATGACGGCGGAGAGCCCGGCGTCGAGGCGGCGCGCCAGCCGATCCATATGGGCATAGGCCGCCCCGGTCATCACCTCTTCGAGCGTCGCGCGCATCGCCGCGAATTGCAGCGGATTGGCCGACAGCGTCGTGCCCATGCCGGAATAGCCGGGCTCCTTGGTCCGGTTATAGGCGCCGTAGCGGGTGGCGACCTCCTCGCTCATGCCCCAGATGCTCGCCGGCACGCCGCCTGCCACCGGCTTGCCGAGCACGAACAGGTCCGGCTCCAGCCCGTGCTTCTTCGTATAGCCGCCGGGGCCGGTGGAGATGGTGTGCGTCTCGTCAATCAAAAGCAGCGTGCCGGCGGCGCGAGCGAGGCGTCGCAGCGCGTCGTGGAAGCCCGGCTCCGGCAGCACCATGCAGGAATTGGTCAGCACCGGTTCGGTGATGACACAGGCAACATCGCGGTCGGCGAGCGCGGCTTCCAATGCCGCGACATCGTTGAACTCGACGATCTTGGTTGCCCGCGTGAGGTCACGGAATTCGCCGGCCAGCCCCGGCCGGTTCACCGGCCTGCCGTCGATCAGCCGTACCATCGTCTCGTCGACCGAGCCGTGATAACAGCCGTTGAAGACCAGGATTTTCTCGCGCTCCGTGACCGCGCGGGCGACGCGCAGCGCGAAACGGTTGGCGTCGGTGGCGGTGGTGGCGATCTGCCAGTAGGGCAGGCCGAAGCGCTGCTGTAAGAGCGGGCCAATGGCGAGCGCATCCTCGCTGGGCAGCATATAGGTCAAGCCGCGCCCGGACTGCCGGCGGATGGCGCGGGCAACCGCCGGCGGCGAATGCCCGAGCATCGAGCCGGTGTCGCCGAGGCAGAAATCGTCGAGCCTGTTGCCGTCGATATCGGTGATCGTGGCGCCCCTGGCGCCGTCGACCAGGATCGGAAACGGCGTCGGCCAGTCGGTCATCCAATGCATCGGCACGCCGCCGAGAAAGCCGGCGATGCCGTTGCCCACCTTCGCCTCGGATCTCGGCCGTGCCTTGCGGAAGGCCGCCGCCTCCACCTCGCGCAATTCGGCGATGCGGGCGGCAGCGATGCCGCCGATGGAAGTCCGGTCGATTGAATGCATGAAGGCCCCTCTTTCTCGCGCGGCACTTTGCCAACCGGTCGGCAAAACCGCAATTGGCCGCGCTGGGGGCGGGCGTTGGCTCAGGCAGTAGGGCAGTAGGGCAGTAGGGCAGTAGGGCAGTAGGGCAGTAGGGCAGTAGGGCAGTAGGGCAGTAGGGCAGTAGGGCAGTAGGGATACACTTCCCTACCTATTCCCCTACTGCCCTACTGCCCTACGCCGTGATGTCGATCACGCCGCAGTCGCCGGCCGCACTTCCGAAGACGATGCGGCGCTCTTCCTTGTCCCACATCATCGAGGTGATGGCGCCCTTGCCGGGACGGCGCAGCAGTACCTCCTTAGCGTCGGCGAAGCGCGCCGCGATCACCATGCCGTCCTCATAGCCGATGGCCGTGACGTCCTGGCTGGGATGGCAGGCAACGCAGGTCACCATGGTGTTGCCGCGCGTGCCGAGCTCAAGCGGCGCTTTGCCCATCGGCCCGTCCTTGCTGGCGAAGGGCCACACGATCGCTGCCGGCGCGCCCGAGCTCGCCAGCCATTTGCCCCTGACGCTCCAGGACAGGCTTTTCACCTTGCCGGGATAGCCGCTCATGCGCATGTGCTTGCCGTCGGCCAGCTTCCAGCCATGCAGCGCGTTTTCCTGCATGGTGGTGATGACGAAGGCGCCGTCCGGCGAAAAGCTGATGCCGGTATGGGCGCCCGCCCATTCGAGTTCCACCGGCTTGCCCTCGGCAGCCGGGAAATGCAGCGTCGCGCCATTGTAACGGGCGACGCCGAAGCGCATGCCCTTGGGCGAGAAGGCAAGCCCCTCTACCGAGCGCGGATGCGTGAATTCCTTGGTCTTGCCGTCGGCAAAGCGCACGAAGGCGGTCTTGCCGGAAGCATAGGCGATTGCTCCCTGCGGCCCTGCAGCGACGCTGGTGATCCACTTTTTGCCGGCGCTGGCCAGTTCGCTCGCCTCGCCGCCGGCCTTGACAGCAAACACCTTGCCGTCCTCGCCCCCAGTGATCAGCCGGTCGTTGGCCGCGTCATGGAACGCGGCGAGCAATCCGTCATTGGCCTGCACAGTCTTGTGCCCATTGTCGAGCCGGTGGACCGCGCCGTCGGCAAGCGCGAAATGCGGCACATCGTTGAGAAAGACGGCGGCGACGCAATGGCCTTCGAGATCAAGCGGGGCGACTGTGGGCATATGGATTGTCCATTCGAGATTTCTGCTCTTCCCCATAAGGGGTTGAGCTACGGGTCTCAACCCATGCAGGATGGCTATAAGAGAAGGGCGCCAACGTTTGCGGCTCTCCCTTCTCCCCTTGTGGGAGAAGGTGTCGCCGAAGGCGACGGATGAGGGGTGTTCCAGCTTGGTAAAGACGGCGATCCGTCCAGCACCCCTCAACCGTCTCGGCGCTGCGCGCCGATCCACCTTCTCCCACAAGGGGAGAAGGAAGAAAGTCCGGAAATCAAGCCGCCTGGCAGGCTTCGAAGCTCTTCCTGAGCCGCTCGGCGTCGAGGTCGCGGCCGATGAAGACCAGCCGGCTCTCGTGCTTCTCGCCGTCCTTCCAGGCGCGCTGGTGATCGCCCTCGAGGATCATGTGCACGCCCTGGAGGACATAGCGCTCGTCGTCGCCCTTGAGGGCGATGATGCCTTTTAGCCTGAGGATGTTCGGTCCTTCCATCTGGGTCACCTTCTCGATCCAGGGGAAGAACTTCCTCGGGTCCATCTCGCCGCCGCGCAGCGATACCGACTTCACCGTCACGTCGTGGATATCGGAAGCATGGTCGTGATGGTGATGCTCGTGCCCGTCATGGTCATGATCATGGTGGTCATGATCATGGTCGTGATCGTGGTCATGCGCCTCGAGGAAATGCGGATCGTTCTCCAGCGCGCGCGAAAGATCGAAGGCGCCGCGGTCGAGCACTTCGCCGAGCGCCACGCCGGCGCGCTCCGTGCGATGGATCCTCGCCGCCGGGTTGATGGCGCGGATCGTCGCTTCGACCCGTTCCAGTTCTTCCGGTGTCACGAGGTCGGTCTTGTTCAGCACCACGACATCGGCAAAGGCGATCTGGTCCTCGGCCTCCTTGGAATCCTTCAGCCGCAGCGGCAGGTGCTTGGCGTCGACCAGCGCCACCACCGCGTCGAGCTTGGTCTTGGAGCGCACGTCGTCGTCCATGAAGAAGGTCTGCGCCACCGGCACCGGATCGGCAAGGCCCGTGGTCTCGACCACGATGGCGTCGAAGCGGCCGGGCCGCCGCATCAGGCCTTCGACGACGCGGATCAGGTCGCCGCGCACCGTGCAGCACACGCAGCCATTGTTCATCTCATAGATTTCCTCGTCGGATTCGACGATCAGGTCGTTGTCGATGCCGATCTCGCCGAACTCATTGACGATGACGGCGTAACGCCTGCCGTGGTTCTCCGACAGGATGCGGTTGAGCAGCGTCGTCTTGCCCGCGCCGAGATAGCCGGTGAGAACGGTTACGGGGATCTGCGTCTGTGCATCGCTCATGAGTTGCCTCGAAAATCTGTGCCCTAAAGGATTGGTCGGCCTCATATAGGATGCGAGGCGCGCTTTTGCACGCGTCAAACCGATGGGCCAGCCTGCCCCCGGCCGGAGCAGGCGCAGTGGATAGGAATAGCGGCGATCGAGATGGCCAAACGGGGCAGCCGCACGGGTATCACCTCACCCCTGCGGGCGTTCCGCTGTGAATCGCGCCGGGTCAAAAGTCGTTTGTCATCTAACTGAAATAAACATCTGGCATCACCTGCGCGGGCACCGCAATGCTTGCCGGCAAAGCGTTCCGCAAGCCGGCCTCTTTAAATCGTCATTTGCCAGCCGCCGGACAGCCTCTATGCTGCCCGCGCCGGTTCGGCCGAAGAGGGAATGACCATGGCCAAGGCGGACAAGACAGCGACAATGAGCCGGCTGCATTCGGCGGCGCGGCTGGCGCGAACAGCGCTCGCGGCGCGGCTTCTGGCGCACGGCTTCTACGCCGGCCAGGACCAGATCATGCTGGCGCTCGACCGCGAGGACGGTCAGACCCCGGGCAATCTCGCCGGCAAGCTGGGTGTGCGCCCGCCGACGATCACCAAGACGATCAACAGGTTGCAGGCGCAGGGTTTTCTCGAGAAGCGCGCCTCCAACGCCGATGCCCGCCAGGCCCATATCTTCCTCACCGATGCCGGCCGCGAAACCATCCGCGCCATCGAGAAGTCGGTCAAGAAAACCGAGAAACAGGCGCTGAAAGGCCTCGACAAGAAGGACCAGAAGGCACTGTTCAAGCTGCTCGTCCGCATCGAGGCCAACCTGTCGAACGAAGAGCTGGTCCTGATCGACGACGACGCCGAGCTGGAGGATTAACGCGCGACGCGCTGCGTCGTCGCGTAACGAGCGACGCGTTGGCATGGTTCCTCCAAAGCGCGACGCGCAGCGTCGTCCCGAGCGCGACGCATCGGCGTCAAGCGTCTTTCGTCCGAAACCTACGCCGCCGCCGCTCCGCGCACCAGCGTCGCCCAGCGCCCGGGGGTCAGCCCGAACGCCTTCTTGAAATGCCGGTTGAAGTGGCTCTGGTCGCTGAAGCCGGCTGCCACTGCTGTTTCGGCGAGCGGCTCTCCCGCTTCGATCATGCGCCGTGCCCGCTGCAGCCGGCGCATCAACAGGAAGCGATGCGGGCTGGTCGAATAGGTCGCTCGGAAATGCCGCGACAGCGCGTAGCGGTCGAGACCGGTGATCGCCTCCAGCTCGTCGGAGCGCACCGCCCGCTCGGCATTTTCTTCCAGATAGTCGCGGGCAAGCGCGGCGGCCCGCCAGGCCGTTTTTCCCATCGGCTTTGCCGGCTGTCCGGCATGATGTTGCAACTGCTGCGCCAGCTGCGCGATGAAGTCCGCCACGAACAGGTCGTCCAGCTCCTCGGTGAGCGGCGCCAAGGCTGAGAGCAGCGTGCCGCGCAGTTGAGGATCGCTCACCACGGCATCCCGCACGAAAGGCAGCGGCGCGCCGCCCAGGCAGTCGAGCAGCAGCGCAGGCTCCAGATAGAGGATCCTGTAGCGTAAGCCGTCCTCCGTGCCGGCGCCGCCGTCATGCAATTCGTCGGGATGCAGCACGATCACCTGGCCGGGGAGGCTGTGCTGCATCGCGCCCCGATAGTGGAAGCGTTGCACGCCGTCGAGCGTCACGCCGATGGCGTAGGTATCGTGGCGGTGCAGGTCGAAGGCGTTGCCGTGAAAGCGCGCCTCGATGCGCTCGAGGCCGGTGGCGCCGGGCGCCGAAACGATCCGGTCGTCCTTCGCGCACGAACGTTCAAGACCTTCCAGCGCCTCACCGACTAGACCATGCGCCATCGCATGCCCTTCCTGGATCATTTGGAGAGACAATTTTGGTGTTCGACACGAAATTTGCAATCGTGCTGAGGGAAAACCTCGCCGTCTGGCAGAAGCTCAACGTCACCGCTTTCCTGACCAGCGGCATCGTCGCGCAGTTCCCCGAGATCATCGGCGAGCCCTATCGCGATCGCGCCGGCAATCTCTTCAATCCGCTTTCGATCCAGCCCGTCATTGTGCTTTCGGCGGACGGGCCGACACTAAGCGCGATCCATCGCCGCGCTTTGGAGCGCGGCGTGACGACATCCGCCTATGTCGAGGAGATGTTCGCGACCGGCCATGACGTGGCCAACCGGGCGGTCTTCGCCGAATTCGCGCCGGACGACGCCAAGACCGTCGGCATCGCATTGCGCGCCGAGAAGAAGCTGGTCGACAAGATCACCAAGGGCGCCCGCATGCATGCGTGATTCTCTGCCGTGCTCTTGCTGGTGGATTGACCGTTTGTCCGAAGGAGACATCGCGAGCGTTTGAGATTGGCTGCAGCCTCCAAGCTTCGTCCTTGGGCGTAGCGACGCGAAGCGGAGCGAAGACCCAAGGATCCTGTGTGACCTTAGCCGAGGAATACGGCCGAGCAGAATTCTGCACCGCCGCGAAGCTTAGCAGTCATGGCATGGATCCTGGGGTCTGCGCCGCGTCGCTTCGCTCCTTGCTTCGCCCCAGGATGACGACTGGGAGGAGCGTTCAGGCGCCAATCGCCATGGCAATGCGCTCTAAGCCTGTCCGAGGCGCTTATTGGGCCAGTCGCTTTTGGCTTGCCGGCAAGCTTTGATTGCCGCAAAGGTGGCGTGTCCGCCTTCGCTTCCTCCCGGCCTGAATTTGTCTGTTTCCCGAATCCAAGACGACAGCGCAACGCCGCCTGTGGCGATGCTGTTGATGCTGTGCGTCTATGTCTGCTTCACCTTTCTCGACACCTCGAGCAAATATCTGGTGCTTGCCGGTGTCTCGGCACTGATCGTCGCCTGGGCCCGCTTCACCGTCCATGTCCTGCTCGTCGGCGTCTTCCTGCGCGGCTGGCGCGAGCCGTTGCGCTTCCGCGCCAGCAACCTGCCGGCGCACATCCTGCGCGGATGCCTCCTTTTCGGCTCGACCATGTTCAACATCATGGCGCTCAGGACCCTGCAGCTCGCCGAAACCACCTCGATCTATTTCTTCGGCCCGATGGTGATCACCGCGCTTGCCGGCCCGCTGCTTGGCGAATGGGCGGGCTGGCGGCGCTGGCTGGCGATTCTCACCGGCTTCGTCGGCGTTCTCATCATCACCCGGCCCGGTGTCGGCGTGTTCGGCATCGGCCATCTCTTCGCGCTCGGCTCGATGCTGTCGAATAGTTTCTACGTCATCATGACGCGGCGCATGTCGTCGACGGAGACATCCGAGAGCCTGATCCTGTTCTCTGCGCTGGCGCCGGCGGTGCTGCTCCTGCCCATGCTATCCTTCTCGCCGTCCCTGCCGCAGGACGGCTGGCACTGGGCGATCCTGTTGATGCTGGGCGTGTTCGGCGCCGGCGGCCACTGGCTGCTGGTCCAGGCCTATCGGCTGGCGACGACCACGGCGCTCGCGCCCTATCCCTATTCGCAGATGGTGTGGATGATCATTTCCGGCTGGCTGATCTTCCACCAGCTCCCCGACCGCTGGACGCTGCTGGGGGCGGCCATCATCGTCGCGTCTGGCCTTTATATCATCCACCGCGAACACAGGCTTCGCCTGCGCAATTCCGCCTCGCTGGACACCGAAGCCGAGACCCTGGCAAAAAAACTTTGAATTGCTCCCGATCGATGGCATAAGGCCGAATTTAAACAATTTAAAGACCCGAATCCAAGGACCCTGGGGAGCGAGGGCACTGGCACAGAAGATCAAGCTTTCGACGATCGCGGATGCGCTTGGCGTGTCCACGGCAACGGTATCGCTGGCGCTGCGCGACAGTCCGCTGGTCGCAGGCTCCACGCGCGAGCGCATCAAGGAGCATGCCCGCGCCATCGGCTATATCTACAATCGCCGCGCCGCGTCGCTGCGCACCTCGCGCTCCGGCATTGTCGGCGTCGTCGTGCACGACATCATGAACCCGTTCTTCGCCGAGATCCTGCGCTCGATCGAAAGCGAGCTCGACCGCAGCCGCCAGACCTTCATCCTGTCCAATCATTACGACCAGCTCGAAAAGCAGCGCACCTTCATCGACACGCTGCTGCAGCTCGGCGCCGACGGCGTCATCATGTCGCCGGCCATCGGTACGCCGGCCGAGGACATCATCATGGCCGAGGAAAACGGCCTGCCTGCGGTGCTGATCGCGCGCACCGTCGCCGGCGCCGATGTGCCGGTCTTCCGCGGCGACGATGCCTATGGCACGGCGCTTGCCACCAACCACCTGATCTCGCTCGGCCACAAGCGCATCGCCATGATCGGCGGCACCGACCAGACCTCGACCGGCCGCGACCGCTACCAGGGCTATCTCAATGCGATGGAAGCGGCCGGGCTGGAGGTGAAGCCGTCCTGGCGCATTCCCGGGCCGCGCACCAAGCAGGCCGGATTCGAGGCCGCAGGACAGTTTTTGGCGCTGAAAGACAAGCCGACCGCCGCCTGCTGCTGGAATGATCTGGTCGCCATCGGACTGATGAACGGTATCGCGCGGGCTGGGCTCGTGCCGGGCGTCGACATCTCGGTCACCGGCTATGACGATCTCGAGGAGGCCGCAATCGCAACTCCGGCATTGACAACGGTCTGGAATGGCCAGCGCGAAGTCGGCCGCCGCGCTGCCAGCGCGCTGCTCGACAAGCTGAACGGGCAAGCAGTTCGGCCGTCGCAGGAACTGATCAAGCCGGAGCTGCACGTGCGCCAGTCCACCGGCAAGCCGGTGGAGCGTCAATGACAAAGGCGGAAGCGAAGTTCCCGGTCGCCATTCTGGTGCCGGGCCATTTCAACGACCATGCGATAGGCCGCATCGACAGGGCGTTCCGGCGCGTGCGGATCGAGCGCGCCGATCCCTCCCTCGTCACCGGCGAGATGCGTGAGGCCGTGCGCGGCGTCGCCTCCTTCGGCGGCATCAACGCGGCCATGATCGATGCGCTGCCCAACCTCGAAATCATCGCCAATTTTGGCGTCGGCTATGATTCGGTCGACGCCAATCACGCTGCCAGGCGCGGCGTGATGGTCACCAATACTCCGGATGTGCTGACCGAGGAGGTCGCCGACACCACGATCGGCCTGTTGATCAACACCGTGCGCGAAATGTACGCCGCCGAGAAATGGCTGCGCGACGGCGACTGGGTGAAGAAGGGCAATTACCGCCTGAGCCGGCTCACCTTGCGCGGCCGCCGTGTCGGCATCTTCGGCATGGGCCGCATCGGCCTCGCCGTCGCCCATCGCCTGGAAGCTTTCGGCCTGCCGATTGCCTATCACAACCGCCGCAAGGTCGAGGGCTTCTCCTACGAATACCACACGACGCTGAAGGGCTTGGCCGAGGCGGTCGACACCCTTATTTGCGTGGCGCCGGGCGGCGCCGCGACGGAAAAGGCCATCAATGCCGAGATACTGTCGGCGCTTGGTGCGAACGGCGTCTTCGTCAATATCGGCCGCGGCAGCACGGTGGATGAGGCGGCGCTCGCCGCCGCCCTCGAAAATGGCACCATCGCCGCCGCCGGGCTCGATGTCTTTGCCGACGAACCGAACGTGCCCAAGGCGCTGCTCGAGGCCCCCAACACCTCGCTTCTGCCGCATGTCGGCTCGGCGTCGGACCACACCCGCCGCGCCATGGCCGATCTCTGCGTCGACAATCTGGTCTCCTGGTTCGGTGAGCGCCGGCCGCTCACGCCGGTGCCGGAGACGATCAGCGTCAAGCCGCGCGCCTGACAGGCAACGCTTGCCATATTTGTTAACGCCTGCTTAACCCTTTGGAATCATTGTTCATACATCGTTATGCATATCGGCCAAAGTTTGCAGTGATGACATGCATGGACCAGAGGAAATTGCGCGGCGCGCTGAGTGCGGAGAGACAGAGTGAAGCTGTTGGCCGGGTTGGTTGCGTCGGTTGCTTTGTATGGGAGCGTTCAGTTCCTGCATGACGGCGATGACCAGAGCGCGGCCACCGAACCCGCAGCGTCAGGCACCTACCGATTGACCGCCAATGGCGACGAGGCGTCCTGTGCCGTTCGGCGCGGCGCCGAAGTGTCGGACGGTCTGTCGCTGTTAAGCGTCGCCCCGAATTGCCGGAGGCTGCTACCTGGCATCGAGCACGCAAAATTCTGGCGCGAGCTGGCCGACGGCACGGTCGCCTTCAGCGTGAACGGCATCGATCCGGTCGTCACGTTCAGCGTCGCCGATGGCGACGGCTACGAATCCTACGCGCCGGCCATGCCGCTGCTGGCGCTGAACAACGACAAATAACGAGCAGGATTCCGGAGGCGGGCTTATTCCGCCGCGGCGCGCGCCCCGGCCTTCGCCGCCGCGTGCAGCCGCACGGCATCGCCGAAAGCGCGAAAAATCTTGGCCGAGGCGCTGTCCGACTTCACCCAATATTCGGGGTGCCACTGCACGCCGACCGCGAAGGCGCGGGCATCCTTGACCGACACCGCCTCGATCGTCCCGTCGGTGGCCAAAGCCTCGACCTGCAGCTTGGCGCCGAGCCGGTCGATCGCCTGGCGGTGCAGTGAATTGACCTTCATCTCGCCGGCGCCGAACACGCCGGCGAGGCAGCTTCCTGGCTTGATCGAAATCGTCTGGTGGATGCCGAAGCGCTCGTCCTGATTGTCGCTCACCGGCGCGCGGTGATCGAGCGAGCCCTCGCGCTCATGGATCTCGGTGCCCAGCGTGCCGCCCAGGGCAACGTTAAGCTCCTGGATGCCGCGGCAGATGGCGAGCAGCGGCACGCCGCGCTCGATCGCCTTGCGGATCAGCGGCAGCGTGGTGGAGTCGCGTGCCGGATCGTAGGGGCCGTTGGCCTCGCTGGCATCGCCGCCATAGAGCGAGGGATGCACGTTGGACTTCGAGCCCGTGACCATGACGCCGTCGACGGAGGACAGCAGCTCGTCGAGATCGAGCCGGTCGCCGAAGGAAGGCACCAGCACCGGGAACACGCCGGCGCCAGCGACCGCCGCCTCCAGATATTGCTGCGGCGCGGCATGCCAGGTGTAGTTGTCGAACTGGCGGACATCGGTCGAGACGGCGACGAGCGGCTGCTGCATTTTGGACACGGTTTCCCAGAGGCTACGGATTATCTTGGCTAACGGATTATTCTGCCTACAAAATAGGCGATCCGAACGCACTTTGCCATGGCAAGTTTCGCCGCCTCGCATAGGCCAGCGCCATGCGTGTTAGACTATAGTTGCATCTTGTGCGCGATACTGGACTCGACATCTTGCCCGTGTATGTTTCTTCCCAACCGATCCGGACACCGAGGGTCCGAACGTCGGTCTGTTGATCCACAAGGGAGGAAACTGCATGGATCGTCGTTCATTCATCCGCAAGGCCGGTGCGTCCGGTGTCGGCGCCGCGGCAGCGGCCGCAGCGCTCGCCACGCCGGCGATCGCCCAGTCCAACCCGAAAGTGACATGGCGGCTGGCATCGTCCTTCCCGAAATCGCTCGACACGATCTATGGCGGCGCCGAAGTCTTCTCCAAGATGCTGTCGGAAGCGACCGACGGCAATTTCCAGGTCCAGGTCTTCGCCTCGGGCGAGCTGGTGCCCGGCCTTCAGGCCGCCGACGCCACCACGGCCGGCACCGTCGAGGCCTGCCACACGGTGGCATACTACTACTGGGGCAAGGACCCGACCTGGGCGCTGGGCGCCGCGGTGCCCTTCTCGCTCAACGCGCGCGGCATGAACGCCTGGCACTACCACGGCGGCGGCATCGACCTGTTCAACGAGTTCCTGGCCACGCAGGGGCTGTTCGGCCTGCCGGGCGGCAACACCGGCGTGCAGATGGGCGGCTGGTTCCGCAAGCAGATCAACACGGTCGCCGACCTGTCGGGCCTCAAGATGCGCATCGGCGGCTTCGCCGGCAAGGTGGTGCAGAAGCTCGGCGTCGTGCCGCAGCAGATCGCCGGCGGCGATATCTATCCGGCGCTGGAAAAAGGCACCATCGACGCCGCCGAATGGGTCGGCCCCTATGACGATGAGAAGCTCGGCTTCTACAAGGTCGCCCCCTACTACTACTATCCCGGCTGGTGGGAAGGCGGCCCGACCGTGCATCTGATGTTCAACAAGGCCAAATACGAGGAACTGTCGCCGGCCTACAAATCGCTGGTGCACACGGCCGCGCAGGCCGCCGACGCCAACATGCTGCAGAAATACGACAATCTCAATCCGGCCGCGGTGAAGCGGCTGGTCGCCGGCGGCGCCAAGCTGGCGCCTTTCAGCCAGGAGATCATGGCGGCCTGCTTCGAAAAGGCCAACGAAGTCTATGCCGAAATGGAAGCCAACAACGCGCCGTTCAAGAAGATCTGGGAATCGATCAAGGGCTTCCGCAAGGAGCACTATCTCTGGGCCCAGGTCGCCGAATACAACTACGACACCTTCATGATGGTGCAGCAGCGCAACGGCAAGCTGTAGGCGAGCTCCCCTTCTCCCCTCGTGGGAGAAGGTGGATCGGCGCGCAGCGCCGAGACGGATGAGGGGTGTTGGAAGGAATGAGGCGTTAGCATTCCCTGGAACACCCCTCGTCGCCTTCGGCGACACCTTCTCCCACAAGGGGAGAAGGGAAGAACTGCGCGCGCAGCCAGATGAGGGGCGGCGCCAACGAGAAGCGAACTGAAGCGCCTCGCTCCCTTTGGATAGAGATCAGCGGCCCGGCACCACCAGCACCTTGACCTCGCCCGGAGCGGCGGGGTTCGAGATCACCTGCGGCGCCTCTTCGAGGCTGACCTGCCTTGAAATCAGCCTATCGATCTCGATCGCGCCCGAGGCGATCAACTGGGCCGCGCGGCCATGCGTGAACGGATTGAGGAAGGAGCCAAGCACCTTCAGTTCGCGAAACAGGAGGTCGAACGGCTCGACGGCCACCTTCATCCCTTGCGGCACGACGCCGACGATAACGACCGTGCCGCCGGCCTTGGCAATGCGCATCGACTGCTCCACCGTGTCGCGCACACCGGCGCATTCCAGCACCACGTCGACGCCACCAGGCACCAGGCCGGCCGGTCCGACGATAGCTTCGACAGGATCGACGGCGCTCGGGTCGACCGTCGCCGTGGCGCCGAGCTCCTCGGCAAGCGCCCGGCGCGAGGCCTGCCTTGTCGAGAGCACGACGGTCGCGGCGCCGGCGAGCCTCGCCAATTGCACGACAAGCAGGCCGATGACGCCGCCGCCGAGCACCGCCACGGAGTCGCCCGGTCTGATGGCGGCGAGGTCGGCGCCGTGCAGGCAGCAGGCCAGCGGTTCGCAGAAGGCGCCATGCGTCGGTTTTAGGCTGGAAGGCAGCCGGAAGGCCTGGCTTTGCGGCATCAGCACGTAGTCGGCAAAGCCGCCGTCCCGGTGGATGCCGATAGCCCTGAGACTGCTGCACAAATTGACGCGGCCGGCACGGCAATGGCTGCAGCGGCCGCAGGCGATGTTGGGATCGCCGGTGACCCGATCGCCGACGGCGATGCCCGACACCGCGTCGCCGACCGCCTCGACGATGCCGCAGAATTCATGGCCGAGGGTGACCGGCGGCGTGCAGGGAAACTCGCCATGGAACAGATGCCGGTCGGTGCCGCAGACGCCGCAGGCTTCGATCCGCACCAGGACATCCTCCGGCCCGGGTGAAGGTTTGTCGACCTCGCGAAGCGCAATGCTGCCGATCGCTTCCAGCCGGACGGCTCTCATGGCGGTCACCTCAATTGAAACTCGGCGGTTTCGAAAGGTCGGGCGCCGGCGCTGCCGGCTTGGCCGGCGGCGCGTTGCCGAAATTCGGCGGCTGCGACAGATCGGGCGTGCCGGGCGCCGCAGGCGCGCCGCCATTCGCCGGCGCGGCGCCGTTGTCGGCCGGTGGCGTGCCGAGTCCCGGCATCTCCGGCAGTTTGAGATCGATCGTGCTCGGTTCGACGGCGGCGCCCTTATAGCGCATCACCATTTGCGGGAAGGCGATGGTGAGCCCGATCATGATCACCTGGATACCGACGAAGGGCACCGCGCCCCAGTAGATCTGGCCGGTGGTGACCGGCGCGACCTGCTTGCCGGTGATGCGGTCGAGATAGGGCACCCGCGCCGCGACCGACCGCAGGTAGAACAGCGCGAAGCCGAAAGGCGGATGCATGAAGCTGGTCTGCATGTTGACGCCGAGCAGCACGCCGAACCAGATCAGGTCGATGCCGAGTTTGTCGGCAGCGGGGGCCAAGAGCGGCACGATGATGAAGGCGAGCTCGAAGAAATCGAGGAAGAAGGCGAGCACGAAGACCAGGATGTTGACGCCGATCAGGAAGCCGGTCTCGCCGCCCGGCAGCGAGGTCAGGAGATGCTCGACCCAGATATGGCCGTTGACGCCATAGAAGGTGAGCGAGAAGACACGCGCGCCGATCAGGATGAACAGCACGAAGGAGGAGAGCCTTGTAGTGGAGGCCAGCGCCTGCTTGATGACGTCGAATGACAGCCGCCCCTTTGCCGCGGCCATGATCAACGCGCCGACTGAACCCATCGCGCCGCCTTCGGTCGGCGTGGCGATGCCGAGGAAGATGGTGCCGAGCACCAGGAAGATCAGCGCCAGCGGCGGGATCAGCACGATCACCACCTGCTGCGCCAGCTTGGACATCATGTTGATCCCGAGCTGCTGGTCGGCAACCGCCACGACGTAGATCGCGATGACGCCGACGGTGGCCCCCAGTATGTCGGCGTTGTCGCCATGGGCCGGCACGAGGTAGCGATAGGCCCCATAGGAGACCGCGACCGCGACCAGCAGGGCCACGATCAGCGAGATCACGCCGTGGCCGAGCGTGCGTGCTTCGATGGGCAGCGCCGGCATCGAGTGCGGCCGGATGATCGACATGATCAGGATGTAGAGCATATAGATCCCGGTCAGCACGAGGCCGGGAATCAGCGCGCCCGCATACATGTCGCCGACCGAGCGACCGAGCTGGTCGGCGAGCACGATCAGCACCAGCGAGGGCGGGATGATCTGGGCAAGCGTGCCGGATGCCGCGATCACGCCCGAGGCGAGCCGGCGGTCGTAGCCGTAGCGCAGCATAATCGGCAGCGAGATCAGTCCCATGGCGATGACGGAGGCCGCCACCACGCCGGTGGTGGCGGCAAGCAGCGCGCCGACGAAGATCACCGCATAGGCAAGGCCGCCGCGGATCGGGCCGAACAGCTGGCCGACCGTGTCGAGCAGGTCCTCGGCCATGCCGGACCGTTCCAGCACGATGCCCATGAAGGTGAAGAACGGGATGGCCAGCAGCGTGTCGTTCGACATCACCCTGGTGCCGTAGAAATTGTCGGGCAACGCATGCAGCAGCGGCCAGGCGAGGTTGATCGACCCGCCGGAATAGGGCGACAAGAGCACGCCGATGAAGAAGAACAGAAGACCGTTTGCAGCGAGCGAGAAGGCGACGGGGTAGCCGATCAAGAGGAAGATGATCAGCGAGGCGAACATGATCGGCGCCATGTTCTGCGCGATGAATTCGATCATGAACGCACCTCGCCGGCCAGCGCCTTGGCTTCTTCGGCCAGCGCCTTGGCCTCGAGCTCGGCTTGTTCATGCGCCGATACGAAGGGATTGGGATCCTCCATGTCGCCGCGCATGATGGCGATCTTCTTGATGATCTCGGAAACGCCCTGCAGCGCCAGCAGGAAGAAGCCGACGAGCAGGATGGCCTTCGCCGGCCAGACGATCAGGCCGCCCGCATTGGTCGACATCTCGCCGCTGTGGAAGGACAGCGACACGTAAGGCACGAAATAGATCACCATCAGCACCACGAACGGCATCAGGAAGAAGAGGTGGCCCAAGAGGTCTATCCAGTGCTGCACCCGGCGCGAAAACATGCCGTAGACGATATCGATGCGGATATGGTCGTTCTGCTTCAGCGTGTAGGCGGCCGCCAGCATGAAGGCGGCGCCGAAAAGGTACCACTGCAGTTCGAGCCAGGCGTTGGACGAGATGTCGAGCGCCTTGCGGATGACGGCATTGCCGGCGCTCACCAGGATCGCAAGCAGGATCAGCCAAGACACCCAGCGGCCGATGAACTCGTTGATGCGGTCGATCGTCCTGGATAGAGCGAGCAGCCCTGCCATGCATTTCCTCCCTCACGCATCGGGCCGAAATCGTCGTCGATTCCGGAAAATACGATGCCTAGACTTCAAAGTGCCGGCTGCGCCCAATTCCCCCATCCGGTGTCGCGCCGCTTGGCCCAACGGTATGCAGTGCGTGGTCCGGCAGGTCAACATGGCAAAGCATCGGCTGTGCGCCGATGCGCCGTGCCGGGCGCGAGAACCGCCGCCTCACGGAACGTCATGCAACCAAAGTCTGATGGGTTTCAGGCGACCTTGGCCTGGTCGCGGCCGGCGCCGATCAGCACCAGCATGACGACGAGGAAGAGATATATCCAGCCATCGCGCCATTCGATCGGGAAATAGCCTGCCCACAGCGATTCGGCCATGCCGAAGGCCGCGGCGCCGAGAGCCGCCTTGAGCGGCGACAGATAGCCGCCGACCGCCGTTACGAACAGGATTTTGAGGCCGTAGACGAGGCCGGTGCCGAAGCTGATGTTGCCGTAATAGAAGCCGGCGAGCACGCCGGCAAAAGCCGCGCAGAAGCCGCCATAGAGCACCGCGCGACGGAACACGGCGCGCACGTCGATGCCGCACATGGCCGCCGCCTTCGGATCGTCGGAGACGGCCCGCCAGGCGCGGCCGAAGCGCGAATGGGAAAACATCCAGGCGGCCAGCGCCACCACCGCGATTACCGCCCCGCAGTCCAAAAGCTGGATGACGGTGAGCGTCACCTTGAAGCCGGTATCCTGGGCGAAGACGACGGGCTGGGCGAGCATCGGCGGCAGCCAGAGGTCATGGGTGTCGGCGGCGATGCGGCTCGCTTCCGACAGGAACAGCAAGATGCCGAGTGTCGTCACCACGATAGCGTTGGGCGACCGGTCCGCCAGCCTTTCGAACACGCTGCGCCACAGCACCTGGCTGATCAGCATCGCATAGAGCATGGCGGCGACGATGCCGAGCGCGACCGAGGCGAACAGCGTCAGCCACAGCGCTTGGTAGCCGAAGGCGGCGGTCAGGATCATGGTGTGGCCGCAAAAGGCAAACAGCGCGCCATAGGCAAGATTGGTGCGGTGCAGGATACCGTTGGTCAGCACATAGCCGAAGGCGAGCAGCGCATAGAGCGCGCCTGAATGCAGCCCGTTCAGCACCTGCTGGTAGAAATAGAGCATGGAGCATCCCTGCAGCGCCGCGCGTCCTTTGGGACGCGCAAAGGACGCTGTAGCACTTTAATTTGGCGACGAGCCTTGCATCAGGAATCTAACTTGTCAAATATGTTTTATCGGTTAGATTTCTCTTATGACGGTATCCTGGACTCCGCATCGCTTCACCGGCGGCATTCTCGCGCTCGACACTGCGAACACGGTCGTGCTGCGCAACGATCCGGGAAAGACCTTCGACCGCTTCGACGATCCAGCCGAGATCGCTCGCTTCGCCGAGGCGGCGAGTGGCTTTCGCGCCACCGAGCTCGGTGGCCGGCGGTTGGCGGCGCCGGAACCGGACAGCATCGCCCCGGTGGTGCTGTCGATCCGCGAGGCGACCGACCGCCTGTTTCGCCATGCCGTGACGGAGGGCGCGATCGCCACACGCCATCTGCCGGATTTCCTGACGGCCTGCGCCGAAGGGCTCTCCGGCAGCGCGACCGAGATCGGCGCGCCGGGCCGCCCTTTCGGCGATCCGGCGACGCCGATCGCCTTCGAGGCGGCTTTGGCCGTCTCGGCGCTTTCGCTGTTACGCGACGAAACCGTTGCCAGGCTCAGGATCTGTCCGAACTGCAGCTGGCTGTTCATCGACCGCAGCCGCAACTCCAGCCGCCTCTGGTGCGACATGGCCGTCTGCGGCAACCGCCAGAAGGCGAACCGCTATTATCGCCGCCGCACGGCGGCCAGGGAGGCCACCAATGCGTAGAAAATTCCGTTCGATCGCGCTCGGCGCGGCGTTGATCGCCGTGACGGCGCTCGGCGCCTGCCGCGACACCAGCAAGGAGCAGCTCTTCGCCATCTCCGGCAAGCTGTTCGAGTTCAACTATCGGCTCGGCATCGCCACCTACGTCATCACGCTGAAGCCGCTGCGGCCGATGGCCGAGGGGCAGGTTGCCGTGGTGAATTTCCAGAATCCGGCCGGCGGCGACCCGCTCATCGTCAACCAGAAGATATGGCCGAAGCTTCCCCATATCACCTTGACCAGCCCGCCGCTCACCTGCGTGGTCAAGGACAAGCCCTATTCCGTCACGATCCGCATCGAGGATTCCAGCGGCACTTTGCTCCAAAGCCTCGAGACCACGATGACCTCGTCGGAGGATCAGACGATGCTGCCGGACCGGCCGCTGGTGATCGGGCCGAAATACGAGCTCAACCCGGACCTCGCCGGCCATCCCGACGGCAAGCTGCCCGATCAGCCGAAGCCGGATTGCTCGAAGGCTGCCTAGAGCACGATCCCGAACCGGAGGTCAGCGTCCGCAAAAAGCGTGTAGCGGTCTTCGGAAAGATCATGCTCAACCAGGCCGCCCTGGCCAATGAAATTTTCGTGCTTCATGAAGCGCTTAGCGTCATCTTAAATGCGCCGGGCGGCTTCACCCGGACCGTTTGTTGCGTCCGCTCTGGCCTCTGTGATTTTGTTTGACCTCTCCTGCAAGGGAAGAAAGACTGCGGCGTCCCACTCCGACGTTGGCCGCCCGGTCTGAGGTGCGCCTGCGCAGAGGAAATGCCCTGATGACGCTGCATGATGTCGCGCTCGACGACAAATTCGACCTTGGCAAGGAGCGCGTCCTCCTGTCCGGGGCGCAGGCTGTCGTGCGCATGCTTCTTATGCAGCGCGAGCGCGACCGCCGCGCCGGCCTCAACACCGCGGGCTTCGTCTCCGGCTATCGCGGCTCGCCGCTCGGCGGCCTCGACATGCAGCTCTGGAGGGCGAAGCGGCAGCTTGCCCAGGCCGAAATCGTCTTCCAGCCCGGCCTCAACGAAGAGCTTGCCGCCACCGCCTGCTGGGGGTCGCAGCAGACCGAGCTCTTGGGCGAAGGTACGCATGACGGCGTCTTTGCCGTCTGGTACGGCAAGGGCCCAGGCGTCGACCGCTCCGGCGACGTGTTCCGCCACGCCAATCTTGCCGGCTCGTCGAGAAACGGCGGCGTTCTCGCCCTGATGGGCGACGACCACATGGCCGAATCCTCGACCAACGCGCATGCCACCGAGTTCCTCTTTGTCGACACCATGGTGCCGATCCTCAACCCGGCCGGTGTCCAGGAGATCATCGACTACGGCCTCTACGGCTTTGCCATGTCGCGCTTCGCCGGCACCTGGGCGGCGATCAAATGCGTCAAGGACAACATCGAATCGACGGCCTCGGTCGACGCATCGATCGAGCGGCTTAACATCGTCCTGCCCGAGTTCGACATGCCGCCCGGCGGCCTCAACATCCGCCACGAGATCAACATGCTCGGCCAGGAGGAGAGGCTGCATGAGTACAAGCGCGCCGCGGCCGCCGCCTTCATCCAGGCCAATGGGCTTAACCGCATCGTCTATTCCGGCGGCCGCAACCCCAAGCTCGGCGTCATCACCATCGGCAAGAGCTATCTCGACGTCCGCCAGGCGCTGGAGGATATCGGCATCGACGAGAAGGCCGCCAACCGGATCGGCATCCGGCTGTTCAAGGTAGGCTGCCCCTGGCCGCTCGATTTTCAGCACGTTGCCGACTTCGCCCGCGGCCTCGACACCATCGTCGTCGTCGAGGAAAAGCGCTCGCTGATCGAGGTGCAGCTGCGCGAGAACCTCTACGGCACCGCCATCCAGCCGGCCATCGTCGGCAAGAAGGACGAGCGCGGCGACTGGCTGTTTCCGGCCAAGGGCGCGCTCGATCCGAACGAGATCGCGATCGCGCTTGGCGAGCGTATCCTGCGCACCATCGGCCCGTCGGAGGAGATCGCCGCGCGGGTGGCGAAGTTGCGCCAGTTCCAGGCCATGCTTGCCGATACCGTCGACATCGGCTCGCGCACGCCCTTCTTCTGCTCCGGCTGCCCACACAATTCCTCGACCAAGGTGCCGGACGGCTCGCTCGCCGCCGCCGGCATCGGCTGCCACTTCATGTCGCTATGGATGGACAGGAACACCGTCGGCTTCACCGCCATGGGCGGCGAGGGCGCGCAATGGGTCGGCCAGGCGCCGTTCTCGAAGCGTGGCCATATCTTCCAGAATCTCGGCGACGGCACCTACAACCATTCCGGCCTGCTGGCGATCCGCTTTGCGCTGTCCTCCGGCGCCAACATCACCTACAAGATCCTCTACAACGACGCGGTCGCCATGACCGGCGGCCAGCCGCATGAAGGCGGCCTCACGGTGGACATGATCGCCAGGCAGGTGCGCGCCGAAGGCGTCGACCGCATCGCCGTCGTCACCGACGAGCCCGAAAAATATGCCGGCAAGGCCGATTTTCCGGCCGGTGCCACCATCCATCACCGCGACGACCTCGACCTTGTCCAGCGCCAATTGCGCGATGTGAAGGGTGTGTCGGTGCTTCTCTACGACCAGACCTGCGCCGCCGAGAAGCGCCGCCGCCGCAAGCGCGGCACCTTCCCGGACCCCGACAAACGCGTCTTCATCAACGAATTGGTCTGCGAAGGCTGTGGCGATTGCGGCGTGGAGTCGAACTGCGTCTCGATCCAGCCGGTCGAGACCGAGTTCGGCCGCAAGCGCCGGATCGACCAGTCGAGCTGCAACAAGGATTTTTCCTGCCTCAACGGCTTTTGCCCGTCCTTCGTCACCGTACATGGCGCCAGGATCAGGAAGGCGGATGGCCTTGCCGGCAAGACCGATCCGCTCGACGGCGTGCCGTCGCCCGCCGGATTCCCGCTCGGCGACCAGGGGTGGGCGGCGATCATCGACGGCGTTGGCGGCACCGGCGTCGTCACCATAGGCGCGGTGCTCGGCATGGCCGCGCATCTCGAAGGCAAGGGCTGCGGCATGATCGATATGGCAGGCCTTGCTCAGAAGGGCGGCTCGGTCTTCACCCATGTCCGCATTGCCCCGACGCCCGAGGACATCCACGCCATCCGCGTTTCTGCCGGCAAGGCCGATCTCGTGCTCGGCTGCGACCTTGTCGTCTCCGGTGCCAAGAAAGTGCTCGCTGCGGTGCGCGAGGGGCACACGATGTTCCTCGCCAACACCGCCGAAATCATGCCAGGCGAATTCACCCGCGCTGCTGACTTCTCCCTGCCTGTCGAGCGGCTGAAGAAGGCGATCCGTGCTGCCGCCGGCGACGACAAAGCCCATTTCTTCGACGCCACCCGCACCGCGACGGCGTTGTTTGGCAATTCGCTCGGCGCCAACATGTTCATGCTCGGCTTCGCCTTCCAGCATGGCGGGCTGCCGCTGTCGGCAGAAGCCGTTGAAAAGGCTATCGAATTGAACGGAGAAGCGGTGGCGATGAACATCGCTGCCTTCCGCTGGGGCCGCTGCGCCGCGCACCGGCCGGATTTTGTGCGCGGCCTGGTCGGCCGGACGGGCGAGCCGGCGTCGGCGCCTGCCGAAACGCTCGACGATATCATCGCCCGACGCGTCGCCTTCCTCACCGCCTACCAGAACGCCGCCTATGGCAAGCGCTATGCCGACAGGGTGGTTGCGCTGCGTGCCGCCGAGGCACGCGCGGTTCCCGGTTCGACAGCGGTCGCGGAGGCCGCCGCCAGGAATCTCTTCAAGCTGATGGCGATCAAGGACGAGTATGAGGTGGCGCGGCTTTACACCGACGGCAGCTTCGCAGCCGACCTCGCAAGGCAGTTCCAGAGCTACGAAAAGCTCGAATTCCACCTTGCGCCGCCGATCCTCGGGCGGCGCGGTAACGACGGCAAGCCGAGGAAATCGAGCTTCGGCCCTTGGATGATGAAGGCGTTTCGCCTGCTTGCCGCAATGAAAGGTCTCCGCGGCACCGCCTTCGATCTCTTCGGCCATACCGCCGAACGGCGCACCGAGCGGCAGCTGCTTGCGCAATACGAAGCGGATCTCGATCTGATCGCCACAGCACTTGCGCGGGGCAGCATCGAGGCCGCCGCTGCCCTTGCCTCCGTACCGGCGCTCGTCCGCGGCTATGGCCATGTCCGGCAGGCCAGCGCCGCAAAGGCGGCGCAGGAGCGCTCCAGGCTGCTTCAGCGGCTCAACCAAGCCGTCCCGGCGCCGGTTCTCAGCGCCGCCGAGTGATTGCGCCAGCCGCTTGTTCGAAGCGTCTTTCCGTCTGCCTGCGTCCTCGTGCCCCGACGGGCAAGCCCGGACCGGTTCTTAAGCGTTTCCTGTTCTAAGCCTTTCTTAAGGCGGTTGTGTCATGACAAGGCTTAGCGTTGGGCCGACGATATGGGCAGAACAAAGACCGAGAGCATCCCGGCGGATGTCTATATCCAGTTTGTGCGGTCGTTGTTCGACAACGCGTACATGTTGGTGATCGGCGGTGCGTGCTATTGGATCCTCGGATTCATGATTTATCTGCGCACGTACAATCCGTTGTTCATCGGTTTTTCTTTTCTTCTGCTGTCCATCAGCCTTTTCCGTTACTTCGGCATTCGCAGCTTCCTGAAGACAGGCGGCATGATAGCCGATGTCGAACAGGCACAAAGATTGGAGCGCAACTACATCCTCAAGGGCAGCTTGCAGGGTCTCGGGTTGGGCTCGCTGTGCTTCATATCGATCTATGTGTATCCCGATCCCTTCGCCGAACTGGCGGCGATGTCGTTGACCTTGGCGACCCTGGTAACGGTTGTCGGCCGTAACTACGGGTCTCCGCGCATGGTGCGGGTTTTTTCGGTAACCTTCATTGGTCCGGCGGCCCTTGCGCTCTTGCTGCGTATGGATGCCCCTTCCGTCCTGCTCGGCCTGATGATCATCCCCCTGACATTCATCACGATCAACAGCGCCGACCACGTCCGCAACGTGCTTTTCTCGGCGGTTATCGGCCACAAGCAGGCAAGGTCCGTAACGCGCAAGTTCGACCGCGCGCTGAACACCATGTCGCATGGCCTGGTCATGCTCGGACCGGACGGACGCGTCGCGGTCGCCAATGCCGAGGCGGCCCATCTGATGTCGCTGAAATCGGCCGACTCGCTGCTCGGGCGCTCGATCCACGGGCTTCTGATGCGCGGCGTCGCCGGCGGCATGCTGGCGCCGAAGGACTGCCGCTACATCGAGGCGCAACTGACGCGCGCCCTGCGCGAGGGCCGGGATCGCAAGGTGCTGGTGTCGCTTGCCAATGGCCAGCACTACGAATTTTCGGCGCGCGAGGGCAGCCAGGAACTCGGCGTCGTCACCTTCGAGGATGTGACGGCTCGCGTCGAAGCGGAGGAAAAAATCCGTTTCATGGCGCGCTACGACAATCTCACCGGCCTGCCGAACCGCGCTTACTTCCACGAGCTGGCCGGCGAGGCCATGGCCTCCGGCGACCGCGACCGGCTCTGCGGCCTGGCGGTGCTCGACCTCGACGATTTCAAGAGCGTCAACGACACGCTCGGGCATCCGGTCGGCGACGGGCTGATCTATGCCGTGGCCGAACGGCTGGCGGCGGTTGCCGGGCCAGGCATCAATGTCAGCCGCTTCGGCGGCGACGAGTTCATGATCTATTTCGACCGCATCGAGGATGAGAGCCATCTCAGCGGCCTGCTCGACGAGATCTTTGCGGAATTGCAGGGCGAAGTTGACGTTGCCGGGCATGGCCTGCGCATCCAGGCCAGCGGCGGCGCGGTGTTGTCGATGGTCAAGGACAGCGATGTCGACGCCATGATCGTCAAGGCGGACCTGGCGCTCTACAAGGCCAAGGAGCTGGGCAAGAACAGCTGGCGGCTGTTCGAGGCATCGATGGATGCCGCCTTCCGCAATCGCCAGCTGATGAAGGCCGATCTGCGCAGCGCCGTGCAGAACAAGGAACTGCGCGTGGTCTACCAGCCGATCGTGTCGATGAGCACGATGCGCATCGCCAGCTGCGAGGCGTTATGCCGCTGGGATCATCCCGATCTCGGCCCGATTTCGCCGAGCGTCTTCATTCCGCTGGCCGAGGAGATGGGCATCATCTCGGAGATCAGCACCTTCGTGCTGCAGGCGGCCTGCGCCGAATGCGCCAAATGGCCGGCGCAGACCAGCGTTTCGATCAACCTCTCGGCCAAGGATTTCCGCAACCGCGACGTTGTCCAGAAGGTGCGGGACGCCCTGGCGGCGTCCGGCCTTGCGCCGCACCGGCTCGAGATCGAGGTCACCGAGACCGCCTTGCTCGACGACAAATCGCTGACGCGCGAGTTGATCGAAGAGCTGAAGACCCTTGGCGTGCGTATCGCGCTTGACGACTTCGGCACCGGCTATTCAAGCCTGAGCTATCTGCACAAGCTGCCGCTCGACAAGATCAAGATCGACCGCTCCTTCCTGATTGATGTGACCCAGAGCCCGCAGTCGCTCGATCTTTTGAAGGGTATCGTCGGCTTGACCCGGACGTTGGGCCTTGTCGTCACCATCGAAGGCGTCGAGACCTTCGAGCAGCTCAAAATACTGGTGCATTCGGTCAAACCGGACCTCGTGCAGGGGTTCCTCTTCGGTGCCGCGCTCAGCGCGTCGGGCATCGAGACGATGTCGAACGTCACCTGGCCGTTCGCCGCGGACCTGCGGCTCGCCGCCAAACGAACAGCCAGATAGCTCTGCAATTGCGAAGGCGCATTGCTTAAGCTGCGCAACGGCTTGCATGAGAACAGCAGTTTTGAAGCTCGCTTGGTAGGCGGCTTCTAGAATAGTCATAGGAAATTCGCGCAGCGATTTTCCGTCAGAAACTGCAACAAACCAAATATCTGCAGCGGATTGACGCTTCTACTGGAAGCTGAGCAGATCTGATGCTTTCCAATCCTGAACTCGCGGTGCTCTTGATATCGAGCGCGAGCTTAGATCAAGCCGCCATACTTGCTTTCTCAGCGCAACTCTGCAGAAGGGAGTCGCGCCGGCTATTAAGGTTAACGAAGGGTAAATCAGCAATATCGAATTTTCGGCTTGTGTCCCATTTCAACTCGAATAGCCTTATTCACAGGCGGATACGAGGACTTTGGCAGTGGACATTTCGGGGAACGATGCGCGGGCTCGCGCCGGCGCAAAAATCGACTCGGTGCTCAACCGAACGATGATGCAACTATTGGAGCATGTCGAATATCGCCTCATTACGGGGGGCGAGGATCTGGAGGCAATCTACCGGCTTCGCTATCAATCCTATCTGCGCTCCGGCATGTGCGGCCCGATCGCCAGCGGAATGTTCGAGGACCGCTGGGATAATCTGCCCAATTCCTACCGGTTCGGCGTCTATTGTTACGGTGAACTGGTCAGCACATTGCGCTTTCACTATATTTCCAGTGAGCAGCCATACTCGCCTTCGATCGACGCCTATCCCGAAATATTGCTTCCGCGGCTCGCCCGCGGGGAAACCTTCATCGACGGAACCCGCTTCGCCGCCGATCCCGACAGCGCGCCGGCGCCCGGAGTGCTGCCGTTCCTGACGCTCAGGATCGCCATGGTCGCCTCTTGTTACTTCGGCCAGGACTCGGTGCTTACGCCGGTCAAGCTCGAGCATTCCGCTTTCTACATGCGTTTCTTCCATGCCGTGCAGAGGAGCGAGGCCAAGCAATTTCCGGGCGTTCTTGCCCCGATCGCCCTGTTCGAAATTCCTGCCGGCGAAAATATGCGCCTGACGCTCGAACGGCTGCCGTTTTTCAAGTCGACACCGATGGAACAGCGGCTGATGTTCGGCAATCCGGCTATCAACCGGCTGACCCCGCTGTCCATCATACCGACGGCGAAATACTATCGCGACGCCGCCTGAACGGGCGTGTTTCCCCGCATCATGGACCTTTCCCGCGGCTTCGCCGTTATGAGGGTGCGGCGCGCATCCGGGCGCCGGCGAAATCCTGCCCCCAGGGCGTTTCGCCCGGGTTCATGTCGGGTTGTTCATGGGAAGGAATACGGATCATGACCATTCACTCGCTTGCGCTCGCGCCCCTAATCTCGCTGATCGCCGGCGTACTGATCCTGGTGATGCCGCGGCTGCTCAACTACATCGTCGCGCTTTACCTGATCGTCGTCGGCCTTCTGGGCCTGTTTCCGCACCTTGCCAGCTGAAGCCGGGGCGGTCCGCCCCTCGCGGCGAGCCCGTCCCAATTTCAACTTTCGCTTGAGGCTGTTGTCGCGGGCCGTGCGGCAATAGCGCCATTGCGCCTGGTCCGGCTTTTCGCTATGTGCCTCGGAGGCATTTTCGAAGGGGTATTCCTATGGCTGATCACACGCCGACCGGTCCTGTCGAACTGGGCGCGCAGATGGACTATGCCGAGCATGATCGCACCTACAAGGCATTCCTCGCGCTTGCCAAATACGGCTCGCTCGTCTGCGCCGCGATCCTGCTTGCCATGGCATTTGGTTTCTTCGTCGGCGGCTTCTTTTCCGGGGTCATCTTGTTCATCGTGATCACGGCCGTCGGCGCCCTCATTCTGCGGTAGACCTTCCAAAGCCCATTGCCCGTGACGCCGCCGGAGGTCCCGGCCGACGCCTGGCGCATCAGGTTCCAGCCGAAAGGATCATGCGGTGGGACAGACTGTATTCATCCCTCGTGAGGTTGATGCGAACGAGCCGCGTGTCGCGGCCTCGCCGGAAACGGTGAAACGGCTGGCGGGCCTAGGCTTCGAGGTGATTGTCGAGAAGGGTGCGGGCCTCGGCTCGCGCATCACCGATCAGGATTTCGCCGCCGCCGGCGGCACGATCGGAACAGCCGGCGATGCCAGGAAGGCCGACGTGGTGCTGAAAGTGCGCCGGCCGACCGATGACGAGCTGAAGGGCTACAAGTCGGGCGCGGCCGTCATCGCCATCATGGACCCCTACGGCAACGACGCCGCGGTGGCCGCGATGGCCAAAGCCGGCATCACCGCCTTCTCCATGGAATTCATGCCGCGCATCACCCGCGCGCAGGTAATGGACGTGCTGTCCTCGCAGGCCAATCTCGCCGGCTACCAGGCGGTGGTCGACGCGGCCGCCGAATATGACCGCGCGCTGCCGATGATGATGACGGCGGCCGGCACCGTGCCGGCGGCCAAGGCCTTCATCATGGGCGTCGGCGTCGCCGGCCTGCAGGCGATCGCCACCGCGCGTCGTCTCGGCGCGGTCGTCACCGCCACCGACGTGCGCCCGGCGGTGAAGGAGCAGGTGCAGTCGCTCGGTGCAAAATTCATGGCCGTCGAGGACGAGGAGTTCAAGGCGGCCGAGACGGCCGGCGGCTACGCCAAGGAAATGTCGAAGGAATACCAGGCCAAGCAGGCGGCGCTGACCGCCGAGCATATCGCCAAGCAGGATATCGTTATCACCACCGCGCTGATCCCCGGCCGGCCGGCGCCGAAGCTGGTCTCGGCTGCCATGGTCGCGTCGATGAAGCCCGGCTCGGTGATCGTCGACCTCGCGGTGGAGCGCGGCGGCAATGTCGAGGGCGCCGTGCCCGGCAAGGTCCTGACGACCGACAACGGCGTCAAGATCGTCGGCCATCTCAACGTGCCGGGTCGCGTCGCGGCATCGGCTTCGCTGCTCTATGCCAAGAACCTCTACGCCTTCCTCGAGACGATGGTCGATAAGGCGACGAAGACACTCGCCATCAAGCGCGACGACGAACTGGTCAAGGCGACGATGCTGACCGATGCTGGCAAGGTCGTGCATCCGAATTTCGCCAAGGCAACCGAGGCCCCGCGCACCGAACCGGCTGCGATCCCGGTCTCTACGATGGTCGCCGACGCATCGCCAAAACCTGCCGCGAAGAAGGCCGCGACGAAGAAACCCGCCGCAGCCAAGTCGCTCTCGTCCAAGTCGAAAGGGACCGCCTGATGGACCAGCTGCAGAAAGCCCTCGACCAGCTCGATCAGGCGACCGCCGCCGTTCGCCTCGCGGTGCAGGACCTGGCCAATGCGCCCGCCGGCGGCGCCGAGGCTGCGGGTAACGCGGCGCATGCGCTCTCGGGCGGCGCCATCGATCCCTTCGTCTTCCGCTTCGCCATCTTCGTGCTGGCGATCTTCGTCGGCTATTATGTCGTCTGGTCGGTCACGCCGGCGCTGCACACGCCGCTGATGGCCGTCACCAACGCCATCTCCTCGGTTATCGTCGTCGGCGCGCTGCTTGCCGTCGGCATCGCGGCTTCCGGCCTTGCCGCCGGCTTCGGCTTCATCGCCATGGTGCTGGTCTCGGTCAATATCTTCGGCGGCTTCCTCGTCACCCAGCGCATGCTCGCCATGTACAAGAAGAAGGAAAAGTGACGTGACCGTCAATCTGGCTTCCTTCCTCTATCTGGTCTCCGGAATCCTGTTCATCCTGGCGCTGCGCGGCCTCTCGCATCCGACCACCAGCCGTCAGGGCAATCTCTACGGCATGATCGGCATGGGCATCGCCATCGCCACCACGCTGGCGCTGGCCCTGCCGTCTGCGGGCCGCTTCGGCATGATCGTGCTGGGCCTCGCCATCGGCGGCGGCGTCGGCGCCTATGTGGCGCGCCGCATCGCCATGACCTCGATGCCGCAACTGGTCGCCGCCTTCCACTCGCTCGTCGGCTTCGCCGCTGTCATGGTGGCGGCTGCCGCCATCTACGCCCCGGAAAGCTTTGGCATCGGCACGGCGGGCGACATCCATGCCCAGGCGCTGATCGAGATGAGCCTTGGCGTCGCCATCGGCGCCATCACCTTCACCGGCTCGGTCATCGCCTTCCTCAAGCTCGACGGCCGCATGTCCGGCAAGCCGATCATGATCGGTGGCCGCCACCTGATCAACATCGCGCTCGGCGCGGCCTTGGTCGTGCTGATCGTGCTGCTGGTCTCCACCGAATCCAAGTTCGTCTTCTGGCTGATCGTGGCCGCCTCGCTGGTGCTCGGCGTGCTCTTGATCATCCCGATCGGCGGCGCCGACATGCCGGTCGTGGTGTCGATGCTGAACTCCTATTCCGGCTGGGCGGCGGCGGCGCTTGGCTTCACGCTTGGCAACCTGGCGCTGATCATCACCGGCGCGCTGGTCGGCTCTTCCGGTGCGATCCTGTCCTACATCATGTGCAAGGGCATGAACCGGAGCTTCATCTCCGTCATCCTCGGCGGCTTCGGCGGCGAGACTGCCGCGGCGGCCAGCGACGGCATCGAGCGCACGGTCAAGCAGGGCTCGGCCGACGACGCGGCTTACTTGATGATGAATGCGCAGAAGGTCATCATCGTGCCGGGCTACGGCATGGCGGTCGCCCAGGCGCAGCACGCGCTGCGCGAGATGGCCGACAAGCTCAAGGCCAACGGCGTGGAAGTAAAGTACGCCATCCACCCGGTCGCCGGCCGCATGCCCGGCCACATGAACGTGCTCCTGGCCGAGGCCAACGTGCCCTATGACGAGGTGTTCGAACTGGAGGACATCAACTCCGAGTTCGCGCAGGCCGACGTGGCCTATGTCATCGGCGCCAACGACGTGACCAACCCGTCCGCGCGCGACGACAAGTCCTCGCCGATCTTCGGCATGCCGATCCTCGACGTCGACAAGGCCCGCACCTGCCTCTTCGTCAAGCGCTCGCTCGGCTCCGGCTATGCCGGCATCGACAACACGCTGTTCTACAAGGACGGCACCATGATGCTGCTCGGCGACGCCAAGAAGATGACCGAGGAAATCGTCAAGGCGTTTGATCACTGATCCCGTCGCAGCTTCTGCAAAAAAGCCCGGCGAAATGACGCCGGGCTTTTTGTTGCGGAAGGCTGTCGGCCTTACCTGCTTAGATGTCCAGATTGGCGACCGACAGCGCATTGTCCTGGATGAACTCGCGCCGCGGCTCCACCTCGTCGCCCATCAGCCGTGAGAACAGCGAGTCGGCGTCGGTGGCGTCGTTCACCTTGACCTGCAGCAGCGAGCGCACATTCGGATCGAGCGTGGTTTCCCAGAGCTGCTCGGCGTTCATCTCGCCGAGGCCCTTGTAGCGTTGCATGGTCAGCCCCTTGCGGCCGGCGGCGAACACCGCGTTGAGCAGCGCCAGCGGTCCGGAAAGGATCTCCGAAACGTCCTTGCGGCGCAGCGTCGGCTGCTCGCCATAGACTTCCGTAAGCCGCGGCGCGTAGCGGTCGAGCTGGCGCGCATCGGCTGAATTGATCAGCCCGGCATCGAGCTGGACCGCATCCTTGACGCCGCGCACCGTGCGCTCGAACACATAACCGCCCGAGCCGTCATTGGAGGTCGAAAGATGTCCGGTCCAGCCGCGCTCGGTCTCTTCGGCGATCATGTCGAGCCGCCTGGCGACGTGCTCGGCCATGGGGCTGGCGCGGCCGAGATCGGCAAGCACGTCTGCGTTGAGCGCGCCGGCGATCGCCGCCTGTTCGACGACGTCGCGGTTATAGCGCGTGTGCAGCCCGTTGATCAGGTGCCGCACCGCCAGCGCGTCGTCGACGGCGCTGCGCAGATCCTGCCCGGTGCGCACCTCGCCGGAGCCAAGCGTCAGCGACGTCTCTTCCAGTCCGGAATCGATCAGATATTCCTCATAGGCGCCTTCGTCCTTGAGGTATTGCGAACTTTTGCCCCGCGTCACTTTGTAGAGCGGCGGCTGGGCGATGTAGAGATGGCCGCGCTCGATCAGCTCCGGCATCTGCCGGAAGAAGAAGGTGAGCAGCAGCGTGCGGATGTGGGCGCCGTCGACATCGGCATCCGTCATCAGGATGATCTTGTGGTAGCGCAGCTTGTCGGCATTGAACTCGTCCTTGCCGATCGAGGTGCCGAGCGCGGTGATCAGGGTGCCAATCATGTCGGAGCTCAGCATGCGGTCAAAGCGCGCGCGCTCGACATTCAGAATCTTGCCGCGCAGCGGCAGGATCGCCTGGTTCTGGCGCGAGCGACCGCCCTTGGCCGAGCCGCCGGCTGAGTCGCCCTCGACGATGAAGATCTCGGACTTGGCCGGATCGCGCTCCTGGCAATCGGCAAGCTTGCCGGGAAGCGAGGTGACGCCGAGCGTGCTCTTGCGCGTGATGTCGCGCGCCTTGCGCGCGGCCTCGCGCGCGGCAGCCGCCTGGATCACCTTCTCGACCACCACCTTACCTTCGGTGGGATGCTCTTCCAGCCAGGTGCCGAGCGCCTCGTTGACCAGGCTTTCCACCACCGGCCGGACCTCGGACGAGACCAGCTTGTCCTTGGTCTGCGAGGAGAATTTCGGATCGGGAACCTTGACCGAGAGAACGGCCGTCAGGCCTTCGCGGCAGTCGTCGCCGGTCAGCGACACCTTTTCCTTCTTGGTCTGACCGGAGGACTCGCCATAGCCGGTGATCTGCCTCGTCAGCGCCGCGCGGAAGCCGGCCAGATGCGTGCCGCCGTCGCGCTGCGGGATGTTGTTGGTAAATGCCAGCACATTCTCGTGGTAGCTGTCGTTCCACCACATCGCCACCTCGACAGTGATGCCGTCGCGCTCGGCGCGGATGGCGATCGGCTTGTCGATCAGCGGCTTCTTCACTCGGTCGAGATATTTGACGAACGCCTCGAGGCCGCCGTCATAGTGCAACTCGTGGCGCACGAGGTCGGCATGGCGGGCGTCGGTCAGCACGATGCGCACGCCGGAATTGAGGAAGGCGAGCTCGCGAAGCCGGTGCTCCAGCGTGTTGTAGTCGAACTCGATCATGCTGAAGGTTTCGGCCGACGGGAAGAAGGTGATCTCGCTGCCGCTGCGGCCCTCATAAGTGCCCGGGCGCTTCTCCTGCGCATAGCTGCCGGTCACCTTCAGCGGCGCGTCGGCATTGCCGTGCGTGAAGCTCATCTCGAAGATCTCGCCGTTGCGGCGGATCTTGAGCTTCAGCCATGCCGAGAGCGCATTGACCACCGATACGCCGACGCCGTGCAGGCCACCCGACACCTTGTAGGAATTCTGGTCGAATTTGCCGCCGGCATGCAGCTGCGTCATGATGACTTCAGCCGCCGAAACGCCCTCGCTGGGGTGGATATCGGTCGGAATCCCGCGGCCATTGTCGATCACCGTCACCGAGCCGTCGGGGTTGAGCGTCACCGAGACCAGGTCGGCATGCCCGGCCAGCGCCTCGTCGATGGCGTTGTCCACCACCTCATAGACCATGTGATGCAGGCCCGAGCCGTCGTCGGTGTCGCCGATATACATGCCCGGCCGCTTGCGGACTGCATCCAACCCCTTCAAAACCTTGATGGAATCGGCGCCGTACTCGGCTTCCGCGCCAATGGCGCTTTCGGTCTGGTCGCTCATAAATACCTGTCTGATTGGGTGCTGCCGATCCGGAGCGGGAAAATGGCCCCGAATCGCGCCGTTTTGATGTCCTAGATATAGGCGCAAATGGCCGTTTTTCCAAGGTTTGCAGGCACTTTGCCGGCTTGCCGGCAGGCAGCATGGAGAATGCTTTCGCCGTCTTTGCGGGACGGCCGACTGGCAGGCCGTAAAAACACGACGACGCTTGTAAAAGCCAGCGCGAAGGATCGCCGTCGCATGGACGCCCGCTTTGCCGCGCATTACATTGCCTTCGTAGCGGAGCATGCTCATGGACACCAAGCCCGCCCCCTTCGTACCGCCTGCGCCGAAGCCGCGCACCCAGCCGCCCTCGACGCTGGAGATGATGCGCATCGTCTACCGCAACCCGCTCGAACTGTGGGGCGAGCACACCTACAATGAGCCCTGGATCTCGGTGACCGGCATCGGCGGGCCGCTGGTCATCGCCAACGAGCCCGGCCTCATCCGCCATGTGCTGATCGACAACGCCAAAAACTACAAGATGGCGACGGTGCGCCAGCTGATCCTGCGCCCGATCCTGCGCGACGGCCTGCTCACCGCCGAGGGCGAGGTATGGCGGCGCTCGCGTAAGGCGATGGCGCCGATGTTCACGCCGCGCCACATCTTCGGCTTCGCTCAGCCGATGCTGAAGCGCGCGCTGGAGTTCGTCACCCGCTACGAGGCCGGCGGCACGACCGACGTCGCCCGTGACATGACGATGCTCACCTACGACATCCTCGCCGAGACGCTGTTTTCCGGCGAGATCGCGGGCGAGCAGGGCAGCTTCGCCAAGGAGGTCGACCACCTGTTCGAGACCATGGGCCGCGTCGACCCGCTCGACCTGTTGCGCGCGCCGAAATGGCTGCCGCGCCTCACCCGCCTACGCGGCCGCAAGACCATGGCCTATTTCCGCAACATCGTCGCCGGCACGGTCAAGATGCGCGAGGAGCGGATGAAGCGCGATCCCGACGGCGTGCCGCAGGATTTCCTGACGCTTCTCTTGAAGGCCGAGGGGCCGGACGGACTGACGCGCGCGGAAGTCGAGGACAACATCATCACCTTCATCGGCGCCGGCCACGAGACGACGGCGCGCGCTCTCGGCTGGACGATCTATTGCCTCGCCGAGGCGCCGTGGGAGCGCGACAGGATCGAAAAAGAGATCGACGCGGTGCTGGCCAAGGAGCCCGATCCGACGAAATGGCTGGACGCCATGCCGCTCACCCGCGCCGCTTTCGAGGAGGCGCTCAGGCTCTATCCTCCGGCGCCCTCGATCAACCGCGAGCCGATCGAGCCGGAGACCTGGAACGGTCTCTATATCCCCAAATACGCCGCCGTGCTGGTCATGCCCTGGGTCGTGCACCGCCATCGCAAGCTGTGGGACAGGCCGGATGCCTTCATGCCGGAACGCTTCCATCCGCAAAACCGCGACAGGATCGACCGCTTCCAGTATCTGCCGTTCGGCGCCGGTCCGCGCGTCTGCATCGGCGCCAGCTTTGCCATGCAGGAGGCGATCATCGCGCTGGCGATCCTGCTGTCGCGCTTCCGCTTCGACGTGACGTCCGAAACCCAGCCATGGCCGGTGCAGAAGCTGACCACGCAGCCGCAAGGCGGGCTGCCGATGCAGGTTTCCCGCCGCGTCTGAGGGATTTCTCCCGAGTCAGCGCAATTGCGGGAGGAAAAACTCTGGAATTGCCCTATCTGTCAGCGATTGGCCGGCGCTGCTGGAACTGGCCGGCGGCGCGGAAGCGCCAGAGATAGCTGGGCAGGATGGTCGCGATCGCCTGCGGCTGGATGCCGAGGTCGCCGAGCGTCCGGTTCGCCTTGGCGGCGGCTTCGGAGACGACGTTGTGCTGGCGCAGCTGCAGCACCTGGTCTTTGGTCAGCAGCGGATTGGGCAACAGCTGAAGGATCGAGGCCTGGATGTTGGCAATCCACCACGGCACCGGCACCAGGAAGCGCCGGCGGTCGATCACGGCAAGCATCTCCTCCATGCATTCCTTGAAGGTCAGCACCTGCGGGCCGCCGAGCTCATAGATCTCGCCGCCCTTGACATTGCCGTCGACCGAGCGCGCGATCGCTTCGGCGACGTCACCGACATAGACCGGCTGGAATTTCGTGTGCCCGCCACCGATCAGCGGCAGGACGGGCGAGAGGCGGGCCATGCCGGCGAAGCGGTTGAAGAAAGAGTCTTCCGGTCCGAAATTGATCGACGGCCGGAAGATCACGGCATCTGGGATCGTCTCGAACACCGCTTTCTCGCCGAGCGCCTTGGTGCGTGCGTAGGCGGAAGGCGAGTTCAGTTCGGCGCCGAGCGCCGAGATGTGGGTGAGGCCGGCGCCGACCGACCGCGCGGCCTCGGCGACGGCGCGCGAGCCGAAGTCATGCACTGAGCCGAATTTCTGCCGGCCGGTCTCGTGCAGGATGGCGACCAGGTTGACGACGTGGTCGGCGCCCTGCACGGCGCGGTCGATCGACCAGCGCACGCGCACATTGGCTTGCACCGGCTGGATCTGGCCGACATTGCCGAGCGGCTGCACATGGCCGGCAAGGTCGGGCCGCCGGCAGGCGACCCGGATGCGGTAGCCGCGCTTGGCGAGCGCCCGCACGACATGACGGCCGACAAAACCGGACCCGCCGAAGACGACGACGAGCTTGGGGGTCTGCAGGATTTCGGTCATGGCTGGCTCCGGCGCTTCCCGATGGTGCTTGACTAGAGGCGTTCATAGTCGGTTTCGCGCCAAAGGCAAAGGGTCAGGGCCAATCACGACCTCGCAATTTCGGGCGGAAACCGCAGCGCATTTTTCTGGAATTGCTTGAAACAGAAAACCCCGCCGAAGCGGGGTTTTCCGGACAGCGCCCGCGCTGAAACAGGGCCTGCGAGGCGGCCTGACCTGAGACGGCATCAAGGCGGCGTGAAGCAAGCACGCCCGCCCCCGACCCTGGACGCCCGGCGCGGCGCCGCCAACCGCAAGCCGCGACCCAAGCCACCCTTTGCGGCTTGCGATGTGAGGTGCCGGTGATGGGTCGCTGCAGGGCGAAAAAAGGTTCAACAGGACGCGCACGCAAATGCACGCCTCGTTGCTGAGTGCTGCTTTGGTCAG
Organism: Mesorhizobium album; assembly: GCF_033977205.1. NCBI lineage: Bacteria > Pseudomonadati > Pseudomonadota > Alphaproteobacteria > Hyphomicrobiales > Phyllobacteriaceae > Mesorhizobium > Mesorhizobium album. The sequence continues at coordinate 34,227 of NZ_JAVIIW010000007.1, read as the reverse complement.
GCCGAATAGCGCTCGGCGAATTCCGAAATGCGCTGCACGACTGCCTTCGGAACATCGACGCCGCGCGCCGTTGCCTTTTCCGCGGCCTCGGCCCGGGCGCGGCCGGGGATGTGCACGCCGTAGCGTCGCCGCAGCCGGTCGAGCTGGTCGCGCATGCGCTGCTCGAAATCCGGGTCGAGCAGCTTGGGCTCGACGGCAAGCACGAAGAGCCCGGTTCCCGGGCTGTCCGGCCCGCCGCTGAACCAGGGCGCGTCGAGCGACCAGTTGGCGCCGGACATGCCTGCCGCCAGCACCTCCACCATAAGGGCGATGTTGGCGCCGCGCTGGCCGCCGAAGGCGAGCATCGCACCCTTCATCGCCGCCGCCGGATCGGTGGTCGGATTGCCGCTGGCGTCCAGTGCCCAGCCTTCCGGGATTCTCTTGCCGTCCTCGGCCGCCTTGCGGATGTTGACAAAAGCGGTAGCGCTCGACGACTGGTCGATGACCAGCGGCGGCCCGTTGGCGGCGGGTGCCGCAAAGGACATCGGATTGGTGCAGTAGACCGGCTTGATCGAGCCTGAGCCCGCGAGCACCGCCGGCCCGTTGGTGGCGGCGAAGGAGACCAGGCCCTGTGCGGCCAGCCGCCCGGTGAAATAGCCGAGCGCGCCGCAGGTATAGGCATTCTTCTGCGAGAAGATGGCGACGCCGAACAGCCTTGCCGCCTTGGCGAGATCATCGATGGTGCGGTCGAAGCCGGTATGGGCAAGGCCGCCACGTGCGTCCGACAGATAGACGGCAAGCGCCGGCCTGGTGACGACCGGATCGGCATTGCCGTCGATCCGCCCCGCCTCGATCGCCTCGAGATAATCGATGAAATGCGCCAGCCCGACCGCAGTCAGGCCTTCCGCTTCGGCCGCGATGATCGAGGCGGTGAGCGACTGCGCGGCCTCCTCGTTGGCGCCGGCGCCGAGCGCCGCCATCCGGCATAGGCCTCTTGCCTGGTCGAGGGTGAGTTGCATTTTTTGCCTCTAAGCGAATAGCGAATAGGGAATAGCGAGTAGGGGGAAATCCAGCGACCCGCTCGCTATTCGCTATTCGCTACTCTCTATTCGCTTCTATCCGATCTTGACCGGAATCCGCGCCTCGATCCGGCTGAAGATCAAGACGAGGATGCCGGTGATGGCCATATAGATCAAGGCGAGCAGCAGCAAGGGTTCGTATGTCAGGTAGGTGTCCTGCCGCACCTTGGAGGAAACGGCGAAGATATCGATGACGCTGATCGTCGCCACCAGCGGCGTCGACTTCAGCTGCAGCACGGTTTCGCCCGTCAGTGTCGGCAGCGCCCGGAAGAAGGCCTGGGGCAGCCAGATGCGGCGGAAGATCTTCAAGCGGCTCATGCCGAAGGCGCGGGCGGCCTCGAGCTGACCTCTCGGCACCCCGGCGAAAGCGCCGCGCATCACCTCGCCTTCATAGCCGGCGAAGGACAAGGTCAGCGCCAGCACGCCATAGGGCCACGCCTGCCTCAGATAGGGCCACATCCAGGATGCGCGGATCCATGGGTATTGAGGGAACAGCGAACCCAGCCCGTAATAGAGCAGCCAAAGCTGCAACAGCAGCGGCGTTCCGCGGATGATGGTGCAGAACACCTTGGCCGGCACCGCGAACCAGAACGGCCCGCCGGCCTGCGCCAGGCCGAGCGGCACGGCCAGCAGGAAGCCCAGTGCGCAGGTGACGACGAGGATCCACAGCGCCCGCCAGATGCCGAGCAGCCCCATCTCCCAATATTGCGGCAGCCAGTCCCAGCGCATGAAGAAGGCGGCGCAGAACACCAGCGCCAAGGCTACCAGGATCAGCAAGATGCGGTGCGGCTTGAGCCAGAGCGAGGCGCGCGCCGCCAAGTTGATTGCGGTCGCTTCGGCCGACATCAGCGTGCCTCCTTGACGGAAGGCATGCCGCGCCGCGACCAGGCTTCGACGCGACCGATGATCAGGTTGGAGAAGAGCGTCAGCCCCAGATAGAGCGCGCCGGCAGCAACGAAAAAGAGCAGATAGGCCTTGGTTACGCCTGCCGCCTGGCGCGTCGCCAGCGTCAGCTCGAAGAAACCGACGACGGCAAGCAGCGCGGTGTCCTTGGTGGCGATCAGCCAGAGATTGGCAAGTCCCGGAATGGCGAAAGGCAGCATCGCCGGCACCGTTATGCGCCTCAGCATCAGCAGCGGCGGCATGCCATAGGCGCGGGCCGCTTCAATTTGACCTTGCGGGATGGACAGAATGGCGCCGCGGATGACCTCCGTCGAATAGGCGCCCTGGACCACGCCGAGCACGAAGATGCCGGCCGCCAGCCCGCTGATGTCGACGCGCTGGTAGCCCATCGCCGTCAGCAACTGGTTGATGAGGTCGGTGCCGGCATAATAGAGCAAAAGGATCAGCACCAACTCCGGCACGGCGCGCACCACCGTGGTGTAGACGGCCAGCAGATCGCGCGTCACGGGCCCGCCATAAAGCTTGCCAAAGGCGCCGCCGGTGCCGATCAAAAGGCCAAGGCAGGTGGCGCCGATGGCGATCTCGATCGAATGCAGCAGTCCGACCAGCAAGGTGCCGCCCCAACCTGGCGGCACGGGCGACAGGAGTTCGATGATGCCGGCCGCCGAGGCCGGAAGAAAGGCGTCGATCAGTTTCGCCCCCGAATTGCTGGCAACCGCTGACGACAGCGTTCAGCGGCAGGCACGCGTGGCAAGGTTTGGGCTAGGGGCATGGCGCTGGCCATGCCCCTAGCTCATTCGGAGAGGTTAGTTCGACTGCGGCGCGCCGCCGTAGATGTCGAAATCGAAGTACTTCTTCGAGATCTCGTCATACTTGCCGCTGGCGCGGATCGCCTTGATGCCGGCGTTGATCTTTTCCTTGAGCGCGGTGTCTTCCTTGCGCACGCCGGCGCCGACGCCCGGTCCGAGCACCTCGTCGTCCGGCGCCACCATGCCCTTCAGGTCGCAGCAGGCCTTGCCCTGGTCGGTCTTCAGGAATTCGCCGAGCGCGATGGAATCGGCCTGCACCGCATCGAGACGGCCGGCCGCAAGATCGTTGTTGGCTTCGTCCTGGGTCTGGTATTCCTTGATCTCCTGCGCCCCGGTGAAGTGCTTCTTGGCATAGACGGCGTGCACGGTCGAAACCTGGACGCCGATAGTCTTGCCCTTGAGGTCGTCCGGCGTGGCGCCGAACTTCTGGTCCTTCGGCCCGATGATTGCCGTCGGCGTGTTGTAGTACTTGTCCGAGAAGTCGATCGTCTTCTTGCGCTCGTCGGTGATCGACATCGAGGAGACGATGAGGTCGATCTTCTTAGTGGTCAGCGCCGGGATGATGCCGTCCCAGGCGACCGGCGTGATGACGCAGTCGAGCTTCTCCTCGGCGCAGACCGCATCGATGAAGTCGATCTCCCAGCCGACCCATTTGCCGCTGGCATCAGGCGAGGTGAAGGGCGGATAAGGTTCGGCGGCGACGCCGATCTTGACCTGATCGGCCTTGGCCACGCCCATCGCGGCGACGCCGAACAGCAGTGCTGCGGCAAAGGTCTTGAGAACAGTCTTCATGTCAGGACTCCCAGTTTGTTGTTGTTCCCGGTTTTTCGCCCCGCTTGACGCCGGCCCTAGCCGACGTTGCGGAGGAATTGCTTGAGCCTTTCGGATTTGGGCGCGCCGAACAGCTGTTCCGGCGGTCCCTCTTCCTCGACCAGCCCGTTGTAGAGGTAGACGACATGCGTCGCGACCTCGCGGGCGAACTTCATTTCATGCGTCACCAGCACCATGGTGCGCCCCTCGCGCGCCAGGTCGCCGATCACTTTCAGCACCTCGCCGACCAGCTCCGGATCGAGCGCCGAGGTCGGCTCGTCGAACAGCATGACGCGCGGATTGATCGCCAGCGCCCTGGCGATCGCTGCGCGCTGCTGCTGGCCGCCCGAGAGGAAGGCCGGATAGACGTCGCGTTTTTCGGCGAGCCCGACGCGGGCAAGCAGCTTTTCCGCCTGGGCGATCGCCTCGTCGCGCTTGACGCCGAGCACATGCACCGGAACCTCGATGACGTTCTCGATCAGCGTCATGTGGCTCCATAGGTTGAAGTTCTGGAACACCATGCCGAGTCTCGAGCGGATGCGCTCGATCTGCTTGCGGTCGGCCGGAACCGTATGGCCGTGGCTGTCGGCCTTCAGCTTGATCTCCTCGCCGTTGACGCGGATGATGCCGCTGGTCGGGTTTTCCAGGCAGTTGATGCAGCGCAGCAGCGTCGACTTGCCGGAACCGGAGCCGCCGATGATGGCGATCACCTCGCCGTCGCGCGCCGACAGCGAAACGCCCTTCAGCACATGCAGTTGGCCGAACTTCTTGTGCAGGTTCTCGACATGGATGGCTTCGGCGGCGCCGCTCTGCGCCGCGCCGGATGGGACTGCGGCGGTTCCTACCGCGCTCACCGGGTGACCTCTATATGGTCGAAGGCAGTTCGTCGAACGTCTATCCGGCAAATCAACATACGCTGTACTGCCCCGGTCCAGATTTCAGCATGGACCCGACAGCGCGAGCCCGTCAATCCCGCTCATTACGGCACTTGCGGCCTTGTTGCGCAAGTGTATAAATAGCCTTTCATGAAATTTTTTCGATTTTTTTCAGCTTAAAAGGGCATCGATGAGCGCTTTCGGATCACAGTCCATGGCGGCGCCGCTGCGGCGCGTGCTGATGCGGTCGGCGGCCAACGCCATGCGCGACGCCGACGGAGTTGCCTGGCATTATGGTCCGGGGTTCAACCCGGCGAAAGCAGCGTCGCAGCATGCGCTCCTTGCTGAACTGGTGGCGGCTTCCGGCGCCGAAATCGAATGGATCGAGGACAAGGCCGACGGCCTTTCGGATTCGGTGTTCACGCACGACCCATCGCTGATGACCGACCATGGCGCGCTGATCCTGTCCATGGGCAAGCCATTGCGCGCCAGGGAGCCCTCGCTGCACGAGGAAACCTACAGAAGACTGGGCATTCCGATCCTCGGCCGCGTCGAGGCTCCTGGCCAGGTCGAAGGCGGTGATTGTGTATGGGTGGATGCCCGCACGCTGGCGATCGGGCGCGGTGTCCGCTCCAACCAGCAAGGCATCCAGCAGGTTTCCAACCTGCTGACGCCGCTGGGCATTTCCGTCTACGGCTTTGATCTGCCGCTGTGGCAGGGCGAAGAGGCGTGCCTGCATCTGATGTCGGTGATCAGCCCGCTCGCCGACGACCTCGCACTGGTCTATCCACCGCTTTTGCCGGCTCCCTTCTATCAGATGCTGAAGGCGCGAGGCATCCGGCTGGTCGAAGGCGACGCCGAAGAGTTCGCCGCTTCCAACGGCCTCAGCCTGAATGTGCTGCCGACCAGCCCGCTCAAGGTCATTGCAGTTGCAGGCTTTCCCAAAACCAAAGTCGCGATGGAAGCCGCCGGCTGCACGGTTGAGATATTCGAGGCGGACGCGCTCTGCATCGCCTGTGAAGGCGGGCCGACATGCCTGACGCGGCCGATTCTGCGCCAATGACTTCGCCATCCCGCCGCAAATTCCGTCGCGAAGGCGAGGAGCGGCGGCGGCAGGATCTGATCGAAGCGACACTCGACTGCGTGGCAGAATACGGCTTGCAGGGCGCCACCTTGCGCACCATCGCGTTGCGTGCCGGCGTTACCGCCGGACTGATCCGGCACTATTTCCCCGGCAAGGAAGAATTGTTGCAGGAAGCCTATACAGCGCTGATGGGCCGCATGACCGAGCAGGCGAAAGCAGCATTGGTCGTGGAAGACGCCTCGCCGCGCCAACGCCTTGCGGCTTTCGTCACCGCCAACCTCAACGCGCCGATCATCGACGCGCGGGTGTTTTCGCTCTGGGCAACCTTCATCGGCCGCGCTGGTGCGGATCCGACGCTCGCCCGTGCCCATCGCGAAGGCTACCTTGGCTTTCGCAACGAGGTGGAAGCGGTTGTGGCCGAAGTGCTCGCCGCCGAACAGCGCGAGCCGGACGCGAGCCAGTTGCGCCACCATGCCATCGCGATCAATGCGATCATCGACGGGCTCTGGATCGAAGGCTGCCTGGCCAGCGAGATGTTCTCGCCCGGCGAATTGGCGGCGATTGGCATCAAGGCTGTCGAAGCAGAGCTTGGGCTCGTGCCGGAAAGGGGAGAAGAGCAATGACAACCGTCGGCGAAGCGCTCATCAGCTTGCTCGAGGCGCATGGCGTCGACACCGTCTTCGGCATTCCCGGCGTGCACACGGTCGAGCTCTATCGCGGGCTGGCGCGCTCGACGATCCGCCACGTCACGCCGCGCCACGAGCAGGGCGCCGGCTTCATGGCCGACGGCTACGCGCGCGCCGGGGGCCGGCCGGGCGTTGCTTTCGTCATCACCGGGCCTGGGCTGACCAACACCATCACCGCCATGGGCCAGGCGCGCGCCGATTCGGTGCCGATGCTGGTTATCTCCGGCGTCAACGCCACCGACACGCTCGGCAGGGGCCTTGGCTTCCTGCACGAGCTGCCCGACCAGCGCGGCATGATGGAGAAGGTGGCGCTGTTCTCTGAGCGCGTCACCGAAGCCGGGGAACTGCCCAGCGCGCTCGCCCGCGCCTTCGCCGTTTTCTCCTCGTCACGTCCGGGTCCGGTCCATATTGAGATCCCGACCAACGTCATGGTGAAGCCCGCCGACGGGCTCGCGCCGGTGCTCAGCAATGCCGCGCCGCCAGCTCCGGCGGCAACGGCGATCGGCGACGCTGCGAGGCTGATCAAGGCGGCTCGCCGGCCGCTGATCCTCGCGGGCGGCGGAGCCAAGAAGGCCGATGCGGCGCTCACGCGCTTCGCCGAAACGTTGGGCGCGCCGGTGGTCGAGACCGCCAATGCCCGCGGCCTGTTGCATGCCCATCCGCTCTGCGTGCCGGCAAGCCCCAGCCTGAAGGCGGTGCGCGCGCTGATGGCTGACGCCGATCTGGTGATTGCCGCCGGCACCGAATTCGGCCCGACCGACTATGACGGCTATGGCGACGGCGGCTTCGTGCTGCCGCAGAACCTCATCCGCATCGATATCGGCGCCGACCAGCTCGCCCGCCGGCCGGTGACGGTTGGGATCCAGGCCGACTGCGCCGATGCGCTTCGTGCGCTGCTGGCTGAGCTAGGCCCCGCTCATGTCGCCGCGAAGGACGGCGAGGCCCGCGCGGCGGCGGGACGAGAGGCAGCGCTGGCAGAGTTGAGGCCGGACTATCTGGCGCAGCTGCGCGCGGTGGAGGCGATCCGCGACGCGTTGCCCGGCGCGATCATCGTCGGCGATTCGACGCAGCCCATCTATGCCGCCAACCTCTATTACGACCATGATCGTCCAGCCGGCTGGTTCAACGCCGCGACCGGCTTCGGCGCGCTTGGCTACGGCCCGCCGGCGGCGATCGGCGCCGCCCTTGCCGTGCCCGATGCTCCGGTCGTGTGTCTCGCCGGCGACGGCGGCTTCCAGTTCACCTTACCGGAACTGGGCGCGGCGCTCGACGCCAAGGCGCCCGTGATCTTCGTCGTCTGGAACAATCGCGGCTATCGCGAGATCGAGAGCTCGATGCTCGATGTCGGCGTCGAGCCAGTCGGCGTGTCGCCGGCGCCGCCGGATTTCTGCAGGCTCGCCGAAGCCTATGGCATCGGGGCCGAGCGGCTGGCCGGGGTCGGCGGCCTGGCCGAGGCGCTGAAGCGTGCGCGAGCGGCCGGCAAGCCGCGGGTGGTCGAGATCACGGTCGACTGAAGCATTGGCGGGCGCGAGCAATTTGCCGGCTCAAGATTGCAACGCGGCTCTGCATATTGTGAATCCGATCCGATCCGGACGCGATGGCGCGATCTTTCCGCCGGCCCGACGCATGCAAAGACGGGACGCCAGCCATGTCGATATTTCAATTGAGTGACAGGCCGAAAGGCGCGACGTTCGATGCTGGGGCGGCATAACCATAAGAATACGACAGGAGCAGTCGAAATATGACGGAAACGCTTAACGGCAGGCATGTCGTGGTGACGGGCGGCACTGGGGCGCTCGGCGGCGCGGTTGTCGGCAGGTTGCTGGAGCAGGGCGCGATCTGCCATGTGCCTAATGCCCATGCCGCGGCTCCGCCGCATTTTCCCTACGCGGCGCATGCCAGCGTCCACCTGGCGCATAATGTCGATCTCTCGGACTCCGCCAAGGTCGAAGCCTTTTACTATCAGGTCCCGGAGCTCTGGGCTTCGATCCACCTTGCCGGTGGCTTCACCATGGCACCGGTTGAGAAGATCGAGTCGGCATCCTTTGCCGAGATGATGGACACCAATGCCCGCACCGCCTTCCTCTGCAGTCGGGCCGCGGTGCGCTCGATGCTGGCGTCGGGCACGGCGGGCCGCATCGTCAACGTCACCGCGCGCGCCGGCGTTGATCCGCGCCGTGGTTCTGGCATGGTCGCCTATGCCGCCAGCAAGGCGGCCGTCGCCGCGATGACGCAGGCGATGGCCGAGGAACTGAAGCACAAGGGCATCCTGGTCAATGCGGTCGCGCCTTCGACGCTCGACACGCCCGCCAACCGCGCCGACATGCCCGACGCCGATTTCACCAAATGGGTCAGCCTCGAGGCCGCTGCGGAGGCGATCGCCTATCTTGCCTCGCCCGCCAACCAGGCGATGAGCGGCACGCTGGTGCCGCTCTACGGCCGGGCCTGAGACGCCAACTGGTCAGACAAACAAAAACCCCGCCGGAGCGATCCGGCGGGGTTTTTGTTTGGTCCTGGCGAAAGAGCTTAGTTGCCCTGCTTCTTCAGCGCCGCGCCCAGGATGTCGCCGAGCGACGCACCGGAGTCGGTCGAGCCGTACTGGGCGACCGCTTCCTTCTCCTCGGCGATTTCCAGCGCCTTGATCGAGACCTGCAGCTTGCGGGTCTTCTTGTCGAAGGCGATGACGCGGGCGTCGACCTTCTGACCGACGGTGAAGCGCTCTGGGCGCTGCTCGTCGCGGTCGCGGGAAAGGTCGGAGCGCTTGATGAAGGTCTCGAGGCCGCTGTCGACCAGCCGCACCTCCAGGCCGCCATCCTTCACCGCGATGACCTCGCAGGTGACGACGGCGTTCTTGCGCAGTTCACCGCTGCTCGCCGCCTCGCCGACGGTGTCGCGGGCCAGCTGCTTGATGCCCAGCGAGATGCGCTCCTTCTCGATGTCGACGTCGAGCACCTGCGCCTTGACCATGTCGCCGCGATTGTACTCTTCGATGACCTGCTCGCCCGGACGGGTCCAGTCGAGGTCGGAGAGGTGCACCATGCCGTCCACGTCGCCTTCCAGGCCGATGAACAGGCCGAACTCGGTCTTGTTCTTGACCTCGCCCTCGACCTGGCTGCCGACCGGATGGTTGCGCGCGAAGGCTTCCCACGGGTTCTCAAGCGTCTGCTTGAGGCCGAGCGAGATGCGGCGCTTGGCCGGATCGACCTCGAGCACCACCACGTCGACTTCCTGCGTCGTCGACAGGATCTTGCCGGGGTGCACGTTCTTCTTCGTCCACGACATTTCCGAAACGTGGATGAGGCCCTCGATGCCCGGCTCCAGCTCGACGAACGCGCCGTAGTCGGTGATGTTGGTGACGGTGCCCTTGATCTTCTTGCCGATCGGGAACTTGGTGCCGATATCCGACCACGGATCGCTCTCGAGCTGCTTCATGCCGAGCGAGATGCGATGGGTTTCCTGGTTGATGCGGATGATCTGAACCTTGACCGTCTGGCCGATGTTGAGGATCTCGGTCGGATGGTTGACGCGGCGCCACGCCATGTCGGTGACATGCAGCAGGCCGTCGATGCCGCCGAGGTCGACGAACGCACCGTAGTCGGTGATGTTCTTGACCACGCCTTCGACCACCTGGCCTTCCTCGAGGTTCTGCACGATCTCCGAACGCTGTTCGGCGCGGCTCTCCTCGAGTACCGTGCGGCGCGACACCACGATGTTGCCGCGGCGGCGATCCATCTTGAGGATCTCGAAGGGCTGCGGGTTGTGCATCAGCGGGGAGACATCGCGGATCGGACGGATGTCGACCTGGCTGCGCGGCAGGAACGCCACGGCGCCGTCGAGGTCGACGGTGAAGCCGCCCTTGACCTGGTTGAAAATGACGCCTTCGACGCGCTCGCCCTTGCTGAACTTCTCTTCGAGGCGCACCCAGCTCTCCTCGCGGCGAGCCTTCTCTCGCGACAGCATGGCCTCGCCAAGCGCGTTCTCGATGCGCTCGACATAGACCTCGACGGTGTCGCCGACCTTGAGGGAGGAGTCCTTGCCCTTGGCGCCGAATTCCTTCAGCGGCACGCGGCCTTCGACCTTCAGGCCGACATCGATGATGGCCATGTCCTTCTCGATCGCGGTGATCGTGCCCCGGACAACCTGGCCCTCGCCGGAATGGCCGGCGGTGAATGATTCTTCGAGCATGCTCGCGAAATCATCGCGAGTGGGATTTGCAGCTGACATTGTTTCTCCTGGAATGCTCAGCAATCATAGCGGAGCGGGCGCCGTGGGTTAGCGTTGCGTGAGCCTGCCGGCGTTCCGGGCTGAAGAGCCCTGGGCCGCTTAAAGCGGCAAGTCCGGCGCATGAAGAATGCTGGCAGGCTGGTTCGTCCCGATATGGGTACTTTCTTCGCCTCCGGCAACGGAAATACGAGGAAAACCCGGATCAGGCCTTGTTTCTCTTGGCCAGGACGTCGTCAACGATCGCCATGGCCGCAAGAAACGCGGCCTCTATAGCCATTTCGCTGGTATCAAGCAAGTGCGCGTCGGCGGCGGGCTTGAGCGGCGAGTCGGCTCTTCCCATGTCGCGCTCGTCTCGGCGCTCTATGTCGGCGAGGATGGTGGCGAAATCGGCGCTGCCGCCCATGCTCTCGATCTCGGCCAGCCGGCGCTGCGCCCGCACCGCAGCACTTGCCGTGACATAGAGCTTGATGTCGGCATCGGGGCACACGACGGTGCCGATGTCGCGGCCGTCGAGCACCGCGCCCGGCGGCGCCTTGGCGAACTCGCGCTGCTTTTCGACCAGGATGCGTCGGACAGTGGGAATGACGGCGACCTTCGAGGCGGCCTCGCCAACCGCATGCGCCGAAAGCACCGTGCGGTCGAGGTTGGTAAGGTCCACCTGCCGCGCCGCGGTTTCGGCCGCCGAGACATTGTCGAGCGGCAGGCCGAGCTCAAGCAGCTTGTGGGCCACCGCGCGATAGGTGAGGCCTGTGTCGAGCAGGTTCAGCCGGTAATGATCGGCCAGCCGACGGGCCAGCGTCCCCTTGCCGGCGCCGGCGGGTCCGTCGATGGCGATGGTGAAGGGGCAAGTCATGGGCGGGCCATCGCGTCATTGGCGTGGCGACAAACCCTCACGCCTTCGTCATCCCAGGGCGGAGCGAAGTGGAGACCCTGGGATCCATGCCGTAACATCAGCCCAAGAACGCCACGGACCAGAATTCTGCACCGTTGCGGCGCTTCGAAGTCACGGCATGGATCCTGGGGTCTGCGCCGCGTCGCTTTGCTCCTTGCTTCGCCCCAGGATGACGACGGGAAGGACGTCGGATGCCAATCTCGAAGCTTTGCGGTTGCCATCACTCTACTCGATCTCCGCGCCCAGCCCCTTCATCAATCCCATGAATTCCGGAAAACTCGTCGCGATCATGTTGGCGTCGTCGATGGTCACCGGCTTCTCCGTCGCCAGCCCCATGACCAGAAAACTCATGGCGATGCGGTGGTCGAGATGGGTCTTCACCGCCGTATCCGGCCCGTTGGGGTGAGCACCCAGACCTTTTCCGCCGGGCTTGCCGCGCACGGTGAGCGAAGCTTCGCCCTCGGTGCAGTCGACGCCGTTGAGCTTCAGGCCATTGGCCACCGCCGCCAGCCGGTCGGACTCCTTGACCCGCAGCTCTTCGAGCCCCTGCATCAGTGTCTCGCCTTCGGCGAAGCTCGCGGCGACGGCCAGCACGGGATATTCGTCGATCATCGACGGCGCCCGATCCGGCGGCACCACGACGCCCTTGAGGTTGGAGGAGCGCACGCGCAGGTCCGCGACATCCTCGCCGCCGGCATTGCGCGGATTGAGGATGTCGATGCGGCCGCCCATTTCCTGCAATGTGAGAAGCAGGCCGGTGCGGGTCGGGTTCATCAGCACGTTTTCGATCGTAATGTCCGAACCCGGCACGATGAGCGCAGCAACCAGCGGGAAGCCGGCCGAGGACGGGTCGCCCGGCACGGCGATCGTCTGCCCGGTGAGCTTGCCCTGGCCCTCTATGAAGATATGACGCACGCCGCGCTCGTCGGTCTCGACCGAAAGGTTCGCGCCAAAGCCTTTCAGCATCTTTTCGGTATGGTCGCGCGTCATCACCGGCTCGATCACGGTGGTGATGCCCGGCGTGTTGAGGCCGGCGAGCAGCACCGCCGATTTCACCTGGGCGGAGGCCATCGGCACGCGATAGGTGATGGGTGCGGCGTGCTTGGGGCCGCGCAGCGTGATCGGCATGCGGTCGCCGGGCGCCGCCTTCAGCACCTGCACGCCCATCTGGCGCAGCGGCTCCAGCACACGGCCCATCGGCCGGCCGGAAAGCGAGGCGTCGCCGATGAAGGTCGTCTCCATGTCGTAGGTGCCGACCAGGCCCATGGTGAGCCGCGAGCCTGTGCCGGCATTGCCGAAATCGAGCGGACCTTCAGGCTCGAGCAGCGCGCCGTTGCCGGTGCCGCGGATCACCCATTCGGCGCCCTTCTTTTCGATATGCGCGCCCATCGCCTTCATGGCCGCGCCCGTGCGCATCACGTCCTCGCCTTCGAGCAGGCCGGTGATGCGCGTCTCGCCGGAGGCCAGCCCGCCGAACATGAAGGAGCGGTGCGAGATCGACTTGTCGCCCGGCACCCGCGCCGCGCCGGCAAGAGCGGGAGATTTGCGGGCCGTGGCCGGCTTCGGGGCGGCAGCGTGAGACATATTGTCTTTTCCAAGTAAGGTGCCGGCGGGCCGGCTCAATTCGTCATGTTGCGGCGGTCTCCTATCACGCTGCGCCGCGATGGTCATCCCCTCGCGCGGGGCTTTGAAAATCGGGTTTTCAGAGGGTGGCTTTTGGCTTTGACAACGCCGTAAGCTGCGGTTAAGGGGACCATTCTTTTTTTGACGAGGCTTGCCGTGGCAAAACCTGAACTTGGCACAAAGCGTATCGACCCCGAAACGGGTCGAAAATTCTACGACCTCAACAAGGACCCGATCGTCTCGCCCTATACCGGCAAGAGCTATCCGCGTTCCTATTTCGAGGAAGGCAAGATTTCCGCGCTCGAGGAAGACGAGGACGTCGCCGAAAAGGAACTGGACGCCGAGGACGAAGAGGGCGCCGAGGTCGTCTCGCTGGAAGATGCGGACGACGAGGCCAAGGGCGGCGACGATCTGCCCGATCTCGGCGACGATGAGGATGTCGATCTCGGTGACGATGACGACGACACCTTCCTTGCCGATGAGGAGGAAGAGGACGACGACGTCTCCGACATGATCGGCGTCGGCGACGACGAGGACGAGGTCTGATCTGATCGTTTGCCGGCCATTTTGGCCTGTGACGAAAAAGCGGCTTTTCAAGGCTTGATCTTGACCGAAGGCGGCGCTAGAAGCCGCCAGCACTAAACAACGGCGCGGTTCCCAGTCGCGCCGGATCTCTTCGCCGGAAACGGCGCCGGCCGACTGCCGGGAGTGGGGCCATAGCTCAGTTGGGAGAGCGCTTGAATGGCATTCAAGAGGTCGTCGGTTCGATTCCGATTGGCTCCACCAAACAGTCTTTCTCTCATGCTCGGTTTCGTGGCATTGGCGCTCGTGGCTTGCGAATCAGCGTCCCAGGCGCCGCCGCCTCCTCCACCGCAACCTGCCCCGGCTGCTGTCGCGGCGCCCGTCTCTCCGGATTTGGCGGTGTTGGACCAAACCGTGGCGATCACGCCTCCCGGCAAGAGTGTCCCCGCCAGATATGCCGCGTTTTCAGGAATTTGGGCCGGACGGCTGGATGGCATGTATGAAGGCAAGCTGGCCGTGCTGACGGTTTCTCCGGGCGGGCAGGTGACGGTCAGCTACGCATGGGGCGATGTGGCCGACAACAAGCCGGGCGTGGCCGACGGCGCCGGCCGGATCGTCGGGAACACATTGAAGCTCGGGCGTCTTCCGAATGGCGCGGACGCCACCTTTACGATGCAGCCCGACGGAACATTGTCCGCCACCTATGCGCTTGCCGGCCAGACCTATAGGGGGCCGTTCGCCAGGCAATAGCGGCGGGCAGTCGCGTCGCCTTCTGCCGTGTCGGCTGGTCTCGAATCGGCTATGCCTTTCCCATGCAGGAAACGTCCCTCTATGCCCCGGTGAAGCGGTTTCTCGAGAGCCTCGATTTCACCGTCAAGGGTGAAGTCGGCGGCTGCGACATCGTCGGGCTGCGCGATGGCGAGCCGCCCGTGGTGGTCATCTGCGAGCTGAAGCTGCAATTCAATCTTGAGCTCGTCCTGCAGGGCGTCGATCGCGCGGCGGCCTGCGACGAGGTCTGGCTCGCCGCCCGGATGTCGGCGCGCGGCAAGGGCCGCGAGCATGACCGCCGCTTCCGCGCGCTCTGCCGCCGCCTCGGCTTCGGTCTGCTGGCGGTCGATGGAAAGGGCAGGGTCGAGTTGCTGCTCAGCCCCGCCGCCGTGCCGCCGCGGCGCGACCCGAGGCGCCGCTCGCGTTTGGTCGAGGAACATCACCGCCGCAAGGGCGATCCGTCCATCGGCGGCAGCACGCGAAAAAAACCGATCATGACCGCCTACCGGCAGGAGGCTCTCGCCTGCGCCGCCGCCATGACCGACGGCCCGAAACGGCCGCGCGATTTGAAAACCCTTTCGCCGCGCGCGGCCAGCATCCTGCTGCACAACTATTATGGCTGGTTCGCCCGGGCCGAGCGCGGCATCTACGCGCTGACCGAAATCGGCCACATCGCTGTCCAATCACATGCAGTGATCGAGGGTTCGCTCTAGCGAACCGCTGCGCAAGGAATGGCGCTAGAGCAATTCCAGGGAAAGTGCGTAGCGGTTTTCCGCTCGGCGTTTCCGTGAAACGCTCTAGAACCGCTCCCTATAGTCGCGCGGGTTGGTGCCGAGGGCGCGCACGAAGCCGCGTCGCATCGTCTCTTCCGAGCCGAAGCCGCAGCGGCGGGCCGTCTGGTTGACGGCTAGCCCCTGCTCCAGCATCCGTCGCGCCGCCTCGATCCGGATCTCTTCGACCGCGCGGGCGGGTGTGCGGCCGGTTGCCTGCCGATAATGGCGCGAAAAGCTGCGCGGGCTCATGTTGGCGCGTTCGGCCAGTCTCGTCAGCGAAAGGTCGCTGCCCAGATTGTCCAGAATCCAGCCATGCAGCTTGTCGAAGCGCTCGTCGCCATCCTGCAGCTTGAGGGTCTGGCTGAACTGCGCCTGGCCGCCGGGGCGTTTCAGGAAGACGACCAATTCGCGCGCCACCGCGAGCGCCATGCGCCGGCCAAGGTCGGCCTCGACGAAGGAAAGCGCCAGGTCGATGCCTGCCGTCACGCCGGCGGACGTCCACACATTGCCGTCGCGAATGAAGATCGGGTCGGGTTCGAGCCGGACCGCCGGAAATCGCCGGGCGAACTCCGCGCAGCGCCCCCAATGGGTGACCGCGCGGCGGCCATCGAGCAGGCCTGCCTCGGCTAGCAGCATGGCGCCGCTGCAGACGGAGGCTGTTCGCGTGGCATCGCGCGAGCGGCCGATGATCCACTGGACGAGCTCGGCATCGTCGCAGGCGGCGTTGACGCCCCAGCCGCCGGGCACGATCACAGTGTCGATCTCGAGCCCGTGCGCAGGCAGCGCTGCTGCCTCCAGCACGAGGCCGGACGACGTTCTTATCCGTGGCGAGGCGGCGACGACGACGATTTCATAGGCGGCCGCTTCGCCGGCCTGCGTCCTGAAGTCGTTGGCGCTGGCGAAAACCTGAAGCGGTCCGCTGACGTCGAGGAGCTGGACGTCGGGATAAGCGAGGATTTCGATACGGCGCATCGGTTTGGCCTGAAACGAGGGATGATTGGCGATCGTGCCAAAGCATGATGCCATAGATTACCCGCAGTCAACCTGTGGAGATTTCGATGACCCTTCGTTTCGGCATTCTCGTATTCCCCAACGTCCAGCAGCTCGATCTCACCGGCCCTTACGAAGTCCTGGCAACCGCCAAGGGCGCCGAGGTGGAATTGATTTGGAAGGATCGCAATCCGGTGTCGTCGTCGACGCGTCTTTCCCTTACGCCGACGGCGACCTTCGACGACTGCCCGCCTCTCGACGTTCTGTGCATTCCAGGCGGAGGCGGCGTCAACGCGCTGTTGGAGGACCGGGCGGTCGTCGATTTCGTCTGGGAGCGCGCGGCGCAGGCGCGCTACATCACCTCGGTGTGCAGCGGGGCCCTGGTGCTCGGCGCGGCCGGGCTGCTCAAGGGCAAGCGGGCAACCACGCATTGGTATGCGCATGATTTCCTTGAAGAGTTCGGCGCAATCCCTGTCGATGCGCGTATCGTCGAGGACGGCAAGCTGATCACCGCCGGTGGTGTCACCTCAGGCATCGATTTCGGTCTGGCGCTGGTCGCAAGGCTCCTCGGACAGGCCGAAGCGGAGACCGTGCAACTCTCGCTCGAATATGCGCCGGCGCCTCCCTTCCGATCCGGCACGCCCGCCGAGGCTTCGCCGGCTGTCCTGGCGGAGGCAAAAGAGCGGCTCTCGGCCTCGAGGCGGGTTCGCGAGGAAATGTTCGCTCGCTGGCGCGAGGCTCGCGCGGCCGCCACGCCGGCGCGCATCTGCGCCTGAAAGCTTGAGCAATTCCAGGAAAAGTGTGAGCGGTTTTCCGTCCGGAATTGCTTAAACAAAGAGATGGCCGAATGGCGCATATCCACGCCGTTCGGCCTAGCCGCGTTTCGACTGTTGACACGCATCTCGCTCTGTGCAGAAATTGGTTGGACCATTGAACCACTTTAGGCTCCGCCGGCGTGACAGACAGCCTCCCGCCCATTCAGACGACCGCCCGCGATGACGCGGTGCTGAAGGCGTTGGCGGGCTTTGTGAGGCAGGAGGCTCTCGGCCCCGGTGAAAAACTGCCGACGGAGCGCATCCTTGCCGAACGCCTCAAGGTCAGCCGCAACACGGTGCGCGAGGCGCTGACGCGCTGGGAGGGCCTGGGTCTTGTTGAGCGGCGTCAGGGCAGCGGCACGTATCTCAAGGCCGCCGTCTCGCCCGACATGCTGCATATGCCGCTGACGCTCGCCGGCGGCAACGACTTCGCCGGCCTGATGCGCACGCTGGAGATCCGCCGTGCGCTGGAGGCCGAGGCGGCCGCCCTTTGCGCCGTCCGCGCCGGCAAGGCCGAGATCGCCGAGATCGAGCGCAAGCTCGACATCATGGAGGAAGCCTTCCACGCCCGCGCCGGCATGTCCTCGGAAGAGGACTGGGAGTTCCACCAGTCGATCTACCGCGCCTCCGGCAATCCGCTGTTCGAGCAGATCATCAGCGCCATGCATGAGCTGTTCCACCGCTTCTGGGAACATCCGCTGGGCGTGCGCGATTTCGGCCATGCTAGCTTTCCGTACCACCGCACCATCTTCGACTGCATCGCCGCGCACGACCCGGAGGGAGCCCGCGCCGAGGCGCTGAAGCTCATCGCCACCGTCGAGGACGACCTGAAGCGCGGTGCCGCCAACCTCAAGCTTTCGGACCGCAGATGAACGAACACCCGACCGCCTTCGATCCGGCCTCTTTGGCCAGCGACTATCTGGGCGAGGCGGCCACGCTTCTCGCGCATGACGATCCTTTCCCCGGCGGTGCGGTGGTGCCGCCGATCTATCAGACCTCGCTATTCACCTTCGATAGCTATGCCGACATGGCCGACACCTTTGCCGGCCGTCGCCGCCAGCCGATCTATTCGCGCGGTGACAATCCGACGGTGATGGAGTTCGAGGCGCGCGTCGCGGCGCTGGAAGGCGCCGAAGCTGCGCGCGGCTTCTCCAGTGGCATGGCCGCGATCAGCGCCACGGTGCTTGCCTTCGTCGGCGCCGGCGAGCGCATCGTCACGGTGCGCAATTGCTATGGCGATGCGTACCGGCTGTTCGAGCGCCTGTTCCCGCGCCTGCAAATCAAGGTCGACTATGTCGACGGCTCCGATCCCGATGCGGTTGCTGCGGCCCTTCCCGGCGCCAAGCTGCTTTATCTCGAAAGCCCGACCTCGATGATGTTCGAATTGCAGGACATCGCGCACCTCACGCGGCTGGCGAAGGAACAAGGCATCGTCACCACCATCGACAATTCCTGGGCCACGCCTGTCTTCCAGAAGCCGATCTCGCATGGCGTCGATCTGGTGCTGCATTCGGCCTCGAAATATCTCGGCGGCCACAGCGACACCGTCGCCGGCGTGGTGGCGGGCTCGGCCGCGTATATCAAGCACATCAACGAGCAGACCTATTCCTCGCTCGGCGGCAAGCTCTCGCCTTTCGAAGGCTGGCTCCTGCTGCGCGGCCTGCGCACGCTGCCGCTCAGATTGCCGCATCACATGAAGAGCGGGCTTACCCTTGCCGAGCGGCTGAAGGCGCATGGCAAGGTCGAGCGGGTCAACCACCCCGCCTATTCCAATCATCCCGGCAAGAAGACGCTTGCCGGCTATGCCGGGCTGTTCTCCTTCGAGGTCACCGAGGATGTCGACATTCCGGCTTTCGTCGATGCGCTGAAGCTCTTCCACATCGGTGTCAGCTGGGGCGGCCACGAAAGCCTGGTCGTGCCGGCGAAGGCTTCGCTCGAGCAGACGCCGGGCCTCAATTCGATGGCGCGCTTCGGCGTCAGCCCCCGAACCATCCGCTTCAATGTCGGATTGGAGAACGTCGAGGATCTCTGGGCCGACATCGCCCAGGCCTTCGACAAGTCAAAAAAATAACGAGTGTTCAAAATGGGAGTCCTGAACATGAAGAGACTGACAATCCTGCTTGCCGCCGCTGCCGGCCTGGCGATCTCCGCCGGAGCCGCGCTGGCCGACACCACCATCAAGATGGTCGAGGTCATCACCAGCCCGCCGCGCACCGAATTCCTGAAGAAGCAGCTCGCCGAGTTCGAGCAGGCAAATCCGGGCGTCAAGGTCGAGCTCGTCTCGCTGCCGTGGGGTCAGGCCTTCGAAAAATTCCTCACCATGGTCCAGGCCGGCGACACGCCCGATGTCGTCGAGATGCCGGAGCGCTGGATGGGCCTCTATGCCAACAACGGCCAGCTCGAGGATCTCGGCCCGTACATGGCCACCTGGCCCGATGCCAAGACGCTCGGCGAGCGCGCCAAGCAGTTCGGCTCGACGGTCAACAACACGCAGTTCATGATCCCCTACGGCTACTATGTGAATGCGCTGTTCTGGAACAAGAAGCTGTTCAAGCAAGCCGGGCTCGATCGTCCGCCGGCAACCCTCGACGAGTTCGTCGAGTTTTCCAAGAAGATCTCGGCCATCCCCGGCAAATACGGCTACTGCCTGCGCGGCGGCCCCGGCGCCTTCAACGGCATGCACATGTTCATGAACATCGCCGACGGCAAGGGCGGGTACTTCACCGACGACGGCACCTCGACCATCAATGACGAGGGCTCGGTCAAGGGCCTGCAGATGCTGGCCGACATGTACAAGAACGGCCTGGCGCCGAAGGATGCCGTGAGCTGGGGCTTCAACGAAACGGTGACCGGCTTTTATTCGGGCACTTGCGCCATGCTCAACCAGGATCCCGACGCGCTGCTCGGCATCGCCGACAAGATGAGCGCCGACGATTTTGCCGTGGCGCCGTTGCCGGTCGGACCGAGCGGCAAGTCCTATCCGACGCTGGGCTATGCCGGCTGGGCGATGTTCGCCAATTCCCAGCACAAGGAAGAGGCCTGGAAGCTGATGGCAACGCTGCTTTCGCCGAAGGACAATCTTGAATGGGCCAAGGAAGTCGGCGTCATCCCGATCCACAACGGCGCCGACCAGGACGCCCATTTCAAAACCGAGCAGTTCAAGGGCTGGTTCACCGAGCTCAGCGACAGCTCCAAATATGAAATGGTGACGCCGCCGACCCATCTGGAAAACCTCGGCAATTTCGTCGACCAGGTGGCGATCAAGAACTTCCAGGAAGTGCTGCTCGGCCAGAAGCCCGCCAAGGACGTGGCCGACGAATGGGCCGCGTTCCTGACCAAGGAGCAGCAGGCCTGGCTGGCCAAGAACAAGAAGTAGCACCCTTCTTCCTTCTCCCCGCCTCCGGGGAGAAGGTGGCCTGAAGGGCCGGACGAGGGGCAGCGCCATACTTTCGCAGGTTCGCGCCGCCCCTCATCTGCCTGCCGGCATCTTCTCCCCGTAAAACGGGGGAGAAGGAACCTGTTGCGTCGCCGGCACCCACCTTCCATCGCGAGCACCGTATGACCTACGCAGTGTCCGAAATCCGATCTGCCGCCCGGCCGCGAAAGAAGCGGCTGAGCAAGGCTGCGATCGAGCCATGGCTCTATCTTTCGCCGGCTATCGTCCTGCTGGTCGTGGTGCTTCTGGTGCCGCTGATCATCGGCATCAGCTACTCCTTCCGCAAATTCTCCGCCTTCAAGTCGGAATATGTCGGCCTCGGCCAGTACCAGGCGATGCTTTCCGACGCCGTGCTCGGCCAGGCGCTGATCAACACGCTGTGGTGGACGGTCGCTAGCCTGTTCTTCCAGTTCTTCCTTGGGCTTGGCCTGGCGCTGCTGCTCGACAAGCCGTTTTACGGCCGCAGGATCGTGCAGGCAGTGGTGTTCCTGCCCTGGGCGGTGCCGTCCTTTCTCTCGGGCCTCACCTGGGCCTGGCTGTTCAACCCGATCATCGGGCCGCTGCCGCACTGGCTCTTCGCGCTCGGGCTGAAGGCCGAGCCGACCAATGTGCTCTCCGATCCGGCCACCGCCATGTGGGGACCGATCGTCGCCAATATCTGGTTCGGCATCCCCTTCTTCGCCATCACCCTGCTTGCGGCGCTGAAGTCGATCCCGTCCGAATTGCATGAGGCGGCAGCCATCGACGGCGCCTCGCCCTGGCAGCGCTTCACCAAGGTGACGCTGCCGTTCCTGGCGCCCACCATCGTCATCACCGTCATGCTGCGCACCATCTGGATCGCCACCTTCGCCGACCTGATCTTCGTCATGACCGAGGGCGGACCGGCGGGCTCGACCAGCACGGTGCCGGTCTACATCTATGTCAGCGCCTTCAAATCGCTGGATAAAGGCTACGCCTCGGCGGTCGCGGTGCTGCTTCTGGTGCTGCTGATTGCCTATGCCATCGCGCTGATCGCCATCCGCCGCACGCTTGTGAGGCATGTCTGATGATCGCCGGACGCTCCACCTCTTCGCGCATCGCGGGCGGTATCGGCCTTTACTCGGCCATCGCCGCCTATGTCATCTTCGCGCTGTTCCCGATCTTCTGGACGCTGAAGATCTCGGTGACGCCGGAGCGGCTGCTCTATTCCGAAGGCATCACCTTCTGGCCGTCTGAGATGACGCTCAAGAACTTCGCCACCGTGCTCGAGGCCTCCGACTTCCCGCGCTATTTCCTGAACAGCGTCATCGTCTCGGTATCGACGGCGGCACTTGTGACGGTCGTCGCCACGCTTGCCGGCTATGCGATGTCGCGCTTCACCTTCCGCGGCAAGGCCACACTGGCCATCCTGCTTTTGCTGACCCAGACCTTCCCCCTGGTCATGGTCATCCCGCCGATCTACCGCATCATGGGCCAGCTTGGCCTGACCAACAGCCTGATCGGGCTGATCATCATCTACACCGCCTTCAACACCGCCTTCGCCACCTTCCTCATGCAGTCCTTCTTCGACGGCATCCCGAAGGATCTGGAGGAGGCGGCGATGATCGACGGCTGCACGCGCGCTCAGGCGATGCGCAGGGTGATCGTGCCGCTGACCTTGCCCGGCATGGGCGCGACGCTCGGCTTCGTCTTCACCGCTGCCTGGAGCGAGTTGCTGTTTGCGCTGATGCTGATCTCCAGCGACGAGCAGAAGACCTTTGCCGTTGGCCTGCTCACCTTCATCGGCAAGTTCGCCGTCGACTGGGGGCAGATGATGGCGGCGTCCATTCTGGCGCTGATCCCGGTCTGCATCTTCTTCGCCTTCCTGCAACGCTATCTCGTCACCGGCCTCACCGCCGGCGCTGTCAAAGGATAAAAGATGGCTTCAGTCACACTGCAACATGTCGAGAAGGATTACGGCGCGCTGCGCATCCTGCACGGCGTCGATCTCGAAATCGCCGACGGCGAGTTCGTCGTGCTGGTCGGCCCGTCCGGCTGCGGCAAGTCCACGCTCCTGCGCATGATCGCCGGCCTGGAAGAGGTCACCGGCGGGGAAATCCGCATCGGCGAGCGTCTGGTCAACGATGTCGCCCCCAAGGATCGCGACATCGCCATGGTGTTCCAGTCCTACGCGCTCTACCCGCATATGGACGTCTCCTCCAACATGGGCTTCAGCCTGATGTTGAAGAAGGCCGAGAAGACGACAATCGACGGCAGGGTCGGCGCCGCTGCCAAACGCCTCGGCCTTGAAAGCTTCCTCGGCCGTCTGCCGCGCCAGCTCTCGGGCGGTCAGCGCCAGCGCGTCGCCATGGGCCGCGCCATCGTGCGCGATCCGAAAGTCTTCCTGTTCGACGAGCCGCTGTCGAACCTCGACGCCAAATTGCGCGTCCATATGCGTGCCGAGATCAAGGCCCTGCACCAGCAGCTCAAGACCACTTCGGTCTATGTCACCCACGACCAGGTCGAGGCCATGACCATGGCCGACCGCATCGTCGTCATGCATGACGGCTTTGTGCAGCAGGTCGGCCATCCTCTGGAACTTTACGACCGGCCGGCCAACACGTTCGTCGCCGGCTTCATCGGCTCGCCCGGCATGAATTTTTTGCCGGCGAAGGTCGCCAAGGGCGGCAAGGTCGACGCCGTGCTGGCCGACGGCCAGAAGCTGAGGCTGCCAGATGGCCTGCCGCTGAAGGACGGCGATGCGCTGACCGTCGGACTGCGGCCGGAGCACATCCGGCTGGCCGAGAACGGCCCGCTGAAAGGTGAGGTCGAGGTGGTCGAACCGCTGGGTCTCTCGACGCAGTTCTATGTCAGGCTGGCCAGCCAGCAGATCTGCGTCTTCGTCATGGGCCGCAGTGATGTGAAGCCGGGCGACACGATCCGGCTCGCCGCCGAGCCCGCGGCGCTGCATCTGTTCGATCCGGCAAGCGGCAATCGCATCGGGTAGGTCAACGCCAGCGGAAGGCGTCCATCGTATAGTCGGGCCATGCGCCGAGCTCTCGGAAAAGCCCGGTCAGGTCGCCGGCATCGGCCAATATCCCGGACATGACCAGCGCGGTCGCGACGCTGGCGCCTCTGCCTCCGGCGATGTCGTGCTCGACGCTGTCGCCGACGCAGACAACGTTGCCGCGCACCGGATTTCCGGCCAGCGCCAGCGCCGCTTCAAAGATCGCCGGGTAGGGCTTGCCGATGCGGGTGACGCTGCCGCCGAGGCATTCATAGAGGTCGGCGATCTCGCCGGCGCCGAAACGCGGTCCGACCGCGGTCAGCATAATCCGGTCGGGGTTGGTGCAGAAGCACGGCACCCGTCGCGCGGCGGCCGGACCAAGCAGCGTGCGGTAATGATCGAGATCATAGCGGTCGCCCTCGCTGGCCGAGAGCAGCACCAGCTCTGCGTCGTCGCCCCGCTCGGTCAGGGTCAAGGGCAGGCCTTCGATCGCCGAACGGTCGCCGTCACGGCTGATCAGCAGGCATCTCGTGCCCGCCCTCAAGGCGCCCGAGCCCACCATGTCCTTGAACATCCGCCAGGCCACCTCGCCGGACGAGACGAAATGGTCCCAGCTTCCCGCCTCGAAACCGAGCTTCAGCAGCCGTCGCTCGTTAGGCTCTGCCCGCCTGCCGGAATTGGAGATCAGCACTACGGTCTTGCCGGCGCGCTTCAGCGCCGACAGGGCTTCGACCGCACCCGGATAGGGCTGCTGCCCGTCATGCAGCACGCCGAACTGATCGGGCAGGAACACGTCGTAGCGTTCGGCGAGCGCTCCGATCCCACCGAGATGTCTGGCTTGCCTCATGCTCACAGCAGTCCCGCCTCACTTGCGCCGATCAGCGCCAGCCTTGCCGTCCCGGCGGCGGCCTCGTCGGAGAGTGCCGGCAGGAAATCGACGCCGAGCTTGCGCCGCCGGATCGCGGTCCAGGCCGCATTGGCAGCGCCGCCACCGACGCTCCGCACCGAGGTCAGTGTCGGCGCGCCGAGCTCGGCAAGCCTCTGGTAGCCGAGCGCCTCGATGGCCGCGATGCCTTCCAGCATCGCCTTCAGATAGTCGGCGTCGGAGTCGGGGCGGGGAAGGAGGCGCGGCTGCAGTAAGGGATCGGCAATGGGGAAGCGCTCGCCGGCCGTGCCGAGCGGGTAATAGTCGAGGCCGGTCTCGGTCGCGGGATCGATGGCGGCGCTGAGCTCGACGATGCGCTCGAGCGAAAAATGCCGGGCAAGCACCTTGCCGCCGGTATTTGAGGCGCCGCCGGCCAGCCAGGCGTCGCCGAGCCGGTGGCTGTAGATGCCGTAGCGCGGCGCAAAGATCGGCCGCTCAGACAGGATCTTGATGGTTAGCGACGATCCGAGCGCGCTGACGCCGTCGCCGGCGGCCGCCGCGCCCGTCGCCAGGAACGAGGCGCAGCCATCGGTGGTGCCGGCAACCACCGCCACCTCGCGCGGCAGGCCGAACAGGCCGGCGGCGGAGGCCGTGAGCCTGCCTGTCACGCTGCCAGGCCTGACGACGGCGGGCAGCAGCTCAATGCGCATGCCGGTTTCTGCGATCCAGTCCGGCCAGCGGCGCGTCTCGGCATCGTATCCGGTCTTCAGGCTGTTGTTCTCGTCGCTGACGTCGAAACGGCCCGAGAATTGTCCGGCGATCCAGTCGGCCTGGTGCAGCACGGCCTGGACGTCGGGCTGACGCTGGAACCACAGCGCCTTGGCAAGACCGGATGTCGCGCCATGCGCGGCGCTCGTTTCCGGCGCCGTGCGGGCAATCCCGGCGAGAATGGGGTCGTCCGGAACCTTGTCATTGTACATCAGCGGCTCGGCCAGCGGCCGCCCGGTGCCGTCGACCGGCAGCACGGTGCCCGACGTGCCGTCGACGGCGATCGCGCGCACCGCTGCGCGGTCGACGCTCGAAAGCAGCGCCTTCAGCGTCGCCTCGACCGCGGCCCACCAGACCTCAGGGTCGCGACCGTTCGCACCGAAGCGCTCGAGCGGCACGGCGGCGCGCGCTGTGATGGAAAAGTCCGGACGCATCGCGACGGCGCGCGACCCGGAGGTGCCGATGTCGATGCCTACGGCAAGCGGCGCCATGGCCCTAGCCCGCGGCGTTGAGTTTCTGGCGATACTGCTCGGCATCCCAGTTGATGAGCTCGTCATTCTCGGCCGCGGTGAGATAGTTCAGCCGCGCCGAGATGTCGATCCGGGCAGTCACATCGGCAAGGCAGCGCTGCATGGCGTCCGCGCCGGAGCTGGCGTCGCCGCGCATCAGCACGCCGGCGCCGGGAAAGAGGATCGCAGCCGGACTGACTCCCAGCCGCGCGGTGACGTCGTCAACCTGCTCGCCGGGCCTTGCCACCACGGAACCTTGGCCGAGAAAGATGACATGGTCCGGATAGAGGCTGCCGGCTTCTGCCATGCGGCGGCTGGCTGCGTCGAGCGCCACCGCATGCGCCTCGACCTCCGCCGGCAACCTGTAGCCGCTGTCGCCGGCAAGCGCCGTCAGCGCCGCGGCGTCCGGTTCCGCCGCCGCTCGCGCCGGGCGCGCCAGGAGCGACCTGACCCGGTGCAGCAGGTGCTCCGCCTCGGCCACGGTCTCCGCGGCCACGACCAGCCCGTGATTGCCGAGGATCAGCACGTCGATCCCGGGCCGCAGCCGTTCGGCAATGCCCTGGGCAAGCGGCAGGCCCGGCCGGCGATAGGGAACATAGGCCCACGCGATGCCCTCGAGTCGCCGCGCGACCTCGCTCTCGCAATCGGCCTGGACCGCGAGCGAGATCGTATCGACGCAATGGACATGCAGCACGACCCGCCGCGGCATCAGCGCGTGCACGGTGGTCTCGATCGACGGGCGGAGCCCGCGCGGATTGAGGGCGTCGATGGCAAAGGCCTGCGGCTTGTCGGCGGCCGGATCGCGCCGTTCGACGGCCTCGATCAGCGGCACCATCGCCACCGGCACCATGATGTCTTCGGACAGCGCGTCCTTCAGCCAGGTGCCGGACGCCTTGATCCAAAGCGTGTCGCCGGCCTTCAGCGAGGTGTTGCCGCCGGCCGCCTGGGTCAGGTGCGGGTTGCCGCCGATCCTGGCCGAAAGCGCCCGCAGGGCGGCCAGTTCCTGCGCGTCAGCTTGGGTCGCCATGGCGCTTGTCCTCCGATGGCTTGGTCGGGTTTCGGCATCATCTCCCGTCCCCGGGAGCGTTCGGCGCTGATATCGCAGATGCGAGCGACCTGCGTCAACAGTGATCTAGTATCGTCAAATCTGGCTTGCATTCTGCCCGATGTTGAGTAAGTTGCGCCAATTGCCGTGGAAAAATGGCATTCGGGAGGAAAGATTTGAGCGACTCCGGCCGCCAGCGTCAGATCGTCGAACTGCTGCGGGACCGCCCCTTTGCGTCGGTGCGCGAGCTGCAGGAGCGGCTTGGCGTCTCGGCCGCGACGGTCAGGCGCGACATCGACAAGATCGACGAGGCCGGCGAGGCGCGGAAGGTCTATGGCGGCATCTCCGCCCTCGATGGCGCGGCCCATGCCGGGGTCGCCTATGCCAGGCCCTATGACGAGAACCGGGATCTCGCGGTCGACGCCAAGCGGCAGATCGCCGCCGTCGCCGCGACCATCGTACGCGACGGCGACGCCGTCATCGTCCATGGTGGCTCGACCTGCTTCCACCTCGGCGTCAAGCTTGCCGACCGCAACATCCGCCTCTTCACCAATTCCATGCCGCTCGCGGCCTATCTCAGCGATCATGGCCACTGCAGCCTGACCATCGCCGGCGGCGACCTGCATCGCGAGCCCGGCATCATCCACTCGCTCACCCAGGCCGTGCCGTTCTACGCCTCGAAGTTCTTCGTCGGCGCGCAGGGCCTCAGCCATGAGGGCGTGCTGGAATCGCATCCGCTGCTGGTGCGCTCGATCGTCGATCTCAGCCTCTGCGCCGACCAGATCGTGGTGCTGGCCGACAGCCGCAAGCTGTCGATCCATGCCCGCAATGTCGCCCTGCCGCTGTCGCGCATCGGCACGCTAGTGACCGATGACGGCCTCTCCGATGCCGATGCGCGCATGCTGGAGGACGCCGGCGTCGCCGTGCGCATCGCGCCGTCCTCGGGAGCCCTCCCGTGAAGGTGGCGGTGCTCGATTTCGGCAAGACCAATTCGAAGCTGTTCGTCTTCGGCCAGGACGGGCGCATCCTCGACGAGCGGCGCACCAAGCCCGACTGGATACGCAAGGACGGCCTCAGCGTGCTTGACGAGATGGCGCTGCATGACTGGGCGCTCAATGCCGTCGACGAGGCCGTCGACGGCCATGGCATCGAAGGCCTGATGGTGTCCGGCCATGGCTGCACCTTCGCGCTGGTCGATGGGACGGCGCTGACGCACCCGATACTCGATTACGAGCAGGAGCCGCCGGCCGAAATCGCCACGCGGATCGACCGCCGTATCCCCGATTTCGCCGAGACCTTCTCGCCGCGCCTGCCGCTCGGCTTCAACTACGCCCGCCACATGATGTGGCTGAAGGAAGTAGCGCCGGGCGCCTTCGAGGCGGCGAGGGCGATCCTCGGTTATCCGCAATATTGGAGCTGGCGCTTCGGCGGCCGCGCCGTTTCGGAGATGTCCTATTTGGGCTGCCATTCGCATCTGTGGGCACCGCGCAAGCGCGACTTCTCCTCGCTGGTCGACGCCGAAGGCTGGCGCGGTCAGATGCCAGCCTTCGCGCGCGCCGGCGCAGTCATCGGCGAGCGGCGCTTCGGCAAATCGGGCCGGCCGGTCTCCATCCACAACGGTGTCCACGACAGCAACGCCGCGCTCCATGCCTATCGGCGGCAGGAACTTGGGCCGCTCACCGTGGTGTCGACGGGCACCTGGGTGATCATACTCAACCCGGACTGCCCGCTCGACGCGCTCGACCGCGACCGCGACATGCTGGTCAATGTCGATGTCGATGGCGGCCCGGTGCCCACCATCCGCTTCATGGGCGGGCGCGAATTCGCGACCATCAGCGGCAACTGGCAGGGCACGATTGCTCCG
Source organism: Mesorhizobium album (assembly GCF_033977205.1). NCBI lineage: Bacteria > Pseudomonadati > Pseudomonadota > Alphaproteobacteria > Hyphomicrobiales > Phyllobacteriaceae > Mesorhizobium > Mesorhizobium album. The sequence goes on along the minus strand of NZ_JAVIIW010000007.1, from coordinate 5,943 downwards.
GCCGCGATAGAGCGCGCGATCGACGCCGGCATCATCGCGCTGCCGACCTTTGCCCCAGGCGGACCGATGCCAGGCCGGACGGGCGAAATCGTCGGGCGCGTTTCCGATGCCGAGGAACGTGCGGCCGTGGCGCTGCTCTACGTGGCGCTGATGGTCGACCTGTCGCTCGACCTGATCCGTTCGCGCGGCACCGTCATCGTCGATGGCGGCCTGAATGCCGGCGGCCTGCTCGCCGGTCTGCTGGCCGCGCTGCGCCCCGGCCAGTCCTTCATGCAGGGTGCCACGCTGGAAGGCAGCGCCACGGGCGCGGCCGCGCTCGCCTTCGAGAGTGTCGGGCGCGAATTCGCCGCCGACACGCCGGAGCCGGTCCGCGCCACAAACTTCAAGGGCCTGGCCGGTTACCGTGACGGCTGGCGCGCCCTCATCGCCGGGCGCGGCATCGCCGCATCGGCGGGAGGTGCGCAATGACCGCCATCGCCCATGCCCAGGCGGCGCAGAGGCCGGTGCTGGAGATGCGCCACATCTCCAAGACCTTCGGCCCAATCCGCGCCCTGCAGGACGTGTCGCTCACCGTCAACGCCGGCGAGCTGCACGCGCTGATGGGCGAGAACGGTGCCGGCAAGTCGACGCTGATGAAGGTGCTGTCTGGCGCCTATCGGCCTGATACCGGCGGCGAGATCCTGATCGACGGCGCGCCGGTCGCCACCGGCGATCCGATCAAGGCGCGCGCCCACGGCATCGCCGTCATCTACCAGGAGCTGTCGCTGGCGCCGAACCTCACGGTGGCGCAGAACATCTTCCTCGGCAACGAGCCGCGCAGGTTCGGCGTCGTCGATCGCGATCGATGCAACCGGCGCGCCCGGGAAATCATCGAGCGGCTCGGCGTCTCCTTCTCCGCGCGCACCCTGGTCTCCAGCCTGTCGCTCGGTGAACGCCAACTGGTCGAGATCGCCCGCGCGCTGTCGACCAGCGCCCGCATCATCGTCATGGACGAGCCGACCACCTCGCTGACGTCGCGCGAGACCGAAAGGCTGTTCGAGGTCATTGCCACGCTCAAGGCGCAAGGTATCGCCATCATCTACATCAGCCACCGCATGGAAGAGGTCTACCAGCTCGCCGACCGTGTCAGCGTGCTGCGCGACAGCGGCTATGTCGGCACGCTGGAACATGCCGATCTCAATGCCTCGCGCCTCGTCTCGATGATGGTTGGCCGCGATCTGTCGGCCTTCTACAGGAAGGATCACCGCCCGCCGGACAGCAAGCGCCAGGTGGCGCTGTCGGTGCGCGGCATGTCGGACGGCAGGCTGCTGAAGAACTGCTCGTTCGACCTCTATCACGGCGAGGTCCTGGCGCTGGCCGGGCTGGTCGGCTCCGGCCGCACCGAGCTCGCCAGACTGATCTTCGGCGCTGACCGGCGCAGCGCCGGCGTGCTGGAGCTCGACGGCAAGCCGCTCGCGATCGCCTCGCCGCGTGAGGCGCTCGCGGCCGGCATCGCCTATCTCACCGAGGACCGCAAGGAGCTCGGCCTGTTCCTCGACATGTCGATTTCCGACAACATCAACATGGGCGTGCTGGCCAGGGACGCGCGCGCAGGCGGTTTTCGCGACTTCGCCGCCGCCGACCGGCGCGCCGCCAAGGCTGTCGCCGAGCTGTCGATCCGCACCAGGTCGGCACAGGCCAATGCCGGCTCGCTGTCGGGCGGCAACCAGCAGAAGGTGCTGCTCGCCCGCCTGCTGGAGACCGCGCCGAAGGTCGTCATCCTCGACGAGCCGACGCGCGGTGTCGATGTCGGCGCCAAGTCGGAGATCTACCGGCTGATCGACAATCTCGCCGGCAGGGGCATCGCCATCCTGATGATCTCCAGCGAATTGCCGGAAGTGATCGGGGTCGCCGACCGCGTGCTGGTGATGCGCGGCGGCGCCATCGCCGGCGAGGTGACGGCGTCCGCGGGCGCGCCGCTTCGCCAGGAAGCGATCATGGAATTTGCGACGGGAGCGGCCCAGGAAGGACCGAAGCGATGACCGACAGCACAACCGTGACGACGACAGCGGATCAGGCGGCGCTCAGGAGCCGGCGGCTGCGCTCGGCCTTCGCCGCGCTCGGCATGCTGCCGGTTCTGGTGCTGCTTGCCGCGGGCTTCCAGTTCATCAACCCGCGCTTCCTCACCGGCACCAACCTGCTGATTGTTACCCAGCAATCGTCGATCAACATCGTGCTCGCCGCCGGCATGACCTTCGTCATCCTCACCGGCGGCATCGATCTCTCGGTCGGCTCCGTCCTCGCCGCCTCGGCAATGGTGGCGGTGCTGGTGTCGCTGGTGCCGGACTGGGGCATGCTCGGTATTCCCGCCGCCATCCTGGTCGGCCTCGGCTTCGGCGTCATCAACGGGCTGCTCGTCGCCTATATCAGGCTGCCGGCCTTCATCGTCACGCTGGGCTCGCTTACCGCGGTCCGCGGCGTCGCCCGCCTGCTCGGCGAGGACACGACCGTGTTCAACTCCGACCTGCCGTTCGACTTCATCGGCAATGGCTCGCTGTTCGGCGTTCCGTGGCTGGTCATCATCGCACTGACGGTGGTGGTTCTGTCCTGGCTGGTCTTGAAGCGCACCGTGCTCGGCACCTGGATCTATGCCGTGGGCGGCAACGCCGAGGCGGCGCGCCTCACCGGCATCAAGGTGCCGCTGGTGCTGCTCTTCGTCTATGGCGTGTCCGGCCTGCTTGCCGGCCTCGGCGGCGTCATGTCGGCTGCGAGACTTTATGCTGCCAACGGCCTGCAGCTCGGCCAGTCCTATGAACTCGATGCCATCGCCGCCGTCATCCTCGGCGGCACCAGCTTCGTCGGCGGCGTCGGCTCGATCTGGGGCACGTTGATCGGCGGCCTGATCATCGCAGTGCTCTCCAACGGGCTCATTTTGGCCGGTGTCTCCGACATCTGGCAGTACATCATCAAGGGATTGGTCATCATCGTGGCGGTCGCCCTCGACCGTTACCGGCTCCAGGCCGGAGCAAGAACGTGATTGACCTTGGTCGCCGGCCCGGACGGGCCGGACTGTGTGTAACGCACCGTGAGAGGCGCGGGGCAATCGGAGGAAGCAAGTAAATGAAGACCATCGCCAAACTGCTCTGCGGCGCGGCCCTCGCGGCTCTCGTCGTCGCGCCGGCATCGGCCAAGGACCTGAACAAGGTCGGCATCTCGGTCGGCCTGCTCGGCAACCCCTTCTTCGTCGCCACCATCAAGGGCATCGAGGACGCGGCCAAGAAGATCAATCCCAAGGTCGAGGTGACGTCGGTATCGGCGGACTACGATCTCAACAAGCAGGTCTCGCAGATCGATTCCTTCATCGCCGCCGGCGTCGACGTGATCATGCTCAACGCCGTCGACGCCAAGGCGATCGCGCCCGCCGTCAAGAAGGCGCAGGCGGCCGGCATCGTGGTTGCCGCCTTCGACGTTTCGGCGCCGGGTGCCGACGTCACCGTGATGACCAACAACGTCAAGGCCGGCGAGGAGGCCTGCCAGTACCTGGTCGACCACACCAGCGGCAAGGGCGATTACGTCATCCTCAACGGCCCGGCATCGTCGTCGATCCTGGAGCGCGTCAAGGGCTGCAAGAACGTTCTCTCTCAGCATCCGGACATCAAGATCCTGTCCGACGACCAGAACGCCGAAGGCTCGCGCGACGGCGGCCTGAAAGTGTTCCAGTCGCTGCTCACCCGCTTCGACAAGATCGACGCGGTGTTCGCCATCAACGATCCGACGGCGATCGGCGCGCAGCTCGCGGCCAAGCAGCTCAACCGCTCGGAATTCATCTTCACCGCGGTCGACGGCGCTCCCGACATCGAGAAGGAGTTCGCATCCGGCACTTCGATGATCAAGGCTTCCGCCTCGCAGGATCCCTATGTCATGGCCGGCCAGTCGCTGCAGATGGCGGCCGACGTGCTTGCCGGCAAGAAGCCGGCCGAGCCGGTCGTCCTGCTTGATCCGAAGCTGATCACCGCCGAGAACCTCAAGGACTATAAGGGCTGGACGGCGGCGCGCTGATCCTCTTTAGCGCAGCGCGGCCGGCGCAGGCTGGCCGCACTCCTTGTCCAGGCATCGGACCCGGACCTGCTCCATTCCGGGTCCGATGCTTCGCAGCAGATGGAGACGAATATGTCGCGCATTGGAATCCATTCTTTCGTCTGGTCGGCGAGCTCGGCACAGGCGGATATCGAGCGCACTTTGGCCAATACAAAAGAGGCCGGCTTCGACCTGATCGAATTCTCCTATCTCGACCCGGCCGATGTCGACATCGCAAGGCTGGCCAAAAGCATCGCCGACCTCGGTCTGGGGGTGGCGATCAGCATCGGCCTGCCGGCCGACGGCGACATCTCCAGCCCCGACAAGGCGGTCGCCGCGCGCGGCGTCGAAATCCTTAACCGCACCATCGCGCTCACCCGCGATCTCGGCGGCCGCAAGGTCGGCGGCATTCTCTCGACCAACCACGGCTTGCAGACCGAGCCGCCGACGCGCGACCAGTGGAACCGCAGCGCCGCGACGCTTGCCAGGGTCGCGGAGACAGCCAAGGCGGCCGGCGTCACGCTCAATCTCGAGATCGTCAACCGCTTCGAGAGCAACCTGCTCAACACCGCCGCGCAGGGGCTCGCCTTCATCGAGGACACCGGCTCCGACAACATCTTCCTGCACCTCGACACCTTCCACATGAACATCGAGGAGGCCGATGTCGGGCTGGCCATCCGCCATGCCGCTAAGACGATCGGCTATGTCCATATCGGCGAGAGCCATCGCGGCTTCCTCGGCACCGGCAGCATCGATTTCGCCGCGATTTTCGATGCGCTGACGGCCATCGGCTATAGCGACGACCTCAGCTTCGAATCCTTCTCCTCCGAGATCGTCGACGAGAACCTGTCGAAGAAGACGGCGATCTGGCGCAATCTGTGGACCGACAACATGGAGCTTGCCCGCCATGCGCGCCGCTTCATCGACGTCGGCCTGGAGACGGCACGGCGCAAGGCCGAGCTCGTTTCGGCATCGCAGAGGCCTTGACGCTTCGAGAATGCCGAGAGGTGAATTGCGGCTTTTGGCGGCCGCGCTCTGCTAAACTCTTGTTGATTCGTCTCGACAGGAAACGGCATGAGCAAGGCTCTCGGCACTTTCGCATTGGTCACGGTGTTGAGCGCCTTGCTGATGGCGCTTTCGCTGGCGGTTGCCAGGCACGGCTATCCTTACGGCGCTTTCGGCATGAAGCGCCTCGACGGTATTGCCGAAGCGGGGTCCTTCCTCGCCATTGCCGCCATCTATTTCTTCAGTGCGCTGTTGATGATGATCCTGCCCATCCGCGCCGCCGGCGTTGTGCTCACCCACGCTGCCGATGCGATCTTCTGGGCCACGATCATGCTGTTCGCCACCATCGTCGGCTCGCTTCTCGCCCGCTGGGCCTTCGGCCAGCATGAGGTGCTGTGGGGGCTTTTCAACTGGCGCTTCCTGTTCGTTGCGGCGATCGTCGCCGCGCATCTCACCATGAACGAACTTCGCCGCAACGTCCTGCTCAGAAGCCTGTTCTTCGTCATCTTCGCCGCGGTAACGCTCGCCTGCCTGTTCTGGTCGTTCTCTGTCTGAAGGCGCTGACTCAACATCGTGACAGGTCGTCGCGGACGAAGCCAATGGACTTCCGCAACCGCGCGCCTACCTTTATCGAAAGCTCTCGGGTAGACCTTTCGGCGGGCGATGCTATATCATTTGTCTGACAAATAACCGGCGCGTTATCGCCCCTGCTAATCTCGAACAAATAAGCCAATCTCGAAGGAATGAAGATGACCGTGCTCCGCAAGAACTTGATCGACGGCGAGTGGCTGGGCGATGCTGGCTCGCGCAACATCAACCCGTCGAACACCAACGACGTGGTCGGCGAATACGCCTCGGCCGGACCTGAGGAAGCAAAACAGG
>NZ_JAVIIW010000079.1:0-14818 GCF_033977205.1 Mesorhizobium album | reverse complement strand
TAGCGCCAGTCCTGCCCGCGGCTCCGTTCAATCCGGCTTGCAATGAGGTCCGACAGCCAACCCGGCCGCTCCGTCGTGCCCGCGGACCTCACAGAAGCCTCCAGATTCCCAGAGCGACGGTTTGATGATTCATTGCGGTGGAAGGGAGAACCGTGATGGGCAAGCCGTTACCGATGGCGTTGCGTAAGCGTGTTGCGGCGTTTGTGCAATCGTGAGGCGTCGCGTCATTTCCGGGTTTCGCCGAAGTTCGTGAACGATCTGATGAAGCTGCGCGCCGAGAGAGGTACGCTTGAGCCGCGCCGGCAAGGCCACGGCCCTGGCGGCGGCAAGCTGACCGCTCATGCCGACTTCGTGCGCCAGCGGATGGCCGAGAATGGCGATCTGACGCTCGACGAACTGTGCGTGGAACTGGACGGGCGCGGCGTCACGGTGCACCGGTCGAACGTGGCCCGTCTGCTTCACCGGCTGGGCCTCAGTCACAAAAAAAGACACTCCGGGCGAGCGAGCACCAGCGTCCCGACATCCGGCAGGCGCGCGAGCATTGGGTCGGGCGGCGCAAACCGTTCTTCGACAAGGCCTTGACGCGCCTCGTCTTCATTGACGAGACCTCGACCAACACACGGCTGACCAAGCGAACCGGCTGGGCGCCCAAGAGCCAACGCTACCGGACATCCGCACCATTCGGCGGCTGGAAAACGCAGACCTTCATCGCCGGCTTGAGATGCCACGCCATGATCGCGCCTTGGATCGTCGACGCGCCGATGAACAAAGCGCGTTTCGAACTCTATGTCGAAACCCAGCTTGCACCCGAACTCAAACCGGGCGACGTCGTCATCCTCGACAATGTCGCCTTCCACAAGAGCGAGCGGGCGGCCGAGCTGGTGCGCCAGCGCGGTGCCTGGCTGCTGCCGCTGCCGGCCTACTCGCCGGACCTCAATCCAATCGAAATGGCGTTCTCGAAACTCAAGGCGCTGCTCAGAAAGAAGGCCGCGCGATCCTTCGACGCGTTATGCAACGCGCTCAAGGATATATGCGACCTGTTCGACCCGCTGCAGTGCAGAAAATTCTTCAAAGCTGCCGGATATGAGGCCAATTAAACGCGACGTGCTTTAAATGCGTCAAGCACAGCGGCAAGGAAAGCAACCTCCTCAGCCAGATGGTGATATCGGCAACCCGTCACTGTTGCCAACCAGCCGCTGGATTATCTGCTATCACCCCCGGCTTTTCTATTCCGGCACATCGACACCCTCACGTCATTCTCGGCCGCGAGAGTTTTGTTGCCTGGGAGAAGTGTGGCAGAACGCCCTATGATCACCTGGTGGCGCGCAACCACGGCTGAGCTACTGATGCCCGGCCATAAAGCCTTCATCACACATCACCGGTCAGCGCGACCAGGCTGACGCGTCATCTCGCTCGAGCGTGCTCTGCGAACTCATCTCCGCCAGATACGAGCGCAAGTCCATTCTCATCACCGCCAACCAGCCATTTGGCGAATGGAAGAAGGTCTTCCCGATCCCGCTATGATGCTCACTGTCGCTGCTCCCCTCTTCGATCGACTCTTCTGGGTTGATGGCTGACGTGTCTGCCAGATGTCAGTCCGGCAGATATTTCTCCGACCAACTGGTCCCAGCCACGCCTTCCACGATCATGGCGTCAATCTCGCCGCTTGAATAGCCCATGCGTCCGAGAACCAATCGCGTATCACTGCCATATTTGGACATCGGGCCCGGTATGGTTATCTTGCCGTTTCGCGGCCGCACCGCATTCGGCGGCACGAGGTCGACCCAACGCCCCATCGGGTGCATGTCATGGCGGACGACGCGGTAGGTCGCCTTAGATATGTCGATATCGCCATCGCTCTCGCGGACGAGCGAGGCATCGTGTGTCTTCTTGAGCGATCCGAGCGGCACGGCCGAACTCTTTCCTTTGATGTTTCTGCGCCAAAACATTGCGGGGCGGCTCCTGAAGCGTTCCGCCAATTTCGGCTTCAGCTCCGTTTCCGAAAGCTGCGCAAGGTCCGCCAACTCCGAAACTCGTGTAAGCGCGCCAAAACGCTCTGTGGGGGCAGCAAAGAAGATCCAGCCGTCGGAAGCCTCGTAGCAATGGTAAAAGGGCCCCCAGCCGATCACCTGGCGTCCTGAAGGTTCGTCAAACGGCGCCCTGCCCGCATAGTCGTACATGAATTGAGCCTGTATCAGGCTGCTGGCCGCGGCCAGCGAAGTGCGTGCCACGCCGCCTTTGCCAGTGTTCTGCCTGCGAAGCAGTGCGGCGCCGAGCGCGACGCAGCCGCAGAAGCCGCCGAGGACGTCGATCGTACCGGCATGTGCGTGCTCCTCCGGCGTCTGCATGCCGCCGCCGAAGCGCACCATGACGCCGGTTGCCGCCTGAACGGTGTCGTCATAGCCCAGATGGTCGGATTTCGGCCCACGTCGCAGGCCGCCCCAAGCATCGAGTTGGACCATGATGAGCCGTGGATTGATTGCGGCAAGCCGGTCTGCAGTAAGATTGAGTCGGGCGCATTGCGCGTCGGTTGCGTTGATGATGACGACATCGACCTCTTTCAGGAGCCTGTGGAGCACTTCCTGTCCCGCCTCTTTTCGGAGGTTGACGAGGAGGCTTTCCTTTCCGCGCTGTGCCTGCAGACCGCAAATCAAGGAATTAAAGGGATCGACCGAGGGATCGACAGGCTGCAGCGCGGTGACTTGGGCGCCGTAGCGCACGAGCGTCGATCCGATAGTCGGGCCGGCGATGACGTTGGTCAGGTCAAGGACCTTCAAGCCGTCGAGCCAACCGCCTCGCCCTTCCTTGCCGCGGCCTTTGCGTACAGGCTCGGAGAGCAGCCTTTGCAGGTCGGCCGGAATGGGGCCGCGCTTGTCGGCCGCGGCGGTATCATCGACCAGCCAAGCGACATTGCCCATCTGGTGCATCCGCCCGCGGCGGGCATCTTCGACTTCTAAGATAAGTCCCGAGGCAAGTGCGTGGGGGTCAGCTAGCCACTCCTTTGAGAAACGTTGCGCAGTGGCGGGCGCGCGCGCGGCGCCGAACAGAGCCTCCCACTCGTGCGATGGCTTAGTCAGGAACGTCCGCTTCATCGCAGCTGAGATGCGGTGCCGGTCGCTGGGGCCGACGGGATAGGCACGCTGCGTCCACTCGGAAGGCCAGTCCGCAACGTCGAGGTAGGCGGAAAAATCCGGCAGGCCCTCCGCAAGTTCGGTCAGTCCCAGAACCTCCAAAGCTCGCTTTGGGTGGCCGGAAATCGTAGTCGACACCACGTAGAAGCCGCGGCCGTCCGCGCAGGTATAGTTTCTGTAAAACGGGTCGAGAAACTGCGACAACTCGCTGAATTGAAGATTGAGCGGCAGGCTATCCCTCAGCCTGCGCTCCAGTTCCAGTTCGCGCGGCCACTTGTAGCGACTAGGACAGTTCTCCATCTCGAGGCAATTGTAAACCAATCCCTCGAGTAAGGCGGACGCGAGCGGCACTTCGATTGTGTCGCCGCCGTTCCTGTCTCGGGCATACAGCGCGAAAAGCACCGCGTGGGCGCCGAAGCTGGCGCCATAAGCCGAGGCGAGCGTAAGAGGCGAGAAGGACGGGTTGATCCCCATGAGGCGGCGATTGAGGCCCATGTCGGTGAACTGCCCGGTATAGGCGGCGATCACCGCCTCCCACGCGGCGAGATCGCGAAGCGCGGGATCGGTGGAGGCGAAGCCGGGCAGCGAAAGATAGATCAACCCGTCGTTCGCCGCGCTGAGCACGTCGGCACCAAGTCCCAGGCGTTGCATCACCCCGGGGCGGAAGTTCTCGATCACAACATCAGCACGCCGCGCCAGCTCGATGGCGGTGGCCCGACCCTTCTTCGACTTTAGGTCGAGGGTCAAGCAATGCTTTCCGCGAGAGATCATATCAAAGGCCGGGTCGTCGAAGGCAATGCCGTCGGGAGGATCGATCCGAATGACTTCGGCGCCCAGGTCAGCCAGCATCAAGCCGACGAGCGGGCCTGCGAGATACTGCCCGAAGTCGAGCACCCGCACATTCGAAAGGGGCCTTGTTGTCATCAACTCACTATCTCCTCAAAGGTTGGCAGTTCCGCGATCGGCTGCTGCGTGATCTGTCTGAATTTATAAAGTTCCAGGGTATTCAGTAGCCGTCGATTGCATCGGCTGCCCCGAGCCAATCTCCACACCGACGATGTAGTGAACACGTGCCAGCTTCCGGATGGCTCGTGGTCGACTGAACAATCTGAATGATCTCGCTTGGTGGGCCAACGTCGAATGGCACAGGCAAAAATGTCTGCCTCCCGCGATACAGCTCGGCGTTGAGCTTACGAGACGGGATGGGCGGGACGTATCGGAAGGCCGATTTGGGCATGCGGCAGCGGACGAGTAACATGATCCATCGCTCCAGTCACTGAGTTCTGTGGAGAACGCTACCCGCTTTCTCTTGGGGACTGTTTGAATTTTGAGGAATCTTTTGTGACGCTATATTTACACATCTTATTCTGGAATACACATTCATTTCCCGTTTTGGCGTTTAGCCTGAATATCTCAAGGTAAGGGGTGCATCGGCCCCAAGAATCTGAGAAACTGCTTTTGTGACAAAGAGTTACCAGATTCAGGAACGGGGTCCGATGCACACACACTGTATCTCCGACCAGCTCGAATTTGAAGGCTTCGACGGCCACAAAGTGGTCGCCGGTTTCGACGGCGGAGCGATCACCTCAGATGCCGGCGCCTTGCTTGTGCGCCACGTTGACAAAATCGTCGGGCTGTTCCGCCGGGTGGCTGCCTGCTTCATCGACCGACGCGATCCGGACTGCACGGTGCACAGCGTACAGACGCTGGTGGGACAGCGCATCGCGGCGATCGCGCTGGGATATGAGGACGTCGACGACCACGACACGCTCCGCCACGACCCCGTTCTGGCCCTTGTGTCGGAAAGCCTGACGCCGAAGCGGGAGGATTGCGCGGTGCTTGCCGGCAAGTCGACGCTCAACCGGCTGGAGCTCAGCCGGGTCGGGGAACCGACGCGCTACCACAAGATCGGCCACGAGACGCAGGCGATCGAAGCTCTGTTCGTCGACCTGTTCCTGGAAGCCCACGACACGTCGCCGGGCGAGATCGTGCTCGATCTCGACGCCACCGATGACCCGCTGCACGGTCACCAGGAAGGCCGGTTCTTCCACGGCTACTACAACTGCTACTGCTACCTGCCGCTCTACATCTTCTGCGGCCGGCACCTGCTGGCGGCAAAGCTCAGGCGTTCCAACATCGACGCCAGCAAGGGAGCGGTCGAGGAGGTCGAGCGGATCGTGCGGCAGATCCGCAGGCAGTGGCGCAGAGTGCGCATTGTCCTGCGCGCCGATTCCGGCTTTGCCCGGGAAGAGCTGATGGCCTGGTGCGAGGCCAACGGCGTCGACTATGTCTTTGGCCTTGCCCGCAACGAGCGGCTGGAGAAGAAGATCGCTCCAGCCTTGCAGGAAGCTCGCCTGGCATCCAGGAAAAGCGACGAGGCCGCGCGCGTGTTCCGCGACTTCATGTGGTCGACGAAAGACAGCTGGTCACGCCGACGGCGGATCGTCGCCAAGGCCGAGTGGACGACGCAGGGCGCCAATCCGCGCTTCGTCGTGACCTCGCTCAAGCCAAAGCGTTGGGCGGCACGGGGGCTTTACGAGGATCTCTACTGTGCCCGCGGCGACATGGAGAACCGGATCAAGGAGTGCCAGCTCGACCTCTACGCCGACCGCACCAGCGCTCACACCATGCGCGCCAATCAGCTGCGGCTCTGGTTCGCCTCGTTTGCCTACGTCCTGATCTGCGCCTTGCGCCGCCTTGGCCTCGCCCACACCAGGCTCGCCAACGCCACCTGCGGCACGATCAGGCTGAAGCTGCTGAAGATCGGTGCGCAGGTCCGTGTCTCGGTGCGTCGGATCAAGGTCGCAATGGCTTCAGCCTGTCCATACGCGGACGAATTTGCCCTGGCCCACGCTCGAATATGCGCCGCGGCCCGCTGACGCCGCCGGACCTGAACCCTTCCCGCAAACAACAGAGGAAAATTGCAGAGCCCAGCACCGCCGCTCTCCGCGGCGCTGGCTGCGCTCGTCCTCAAAACGGGGATGAGCAGCACCGACCCGCGCCAGTCAAGATGCGCCTCGAGCCTGGGCGCGGTGAGAGAAGCGGGTTAGGATCGCGGGCTGGCGATGCAGTTCCAGCAACGGGCTCGGCCTCGGTTTTGGCGTCACGTCGAGCCGCTCGAGACGAGTTCGCCTTTCGGCTGGATGTTGATCTCGCCTCTGCTCCAGATGGGGGCCCTGCGTGGTCAATAACCTGATCGGGTCGTCTAATCGCGAGTCATGAGTCAAGCTCTTTTGGATGAGTACGGCGAGCTGTTTTGTCCCCCGTATGCCGGGTGTAGGGTCGTCTTCACGGTCGACATAGGTCGCCGCATGATGGAGCCTCGCGGGAGGAGCCTTCAAATGTGGAAAACTCTCTACGCTGAGCCAGCGGTGCTTCCCATCAAGCTGAATGGCTGGGCCCACGCCCGGCAGGGACGTCTCGGCGCGTTCAGAGGTTGAACGCGACCTGCAAACTATCAATCACGCCCCTGAGAGCCTGACTCGAAACTCGGTTACCTGCGAGGTGGAGCTGCGCGGCGGCGGAGCATGAGGCGGATGGAGGCGATGAATATCCATGCCTCGGCGCTTGCGATAGTCGCCTCGAAATCCTTGGCGAGCCGGCGACAACGTCCGAGCTAGGCGAAAGTTCGCTCGACAACCCATCGTCGCGGCAGAATCTCGAAGCCCTTGGCCGTGTCGGAGCGCTTGATGATTTCGATGGTCCACGTGCCCAGGTCGGCCAGGGCCTGCGTCAGTTTTTCTCCGGCATAGCCGCCGTCGGCGAATAGATGGCGCAGCCACGGGTAAAGCTGTCGAATGGAGGCGGTGACGCCAACTGCCCCATCCCTGTCCTGGATGTCGGCCGCGTGCACCCTCAACCCGACAAGGTGCCCGCGGTGTCGGTAATGATATGGCGCTTGCGGCCCTTGATCTTCTTGCCGGCATCATAGCCACGCAAACCGGCAACGTCCGTGGTCTTTGCTGATTGACTTCTCTATTCGGCGGTTTGAAGTCAAGCGCCTCCTTCTCTTTTCGCTTTGCCCCATTGGGACGTCTTTCGCGGGGGCACCGGGCGGAACAGATTGACCCGCATCATCTGCGCGATCCCGCGCGCATCGGGCTTGGAAGGCATTACCTGCACAGTCAAAGCAGTCAAACCCGACGGATCACTGTTCCTCGAGCGAATAACCAGCATATATGAGTTCGGGTCGCCGTTGGCGACGGCCCGATAATGAATTTGGATTTGGCCACATTCAGTTCCCAGCTGACAACGACCTGATCTATTGTTTTAGGTCTGTTTAGCGGTAAGCTTTTCGACATTCAGCGCCTTCACTCAAGACGCTTTCATGCAACTGTTTCCAAATCAGCAGCCGATATATTGCAGCAGTGCGAAACAACGACTTGTCACGCACTGCGGAAATTCTCCGGCGACCACGCACAGCCATCTCGCATCCAGATGGTCGGCGGCGACAATCAATATTTGACGAACACATGAGGCGCATGAAGAATCTGCGAGAGTTGACGATCGGCCGCCGCCCCTTCGGTAGGTGACCACTCGTCGGCGGCAGGGAGTTCATGGTGGTCCAGACAGGAGCAAGAGTTCTGATGTCGCGGAAAGTCATTGTCACGTGTGCAGCCACTGGCGGGTTCCGCAGTGCTCACTAATGAGGGTACCTAGTGCCACCAGACTTCCAGCCAGATCGGCAATTGATGCGAGCATATGCCGAACACATGGCAAAAGGATTTGGCGCCAATGACCAAGCCGTGGCTATGGATTAGGGGTGGTGAGCATTCCGATCTGCATTGCAGCGGGGAAGGAAAGCCTAAGATGTGTCTAAATGGGGATGGTCAAGACGTAAGAGGCGGTCCTTCGACTATTATGTTGGCGTTCCCTACCAAATAACTTCCTCATTGTTCGGCCATCCTCGGTCGGGTCATGAGTCGATGGATCTGACGCTGGCATATCCCACGCACACCTTGATCCGCAAACCGCGGCCGGTCCGACAGCGCAGCGGTAGGCGCCGTACTTCTTTTTGAAACTTTATTTCACAAGCGCAACGGGGCGGAACTGGGTTTGTAAATGCGTAGACTTGAACGTTTTCTTCGGCCAAAGTCGATAGCAGTTTTCGGCGGCCAGCAGGCTGCCGCCGTTGTCACGCAGTCGATCAAAATGGGTTTTGCCGGGGACATCTGGCCGGTGCATCCGTCGAAGGTCGAAGTCGGTGGCCGTCCGGCCTACCGCACCGTCACCGATCTTCCCGGCGCGCCAGACGCTGCGTTCATCGGCGTGAATCGGAATCTCACGGTAGAGGTCGTCAAAGGTCTGGCCGAACGTGGTGCGGGTGGGGCCGTCTGTTTTGCTGCTGGTTTTAGCGAGATCGGAGCCTATGAGCAGGATGGCAAGCGGCTGCAGGTCGAACTCGTTGTCGCCGCCGGCGAGATGCCGGTCATCGGTCCGAACTGCTACGGCATGATTAACTATGCCGACGGTGCGCTTTTGTGGCCGGACGAACATGGTGGCGTCAGGTTGCCCGAAAGCGGCCGTGGCGTCGGTATTATTACCCAGTCATCGAGCATCGCCATAAATCTCACGATGCAGAAGAGGGGTCTCCCAATCGCTTTCATCATGACCGCCGGCAACCAGGCACAGACGGGGATTTCCGAGATGGCGCTGGGACTGATCGAGGACGATCGCGTCACAGCTCTGGGTTTGCATATAGAAGGCTTCGATTCTGTGGCCGGCTTCGAGAGGCTCGCGGCACGGGCACGGGAACTCAGGAAGCCGATTGTGGCGTTAAAAGTTGGCCGTTCCGAGCAGGCACAGCGGGCGACGGTATCGCACACCGCTTCGCTTGCTGGCTCGGATGCCGCATCCGGTGCCTTTTTCAGGCGGCTCGGGATCGCCCGGGTTGAATCCATTCCCATTCTCATCGAAGCACTGAAGCTTTTGCACGTGACTGGCCCTCTGCCTGGCTATCGCTTGTCGTCTATGAGTTGCTCGGGCGGGGAAGCTTCCATAATGGCTGATAGCGCGGAAGGCCGCCTTGTACATTTCCCACCGCTAGATGTTGACCAGTCTGCAAAACTGAAAGCGACGCTAGGGCCGCTAGTCGCGATTGCCAATCCACTGGACTATAACACATACATCTGGAGCAACGAGCCAGCTTTGATCGAGACCTTCACCGCTATGGTCTCGGGTGACTTCGACCTGAACATGCTGGTTCTCGACTTCCCACGAGATGACCGATGTCTGGGTGACGATAGGTTCACGGTAGCACGCGCCTTCGAAACGGCGTTGAAGAACACGCGGGCGCGAGGCGCGATCATTTCGACGCTGCCCGAGAACATGCCTGAATATTACGCTGCCCAGATGATCGGTTCAGGTGCGGTGCCGCTGTTTGGCTTCTCCGAGGCAATGAGCGCGGTCGAGGCGGCGGCTTTCGTTGGGACGGCTTGGCGTAGGCCACAACCTGAAACGATTGGTACATCTCCTCAGGTGGTAACTGCAAGCAAATGTGTCATTCTCGATGAGGCGGAGACGAAGGCGCGACTAATCAATGCCGGTTGTCCGGTCCCTAAGGGTGTGCGCCCCGGGGAGTTGGACGAGGCGGTGACGTTTTCCGAGGCGATTGGCTTTCCGGTGGCCCTTAAGGCTCTCGGCGTTGCCCACAAATCGGAAATCGGCGCGGTGCGGCTAAACCTCAAGGACGCCGAATCGGTCAAGGCGGCGGCCAACGATCTCCTGCCGCTTGGTACCGGCCTCTACGTAGAGCGTATGGTGCGCGACTGCGTCGCCGAATTGATCGTCGGCTTCACTCGCGACCCAATGTTCGGAGTCGTGATGACGCTCGGCACCGGCGGCGTGCTGGTCGAATTGTTACGTGACAGCGTGACCTTGATGCTGCCGGTGACGCGTGACGACATCGAGGCGGCATTGCGTGGGCTCAAGCTTTATCCTCTCCTCGAAGGCTATCGCGGCCGGCCGAAGGCCGATGTCGCGGCCGCCATCGACGCCATCGCCGGCATTGCCGACTTCGTGCGAAAGAACGCCCACGAGATCGAGGAACTCGACATCAATCCACTGATCGTCTGCGCCGAAGGCAAGGGCGCGTGGATCGCGGACGCCCTGCTGGTGCTTGGAGAAAAAAAGAATGCCTGACGTCATCACTACCCGCCGCGAAAAAGCTATCCTCGAAGTCACCCTAGATCGGCCGAAGGCCAACGCCATCGATCCCACGACATCGCGGAGGATGGGCGAGACGTTCAAGGCGTTCCGTGACGATCCGGAACTGCGCGTTGCCATCGTCAAGACTGCCGGCGACAAGTTCTTCTGCGCCGGCTGGGACCTTAAAGCAGCGGCGGCCGGCGACACGGGCGAGGACGGCTCCGGCTTCGGCGTCGGGGGCTTCGGTGGGCTGCAGGAATTGCGCGAGCTCAACAAACCGGTGATCGCCTGTGTCAACGGCATGGCGGTCGGCGGCGGCTTCGAGCTGGCGCTGTCCTGCGACCTCATCTACGCCTCGGACCATTCCTCCTTCTCGCTGCCAGAAATCCGCGCCGGAGTACTTGCCGACGCAGCGACCATCAAGCTGCCAAAGCGCATACCATACCATGTCGCTATGGAACTCCTGCTCACAGGCCGATGGATGGATGCCGACGAGGCCCGTCGCTGGGGTCTGGTTAATGAAGTGATGCCCAAGGAAAAGCTCGAGGACCGCGTCTGGGACATCGCGCGGTTGCTTGCCAGCGGCCCGCCGCTGGTCTTCGCGGCGATCAAGGAGACCGCACGTGTGGCGGAGGCGCTGACCTTCCAGGACGCGATGAACAGGGTGGCACGACGACAACTTGGAACAGTCGACAGACTGTCCGACTCCGAGGACAGTCTGGAGGGTTTGCTGGCCTTCGCCGAAAAGCGCAAGCCGGTTTGGAAGGGCAGGTAATGGTTGAAGGAGCATAGGAGTGAGCCGAGATGGAGCTGTCCCACAATTGGGGCGTCCTCCGGTCGGCAGCGAAGGTATGTTCAACTCAACTAGTTTCGGGGAATCCAATGAATCTCGCATTCACAGGCGAAGAGACAGCATTTCGTGAGGAAGTGCGAAGATACCTTCGCGATAACGTTCCGTGTGATATACGGCACAAATTGCTGGAAGGCCAGAAACTGTCTAAGAGCGAGATGGTTTCTGGTGTCCGTACCCTCAATAAGATTGGTATACCAAATTGGCCGAAGCAATACGGGGGCGCCGGATGGACACCTGTTCAGCACTACATATTCGAGGAGGAGGTACAAGCCTTTCCTGCGCGGACAGCCTACGATTACGGCGCTGCTCTGGTCGGTCCAGTGATATACACATTTGGCAATGAAGTACAAAAGAGCTACTACCTCCCGCGTATTGCTAATGTCGACGACTGGTGGTGCCAAGGTTTTTCCGAGCCTGGCGCAGGCTCCGACCTCGCTTCGCTTAAGACACGGGCCGTGCGTGACGGTGACCATTATCTGGTCCAAGGCCAGAAGATCTGGACATCAGAGGCACAATACGCTGACTGGATGTTCTGTTTGGTCAGAACGAACCCCGACGTGAAGAAGCAGCAGGGCATCTCCGTCTTTCTGATCGACATGAAATCTCCGGGTATTACTGTGCGCCCGATCCAGCTCATCAACGGTGGCCATGAGGTTTCTGAAATCTTTCTTGACGAGGTGCGAGTTCCGGCTGAGAATCTCGTCGGCGAAGAAAACAAGGGGTGGGACTACGCCAAATATCTTCTTGGAAACGAGCGCGCCATCGATGCCTCGGTAGGCCTTTGCAAGGCGCGCATCCAGCGCATCAAAGAACTAGCGGCTCGCACCTGTCTCGGCGGTGGGCGGCTTGCGAACCAAGCTGCGTTTCTTGAAAAGGTTGGCGCTGTAGAAGTCCAGCTTAAGGCGCTTGAGATAACACAGCTACGCGTGGTCGCTGAGGCGTCAAAGCAGCAGAGTGGCGCGCAGGACGCTGCCAGTTCGATCCTCAAGCTGAAGGGCTCCGAAATCGAACAGGCGACAGCCGAGCTACTGATGGATGTGGTCGGCCCCTACGCCCTTCCCTACGTTTCAGAAGAGGAAAGAACGACGGGAGATACGCAGAACATCGGTCCGGCCTGGGCCGCCATGATAGCACCGGCTTATTTCCTAAGCCGGGCGGTTTCCATCTATTCGGGCACCAGCGAGATTCAGAAAAACATCATCGCCAAGGCGATCCTCGGCTTGTGAAGCTTTGAAGATCTAAGGCGAAGGCTCAGGAGTATTCCAGCGTGAACTTTGACCTATCAGACGAGCAAAGGCTTCTTCAAGACAGCGTCGGGCGGCTAATGTCAGATTGCTACACGTTTGACCAGCGCAGGAGCTACCAGGAGGATAACGCGGGTTACAGCGAAGCGATGTGGGCGCGCTATGCCGAGTTAGGTCTTCTTGCGTTGCCCTTCGCCGAGGAACATGGCGGGTTCGGTGGGGGTGCCGTTGACATCACGATCGTCATGGAGGCTTTCGGCAAGGCGTTGATCCTCGAGCCCTATTTCGCGACTGTGGTCCTTGCCGGCAGTGTCCTTCGCTACGGAGCCAGCGAGGAGCAAAAAGTGGAGATCATCCCCGCAATTGCGGACGGCAGCATGAAACTGGCCTTCGCCTATGCGGAGGCACAGTCGCGTTTCGATCTTTTCGACGTCGGGACGAAGGCTACGAAAGACGCAGACGGTTGGACACTAAACGGTGCCAAGGGGCTAGTCCTGCATGGTGACGCGGCCGACAAGATCGTCGTAACGGCGCGAACGGCTGGTGACACACGGGACATGGATGGCATCGGCCTGTTCCTGGTAGATGCAGAAGCGCCCGGCCTGACACGCCGCGGTTATGCCACACAGGACGGTCTGCGCGCGGCCGAGATCACGCTCCAGAACGTGCCGGTTCGATCGGGCCACGTTATTGGAGACCCGGAAGGGTCGTTCCCAATTATCTCGCGTGTGGCTGACGAGGCAGTCGCAGCTCTCTGCGCGGAAGCGGTCGGTTGCTTCATCAAGATGCAAACCTTCACACTCGACTATCTCAAAACGCGGGAGCAATTCGGTAGGAAGATCGGCAGCTTTCAGGTGCTGCAGCATCGGGCGGTAGACATGCTTGTCGATTTGGAGCAATCACGTTCCATGGCCATGTACGCCGCGATGATGGCGGGCGAAAGCGACGCCACTGAGCGCGAGCGGGCGGTCTCAGCAGCGAAAGTTCAGATCGGAAGATCGGCAAAGGCGATAGGGCACCAATCGATCCAACTCCATGGCGGCATTGGGATGACAATGGAGTACAGTATTGGTCACTATTTCAAACGTGTTGCGATGATCGATACGCTGTTTGGCGATGCAGACCATCATCTGAGGCGACTTGCTGCGCTGGGTGGACTTGTCGATCGCCAGTAAGTCAGTGTGCCCAAGCGTTATGAACGCTGGCAGGAAGGGCTAAGAGGGCCACCTCCTGAATGGTAAAGCGCGTGCGCGAGGTGCCGCTGGGCGAATACTTGGTCCGCTTAGGTGGATCTGCCGAGCGAAGAACGAGCCCAGCGAGCATTCCGAGACGCGATGACGAGCAACCCAGGGCATCAACGACCGCGCACAAGCATCAATCTGGAGCAGGTTAAGCACCGGTGAGGTCGGTGAGGACCGCCTTGTTTCTGAGGAGGGGAAGCGCTGTTGTCGTGGTTTGATTTCATGACCACGATGCAAGCAGCGAGGATGTCCGCGTGCCCATTCATCGGATGGAGATTGGAGTTGGGACAGGTCGGCGTCGGAGTTAGATTTCGCCCAGGACCCATTAATCTGTTGAGTTGAATGTAAGGGAGCGATTCATGTGTGGACGTTGGCCCCCTTGAGCAAGAAGATTCTGACAATGGCAATACTGAAGCGGTCAGGTTCATTCATGTGTTCGGCCTGTTTTTGTGCGGCCCCAGGCTGCTGGCCATGGATCGGGCCCTCATCAAGCTGCCGCGCTGCGATGCGCGTTGAATCACTCAGGTTCTCCCGATCCCCGGCGTGATCGGATCTGCATCACTGATGTCGTTTCTCCTGCCCAAACTGGATGTCATTTTGCGCGCGACCGTCGGTTAGCCTCAAGCCATTGACGGCGTCGCGCGGTAGTTTTCCTCACGCGCCATCACCGCCCAGGCGATCCGCGCTACCTTGTTGGCGACAGCGACTGTGACCAGCCGTTCCGGCCTATGCTCGAGCAACTGGTTCGCCCAGGTACTGACGGTCATCGCTTTTCGCCGAGTGTATCGGATGGCCGCCGTGGCGCCGAAGACGAGGAGATGCCGTAAATAGCGATCCCATCTTCGAGATTCCTCCCATTCTGTCTTTGCCACCGGAGGAATGTTGTTTTGGAACAAGGCCGAGCCAAGCAGCGAATTCACGACCGGAGCGGAAGACCTTTGCGTCGAGGACGGTGGCAGCGAGGGCGGTCGCCGTGATGAAGCCGATTCCGGGAATGGTTGAAAGCCGCCGGCAGACCTGGTTTGTGCGATACCACGCCAGAAGCTCGATCTCGATCTTCCGGATTTGCGCGCCAAGCCCCTCGATCCTCGGGTAAGCGATGCGCCAAGGCGCCTTCCCGAAGTCGCCTGATGCTTGTATGGCGGTCAGCCGTTAGTCGGCGCCGGCGGCGATCACTGCGGGTTATGATAACGGGTGACATAG
>NZ_JAVIIW010000078.1:0-15289 GCF_033977205.1 Mesorhizobium album | reverse complement strand
ACCAGGGCGCTGGTCGGACGACTGGGGCAAAGGCGGCAGCCAGCCAGGCTGCACCTCGACTATCTTGCCGTTGATCGGCAGGCACTGCAAAACCGACTGCGGGGCTGATGTGGCAGTTGAGATCGGTGTTACGCCGGATTGTTTCTACGGCGCAGATTACCCGCAGATCGACCACAAGGCCGGCGCATGGCGGGGTAGGTCGAAAGCCCCTCAGGGCGACTGGAGACGTGCCTCGCGCCTATCGCCTTCTCAACCTCAGATGATCAGCACCGCGCCGCAAAGGCGGTCCCCGCTACAGCGCTAGTTGAAGAGCGCGCGGGCGACCGCCTTTGCTCTCTCCAGCGCTTCAGCTCGCGTCGGTTTTCGACTGTCGTCGACAGATGACAAACCGCTCAGCGGCAGTCAGCTGGCACCTCGAACTGTGTCCACGCCGAGGTGAAGTGGTTCAATGCCAGCAAAGGTTTCGGCTTCGTTGCACTCGCCGACGGCGCGGACGCATATCTTCATATGCGGGTGGTGGAGGCGGCCGGATGCCGCAGTGGCGCGCATCTCAAGGTTATCCTTGAGGAAAGGCCAAAGGGCGTAAGCGATGCGTCAAGGCACCTTTCCCGAAGTCGCGCGGCGCGTGTATGGCGGTCAGTCGTTAGTCGGGGCGCCGGCAGCGTTCACTGCGGGTCATCATAGCGGGTGACGTAGTGGAGTTCGCGAAGGGCGGGGATGACAAGGGTGATGTCTTTGTATGCCTCGTGCTCGATGAAGTGCGCGGTCTCGGGTCCCGGCCTGGGTTTGCCGAGGACGGGCCGCCCCTTTTTGTCGACGCAATAGATCAGGATCGGCAGCAGCAGGCCGTGGTTGGGGTTGTTGAGGTCGAGTAGCCGTTTCCAGCGTTTGATGTTGAGGTTCATGGCCGCGTAGAACCCCTGGCACCATGGCCGTGGATCGATGCCGCCGCTGGGCTTGGTGGTGAAGCGGGGCGCATAATCGTGCGGTCTGTCGAACAGCGTCTCGTTGATGCGGTTGTGGATCCTGGCGAGGCTGGCAAACACGGCGTGATCGGTTGCAGAGCCCTTGGCCAGGACGTCGCGCGGCAACCCCATGAGTGGGCACATCCAGTCTTGCGGGTCCGCGAACCGCGGCCCGGTGACCGCCGCCGTTACGAAGCCATCCAGCGCCGAGACGGTCCGCACCAGCGGGCGGGGATTGGTCTTGGCGGCCATCCAGGCCTCGAGCGCCTCGTCCGGCAGCGCCATGTCATCGAGCGCGCTCATGCCGCCAAGGGGAGCGGCATCTCTTCGCGCCGCACCCAGTTCCACGGCATCAGCTCATCCCAGCGCGAGGCTGGCCAGTCGTTCTGGATGCGCTCGATGACGTCGGCCATGTAGGCTTCGGCATCGACGCCGCAGAGCTTGCAGGTCTCGATGATGCTGAGCACGACAGCGGACCGCTCGGCCGCGGCGAAGCTGCCCGAGAAAAGCCAATTGCGCCTGCCGACCGTAAATCCACGAATGGCGCGCTCCGCAATCAGGTTGTCGGGCTCGAGCTGGCCGTCGTAGAAGAAGCGATTGAACGCGCGCCATCGCTTGGTGCCATAGGCGAAGGCCTTGGCGATATCGGCATGGCGCGACAAACCCTTGGCCTGGCGCATGAGCTGTCGTCGCAGCGCCCGGACCAGTGGTCGGGTCCGCCTTCGTCGGGCGGCCAATCGCTCGGCGGGCGGGAGCCCGCGTATCTCTTCCTCGATCCGGTAGATCGCCTGGATACCGGCCATCGCCGTCGTGCTGAGCTCGGTCGGCTGGCTGTCGTGAACGTCGAATATCTTGCGACGCAGATGGGCCAGGCAGGCAGCTTCTCGAATGGCGCCGCCCTTGTAGATCTGATTGTAACCGGTAAACCCATCGGCCTGGAGCGTGCCGGCAAATCCGGCGAGCTCGCTCATCACGCTCTCGCCGGCGCGGCCCATGGTGGCGCGATACCAGGCGATCGGCGGCTCCTGCGAGCCCGAATTGCGGTCGTCGGCGACGTAAACCCAGAGCGCGCCCTTGTGCGTCTTGCCAGTGCCGGGCGCCAGGATCGGAAGCCGCGTGTCGTCGGTGTGTAGCTTGGTGCGGCTACGGCCGATCTCACGAAGGCGATTGTAGATCGGATCGAGCAAGGCCGCGGCGTAGCCGGCGCTGCGCGCAAGGGTAGATCGCTCGATATCGACGCCCTTGGCGGCCATCATCTGGGTCTGACGATAGTAGGGCAGATGATAACCCCACTTCGCCATCATGATATGGGCGAGCGCGGCGTAGCTGAGCTTGCCGCGTGCAATGGCCTTGGCGGGTGCCGGCGCCTGAATGATTTTATCGCACGTCCGGCAGCTGTACTTGGGTCGAACGGTCTCGATCACCTGCCAGGCCTGGACGACCAGGTCGAGCATCTCATCGCTATCTTCTCCCATGCCGCGCAGAGCGCCGCCGCAGCCGGGGCAGCACGCGCAAGACGGCTCGCGAACGATCCGCTTGCGCGGCAGGTTGGGGTTGAGCTTGCGCACCGGCAACGCCCGAACCTTGTCGGTGTCGGCGACGATGGGTAGCTCGGCCTCGGGCGCGCCGGCGATGAAATCGGTCTCGAGATCTTCGAGTTCGAGCAGCATCTGGCCGAGCTTCTCGGACGAGCGGCCGAAGGCCTTGCGGTTGAAGCGATCGATCCGCAGCTGCAGGCGCTGGATGCGAAGTGCGGTCTCGGCGCGCTCTCTTCGTAGCTGCTCATCGCGTTCGGCGATGGTGATGTCACGGGCAGCAACGGCCGCTTCCAGAAGCGCGATCCGGGCGAGGAAATCAGCGGTTGAGGGAGCTTGTTCCGACACCCAAATTACATACCCGAAAGAGCTCCTTCAAGGAAGCAGAATCGACACAAAATCAATAAGAAACGAGCAAAATTAGCCGGCCAGACGCGGCCGATAAGTCTTGCTCGGCCGGCGCCAGTCGATCCCCTCCAGAAGCAGCGAAAGCTGTGCCTTGGTGAGCGACACGGCGACCTGATCCTTTGTGGTTGGCCAGGCAAAACAGCCATCGGTAAGCCGCTTTGTGAACATGCAGAACCCCTGGTCGTCATGCGCCAAAATTTTTATGATATGACCCTTGCGTCCACGGAAGCAGAAGATCGCGCCAGTGTGCGGATTGAGCGCGAGCACCTGCTGCACCATCCGCGCCAGGCTATTGATCCCGCGGCGCATATCGGTCGCGCCGCAGCACAGATAAATCTGGTCGGTCGGCACCACCGTGATCACCTGGTCAACTCCGCCAGGACGATGCGCAGCGCTGTCGGATCGGCGGTCCCATCGATCCGCAATCGCGCACCGCTCGGAAAGGCCACGACGATCCTGCCGGCCGGGCCCGGGCAATCGGCGACGGGGCGGTCGACCTCGGGCAGATCGTTCACCTCGATCCGCGCGAAGGTCGCCATCGCCTGATCGGCATCGAGCTCGCCGCCGGCCATCTGCTTGCGCCACGCATAGAGCTGTGACGGAGCTACGCCGAACGCTTGCGCGACCTCGGTTACCGAAGACCCCGCCGCGCTCGCCAGGTCGACCAACGCGCGCTTCTCCGCGCAACTCCCAGCCTCCGTTGGCGCGCGCGGCCGGGCATCTTTGCACCATCTTCAGCCGCCGCGGTGCTGCTGATCTCGGCGACTACATCGCCTTCTGCATGTTCCAATGTCATGGCGCGAAAGCTCCATGTTCATCGGCCTATTGCAAGGTGCCTTGATGCAACGCTTACCAAAGGGCCGTCAGGTGGCGCAAAGGTAGAGGTCGTGAAAGCGTCAACTCCTCAGCGTGTAGCGGACCGATCCAGTGTTGGACTGGGCCCCCAGTCGGAGATCTCAGGCACCGTTAAGTTTTACAATCCTGAAAGGGGCTGCGGCTTCATTGCACTAAAAGCGGCGAGAAGGATATTTCGTTCATGCCTCTGCGCTGACCCGGTCTGGGCTCGCTGCGCTGGTTGAAGGGCAAAAAGTATTCGCCGAATGCGCGGCAGGCAAAAGAGGTCTGGAACGCATTCGGCTCGCATAGCTCATCGCTCGGGCAGCCGATTCTGGGTAACGAGCCCGCTGCCGGAAGGCGACAGCGGGCTCGCATCGAAAACAGCGCACGAAGGGACAGCGCTGAATTCACGCCGGCATGCACTTCAGGGACGTGCAATGCCGACACCGGGACCTTACAGGCCGAAGAGCTCATCGCAATGCACAAAATCTTTTCGCATGTGCGAAATTGTCAACACCACAGTTGCGCCAGGAATAATTATTCGCTGAACAATTGAGGCTGTCGCGTAGCCATCACGGTGCCCAGTATATTGTTGTTGGTCCGATAACTGCGTCCTCAGAGGAACTGGCTTGGGAGGGGGAGAAATGGGTCCAAGATGCGGTTGCCCTATCGGCGCCCGCCACCTGTTGAGGAAATGGCTACCAACTAGGATACTGTTCAGCGCCTAAACTGCCGATGGCAAAAGCGGCGACTTTGAACATTGCTCAGGGCCCGGGCGTTCTTGGTCTGAGTTCGGTTGGGCAGGTAAATTACATGGCGCGCAGATTGCTCCGCATGGCGCAACTGCGAGGAACTTACCCCCATTCACCGAGACACAGCAGTATCGCTGGCCGGCTATCTGGAAGCACCGCCACAGCAGCTCCGGTTCGGAGGGAGCACCCGCTTGGTGGTGCTCTCGCCTTCGAGGCTTACACGCTGATTTAGTCTAGCCAGCCGATGCTGCGGAAAGGGTAGGGGGACCTATCCGCCACCGCCGGCCAGATAATGAGCGATACCGCACCAGCCATGCTGGCCCCTGGTTCGGGAGCGTGAACGGCAACGTGCCGAACCACCGCTCCCTTGCGATCGCATTGGCCAAGGCTGGGGAGTGAAACCCGACAATGTCCGACAACCGACATCGTCGGTTTGGGTGCGAACGCGTTGCCCGCAAGTCATTTCTGCCTGGCACGTTCCATGCTTACCTGATCTGTCGAACGCGTAGCGCACCAAGGAGCAAAACAGAGTCATGACGATGTTCGCTGCAAACCCCGGCGGCTGGGTTTCCAAGACCCTGCTGGTAACCATCTTAGCCTTCACCGGAATCAGGTCGCCAATGGCCGGCGAAAAGTCTCCATCCGATTTCCTGCTCCGCAATGGCATGGAAGTGGTGGTCATTCCTGACCATCGCGCTCCGATCGTCACCCACATGGTCTGGTACAAGGTCGGCAGTGCCGACGAGCCGCCCGGCAAATCCGGCATCGCGCATTTCTTCGAGCATCTGATGTTCAAGGCCACCGCCAACCACGCCGCCGGCGAGCTCGATCGTGCGGTGTCCGAGATCGGCGGCTCCAAGAATGCCTTTACCTACTACGACTTCACCGCTTTCCACGAGACCGTGCCGCCCTCGGCGCTGGGCCAGATGATGAGCTATGAGGCCGACCGCATGCGCAACCTCGTCCTCACCGACGACGTCATCAAGACTGAACGCGACGTGATTCTCGAGGAGCGCCGCTCGCGCATCGAAAATAATCCGCAGGCGGTGCTCACAGAGGAGCTTGATGCTACGCTCTGGCAAAATCAGCCTTATCGCATCTCGGTCGTCGGCTGGATGCAGGAAATCCAACAGCTCAACCGAGAGGACGCGAAGGCGTTTTACGACGCCCACTACCACCCAAATAGCGCGGTGCTGGTGGTGGTGGGCGATGTCGATCCCGACGCCGTGAAGGCAATGGCCGAAAGGACCTACGGCAAGATCGCGCGTGGACCGGATCTGCCGCCGCGCATCCGCCCCGTGGAGCCGGAGCAGAACACCAGACGCACGGTGACGCTCACCGATGCGCGCGTCTCGGTGCCGAGCTTTTCCACGCAATGGGTGGTGCCATCCTATCATACGGCCAAACCCGGCGAGGCGGAGGCGCTCGACCTGCTGGCCGAGATCCTCGGCGGCGGCAACCGCAGCCGGCTGTATCAGGAGCTCGTCGTCAAGCAGGGAATCGCCTCCTCGGCGGCCGCCTATTTCCAGGGCACGATGCTCGATGCCACCAACTTCACCGTCTATGGCGCCCCGCGCGGCGACGCCAAGCTCAGCGATGTCGAGGCGGCGGTCGATGCCGAGATCGCCCGCATCGTCAAGGACGGCGTGTGCGACGATGAGCTGGAGCGGGCCAAGACCCGCTACGTTCGTTCGATGATTTTCACCCGCGACAAACAGGACGAAATGGCCAATCTGTACGGCTGGACGCTCGCTACCGGCGGCAATGTGAAGGACGTTCAGGAATGGCCGGACCGCATCCGCAAGGTCACGGCGGAAGAGGTCAAGGCGGCCGCCGCCCGCTACCTCGTGCTCGACCACTCGACCACCGGCTATCTCTTGCCCCAGCAACAGGCGGGGAATTGATGATGAGCCTGGTCCTTGAACGGATGAGCGGCGTTCCTTCCCCCGCGAGGGGAGAAGGAACGGTGGTGCGCGCCATCGCCACTCTGTGCTTTGCCCTGTTCTTCCTGTCGCTGCCGGCGCTTGACGCGCGCGCCGCGATGAACATCCAGGAGGTCAGGTCGAAGAAGGGCGTCACCGCCTGGCTGGTGGAAGACCATTCCATACCGCTGATTGCCATCCGCTTCGTCTTCGATGGCGGCACCGCCCAGGATCCCGTCGGCAAGGAAGGGCTGGTCAATCTGATGACCGGCCTGTTCGACGAAGGCGCAGGCGACCTCGATAGCGAGGCCTTCCAGCAGAAGCTCGACGATGCCGGCGCCGAGATAAGTTTCCAGGCGGCGCGCGACGGGACCTACGGCTGGATGCGCATGCTGTCCGATCACAAGGACGA
Source organism: Mesorhizobium album (assembly GCF_033977205.1). Taxonomy (NCBI): domain Bacteria; kingdom Pseudomonadati; phylum Pseudomonadota; class Alphaproteobacteria; order Hyphomicrobiales; family Phyllobacteriaceae; genus Mesorhizobium; species Mesorhizobium album. Next base: position 8,458 of record NZ_JAVIIW010000078.1, on the reverse strand, counting down.
AGCTTTCGGCCTGCTGAAGCTGACGGTCAACAGCCCGCGCTTCGACCAGGCGCCGATCGACCGCATCCGCAGCCAGATCCTCTCCGGCATCCTTGCCAACGAGCGCGATCCCAATACGGTGGCGCGGCAGCGCTGGCTGCGCGCCATCTACGGCCAGCATCCCTATTCGCGGCCGGACGAAGGGACCAAGCAGAGCTTGGCCACCATCACGGCCGCAGACATCAGGGCTTTTCACAAAGCGAATTTTGCCCGCGGCGGCCTGCATGTGGCGGTGGTGGGCGATATCGACGCCGCCACGCTGAGCGGCAAGCTGGACGAGGTGTTCGGCGATCTGCCGCAGAAGCAGACGCTGGCTCCCGTGGAAGACGTCAAACTCAAGCTCGGCCAGCAGCTCGAAGTCAATTACGACCTGCCGCAGACCTCGCTGCAGCTTGCCTGGCCCGGCGTGAAACCGAACGCGCGAGATTTCTTCGCTGCCGCGCTAATGAATGAGATCCTCGGCGGTTCGACCTTCACCTCGCGCCTCTTCGAGGAGGTGCGCGAGAAGCGCGGCCTTGCCTATGGCGTCAGCTCGAAGCTAGTCGCTCACGAGCATTCCAACGCGCTACTGGTGACGACTGCGACGCGCTCCGATCGGGCCGCCGAGACGCTTTCGATCGTGCGCAAGGTGGTGAAGGACATGGCCGAGAAGGGGCCGACCGAGGAGGAGCTCGCGGCGACCAAGAAATACCTGATCGGCTCGTTTGCGATTAACCACCTCAAGTCTTCGGATTCGATTGCGGCGACACTGGTCGGGCTACAGCGCGACAATTTCGCCATGGACTATATCAAAAACCGCGCTGCGCTGATCGACGCCGTATCTCTGGAGGATGTCAGGACGGAGGCTAGGAAGCTTCTGTCGGCCGATCCGACCGTCATGATCGTCGGGCCGCCGCTCAACCGATATTAAAGGATGAGCGGCAGCTTCCTTGCTGGTTAGCAAGGCAGCCAATCGCTTAAGCTTGCATCACCTGTCTCCTGGCGCTAATGCCGCCCTCTTTCTGCGGCGTATGCCTACGACAAAAAATGCGAGCGCACGCGATCCGCGCGGCAATGATAAGTCGAGCTGTGGCGTCTAAGCTGACGCCTCAACATCGTAGATCGGCCACCTCCGATTGCTAGGTACCGAGGCACAGCCGTCCCGGCGCCGGCTTGCCGCGCCAGCATTGACTGACTTTGAGGTTCTGAGCGCGCTGATTCCTCCCGGGTCAGCCGCGCCAGCTTCTACGATCCCGAGATCAATCGCAGCTACGGCATGATGGCATCCCATTATGGCGTCGGCGTTCTTCCAGCACGGCCGGATCAACGCGACCCAGGATCAGACCGAAACTGGCCGCTTTCAAATCGGAACGGCGGCCGGAATGAAATCGGAATGACTGGCCGGCTTCAAATCGGAATCGATGGCCGGCTTCGTCGGAATACGCATCCAGGCCTGCCTTCGGCCCCATTTGGTCGATGAGCTTCAGCGCCGAATTGATTGTCAATTCCGGCAGGGACGACTCCTAGGCCGCTTTTTTTGATACCCACGATCGCGCGACGCCGCAGTGAGCCGCGCGACGTCGCGGTGTGCAAGGAGAGTTGGTCGGCGGGAGTGTATGCGTTGCTCTGGAATCACCCGCTCTCGATTGTTGTGCTCTTATGAATCTCAGACATAGACGCGTGGAACGTGGTCCCGGAGCTGAGCATACAGCCCGACGATGTCAGTGCCCCACCAGGTGGCGACCTCATGCTGTGTGATGGTCTGATCTCCCTGCTGCCCGAGCAAGAGCACCTGATCGCCGAAACAAGCATCGGGGATGTCCGTGAGGTCGATACGGAGATGTTCTAAATGAACCGGCGGCAGCAGAGGCGCACGCCGGCCTCTCACCAGTGCCTCAGCGCCGGGCGGGAGCTGACGCGGCAGCCCGTCTCCCCAACCGATACCGAGCACTCCGACGACCATTCCTTGCTGGTAGCCAGGCAGGTCCGGCGCCGTCCCGAGCGAGGAGTCGGTCCGCTTGATTGAGACCAGAGAGCTCGAAATGGCTTTAAGAGCCGGCCGCAGGGTGACAGGCCGGGTGGAATGATCCGTGTCGGAGACACCAATGAACAAGGCGCCGGGATCGACGGCATCGAAATCCATCTCAGGGTATCGAAGCACACCCACCGTGCTCGCCACCATCGCAATGGGAGGTCGTGTCCCAGAAGCATTGGCCGATTGAAGAATCTGCTGCAAACGGGAGCGCTGTTCGCTTACATGGAAGGGCGTCTCCGAAGGCAGTTCGCTGAGATGCGCATAAAGCCCTTCGACATCGACATCGTCATAAGCATGGCCGGCCGCGAGCAATGCGCTGACAGCCGACGGCGCTGCCCCCGACCTGTAAAAGCCAAGATCAACCTTTACAAAGACCCGCGTGCTGTCCATTGCGGCACGCCAGCGTTCCAGTTCCTCGAGGCTGGAGATCGTGACTGTAAGCCCGAGCCGTTCGATGATGTCGGCCGATGACGGCAGAGGTCCTGGATAGAGCAGGATTGGAAGCTCGACTCCCATATGCCTTATCGCGACCGCATCCGGCAGCGCGGCGACGCCGAAGCCGTCAACCCCCTCTGCAGCCAGAGCTGAAGCCACCGGTCCGGCGCCGCACCCATAACCGTTGCGCTTCAGGCACGCGAAAATCCGTACTGCCGCGGGCAGGTGTGCGCGAAGCTGGCGATAATTGTGCCTGATCGCGTCTAGGTCGATCTCGTACCAGCTGCCGCGCAGCGGCGTGCGGTGGGGGTCAGAGGCGGCGGGTGGACCGCAATGTATCAGTGTCTGATAGTCAAGCTGCAAAGTTTTTCCGATACCGTCTAAGTGTTGGTGATAGGTGGGTTCCTAACCGCGTTCGGGAGCATTCCACCCTCAAGGAGGCAATTTAACCATCAGAGGCAAGGCCATCAGTGTTGGCAAGCCCTCAGGGAGCTTGCGGGCCTCTCTTAGCGTGCGCCGCTTTTGCTTGTCAGGTAGCCTTGCGGCCAAGTCCCATTGACTTGGCAAGCGAAGAACGGGCGGCGGCGTAGTTCGGGGCCACCATCGGATAGTCAGCCGGCAGGCCCCATTTGGCGCGGTATTCGTCCGGCGTCAGGCCATAGTGAACGGAAAGATGCCGCTTCAGCGACTTGAACTTCTTCCCGTCCTCCAAGCTGATGATGTAGTCCGGCGTGACGGACTTCCTGATGGGCACCGCTGGCGTGAGAGCTTCCGGCTTTTCCGCCGCGCCGCCGCCGGCGCTCTTCAACGCTCCATGCACTCGATCGATCAGGGCCGGGAGATCGCCGACCGGGACTGGATTGTTCGAGACATAGGCTGAGACCACCTCGGCGGTCAGCTCGATAAGGGCGCTGGTGTTGTCATCGGTTTCTTCCATCGCGGTGCACTCCTTGCCTGAAGCAATGTCGCCGAAGCTCGTTTTTTTAACGGTGGCGCGGCATGAACGCAACGAAGTCCGCGGGTAACGGGGTCGGGTTGAAAGTCCACGGAGGCTTTTTCCCACTGACGGCCCAGGAAGCGCGCGATTATCGGCGCCCTCCCTGTCAAGGTTGAAGGCAAGAAGGCTCGCCCTGCTTGGCAGGTTTGCCATGCAGTCGGATCGGTTGAAGCTGCACAGGGCTGGGGGTGGAGCTCAGAGACGACGGTTGATCAGACTCTCATCCGCGGGTTGGGTACCGGCCTTCCGTGTCTTCGTCTCGGGGCTGTCCTCGGTCTAGAGGGCGGGCGTCGGGCGCATCGGCTCGGCCACATAACTAGCGACGGGAGTTCCCCACCGTGGCCCACCCCCAACGCTGTGCAGCGGGTTGGGTCGAGACCGGCTAAGACGGCGCGACCTCCCGGCCGATGGCCCACAAGAAGGCGGCCATCTCGCGTGCGATCGCAGCCACGACCACCGGCGGCTTCTTGCCAGTGGCGCTGAGGCGGCGATAGCGGGCGCAGAGCCGGACCTGCCCCTTCCAGGCAATATCGCGGACAGCCTTGGGCAGCCCCTCGAGCCGCACCCTCAGGGCCTCGCTGACCCTGGCGGGGTAGCGGTAAGTCCATGCCGCTTCGACCAGGGCGCGACGGGCGCGTCGATAGCCGGCGAGCGTAAGGCTCGACCGGCGAACCGTGTCACCGGTCGAGCGCTCCCCCGGGACAAGGCCGAGAAGGGCCATCAACTGCGGCGGCGTATCGAAGCGACGCACATCCCCAATCTCGGCCGCGAAGATCACTGCGACCAGGAACGAGGCGCCACGCATGGCCTGATAGGCCTCGACGACCCGCGCCATGGACCAGGTTGGCACGACAGCGCGCAACTGCTCGTCCAGGCGATGTAGTCGCTGAGCCGCGTCCTCGATCGCGTCGATCTTCTCCTGGAACACGATCTGCTGCGCGGTATGCTCGAAGCTCTGGCGGGCAAGCCAGCGCCGGTGCGCCAATGTCCAATGGCCGCCGTTCTCGTAGATCCGCCCATGGCGCAGGAGGAAGGAAAGTAGCTGCTGGCGTTTGCGGCGCAGGTCGTCGGCTGCGGCTTCCCGGGCTCGGACCAGATCGCGGACAGCCTCGTGGACCACGTCCGGCACCCAGACCCCGGTCAGCTCGCCCGCCCGATGCAGCCGCGCGAGCGTGACCGCGTCCCGCCGGTTGGTCTTCACATGCTCGCCCGGCCGCTTCGGGATCAGAGCCGGCGCAACCACCATGCAATCGTGTCCAAGATCGCGGACCTGCCGGCACAACCCATAACCGGTCGGCCCGGCCTCGAAGCAGACGTGCAGTCGATCATACTTCTTTCCCAGCCTCTTGATCGTCCGCTCGATCGCCGCCGGACTATTCTCGACCTCGCCGACAAACCGGACCTCGCCAGTGCGACCGCCCTCCGCAATCGCAACCGCGTGCTTCTTCTTGGCTACATCAAACGCAACAAATGCTTCGCTATACTCTCCCATGGCTCGCCCTCCGTGCGTGAGGATCGGCTCGGCCCATCCGAGCAACCCTCGTCCTTTAATCGCACGAAAGGGCGGGCCACCGATCTCCGCCTCGGAACATGACGTCTAGGTCCGCTTTACCATGGTGTCGGGTTGCGCGATTGTTGCGCTATGGATACAGGCGAGCGATGCGCCAGACGAAGAAGGCATTGCCTTTCGTGCCGAGCGAATTTCACGCTTCGACAGTCGAGGATTCCAAAGGCGTGATTGGCATTCTCTCGATTCACACCACGGAAAGGCCTTTTGGATATCGCGCTCGACGCCGCACGCTGCCGATGCAATCCTGAAGGCCCATCTGTTCGATCCGGTCGAAACTGCCTGTATAAAAAAGAGCTCGGTCGTAAGCCGGGCACAGGAGTTACACGGGAACGCGGGCCAACCGGCGGGATCAGCCGTGCCTTAGCCTGCAGCCGCATCATGACGGCTGAATTAAGTCTCGCTAGGCAACACTTGGCGGCCGAGCGCAAACGCCTCGAATCCTGCGGCGTGGGTGAACTGGACAGCAGCCGATCAGCTGTGACCAAATCGGGAACCGCGGGTCCCGGCGAGTCAGATAGCGTTTAGCGAATCTGCCGATTTTCCTGGTCCGAAGGGGCCCTCCTTCCTGGTGCGGGCCGAGGTTCCCAGTGGGCTGTGCAAATGTATGGACACATCGCCGGACAGGCTCTGGATGCGGTCTCAAACGTCTGCGAATGTGCACCAGATGGCGGGCCGACCTAGCTTGGCGGTCTCCGGCAATCGCGCAGGCGCGACAGCTGCCGCCGGGCTGAGTAGCTTCGCTTCCGCCAACTGCAGCGACGTGTGCACGGGGCAGGGGCGGCTCGAGCCGTCCATCCGGCGGGAGGAGATAGAGTTGGTCCGATTCGGATGGCGACGCGAGCCGCAAGCGAGCCCTATCGTGAATTGTCCGGCGATGACAAATTACGAAATGTATAGGCCTTCGTCCGAACGTGATCTGAGGGAACCGACCCCCCGGTCCTGCCCGGTGAAATTGGCCGAGCCGACCGACTTGGAATCTTCCGGCTTTGCCGCCCAATGCCCGGACAATCCAAGATCAGTGGCAATAACAGCCGTCCATCCCCGCCGCCTCGACGGTTCAGATGGGGATTTTTGTGCTGGGATAGATCGGACTGTCGGTCGCTACGCGATAGTCGTGAAGCCGCGTTTTCGCCCTGCTCGCGTCTTGGTAGCGACCATCGCACGACGTTCGGAGACCCGCCTACCATGATAGAAGAAAAAGTCGGTTTTTGTACGCTGTGTAAGTCACGGTGTGGCACCATCAACGTCGTCGAAAACGACTGGCTCAAAAAGGCGGTGCCAAATCCTGATCATCCGACCGGCAAGGCAGTTTGCCTCAAGGGCCGATCGGCGCCGGAAATCGTCCACAATTCAAGGCGTCTTAGGCGCCGCTCCGGCGCACGACGTCGAAGAGTGATCCCAGATCCGCAGTGGGTGCAGGTTTCTTGGGACGAAGCACTCGATGAGATCGCTGATCGGTTGAAGGGCCATGTTGCCCGAGGCGGTCCGAGTCAGTCGCCTTCGCGGTAACCTCGGGATCGTCATCCCCGTTGTCGGACAGCACCTATTGGATCCTGCGATTCGGAGAGCTTATTGAACGCGCGGCGTTCGATAGGGATTTCGTGCGAGATTGGACGAATGCTCCATGTCTTGTCAGGTCGGACAACGATCGCTTGGCGCGGAGCCTGTAGCTGTCGCGCGCGGATGGTCAGCACGTGGCTGTAGTGTGTTCGAAGACGATTTCCTCGATTGCAATTGCGGCTTTCAACCAGGGCGAAATCCTTATCATGCCTTGCAGGCTGTGCGCCGGGATCTTCGCCTAGGGCGGAAGCAGGACTGCTGTGAAGGCGAGTTCCGCCGACAGTCGCCTCGCCGCGTGACCCCCTTTGCGCTTGAAGCCAGTTTCGCCGGTCGCCTGGTAGAGCGGCTCGTCATTGACACGCAGCAGCTTTTCCCTGCCTGGCATCTGGCCGCTTCTGGAGCCTGACAGCCCGGCCATTGAGCCGGCGCTCGGGCGCAGGCATGGACGCGGAGCGCGTTGACGCCGCAAAAAATTGCCGATTGCTTCATTTGAAGCGGAAAAGGCGGATTTCGAAATCTTCAGGTAATACGCCTCCCCGATAAGCGCGTGGTGACGGCTGCCGACGGCTTATAGAGGACGTGTGACAGGCGATGTTTATTGGTTTGGCCTTTGGCTCGGCTCGGGCCTGATCGGGGGCTTGGCTGATGGGCAGCGCGACTCCTGTGCCAGCCCTATGACCCGAGCCGGCGTTGGAGTGCCTGCCGATCGATGACGAGGTTGTCGAGGTGCAGCCTGGCTGGCTGCCGCCTTTGCCCCAGTCGTCCGACCAGCGCCCTGGTGCCGTCAAGCACAAAGGCACCGCAATCATAGCCGTTCTGCTGCTGGGTTATGCGGGCCGGCTCCAGGTGGGCTCCCAGCCGTCGTGCGAGCTGTGCCGCGGGCTGGTCGTTGAGCCGCCCGGCGGAGTCGTAATGATAGGCAACCGGCCTTTCCCGCTCGCGTCGATCAACCATAAGCAGCGACCAGTGGCTGCCGCGGCGGTCAGGATCGGTAGCGCTGGCATCGTTGACAGGCAGGAACATGAAGTCGGCAATGTCGTTGCCATTGCGATCATAGACGATGCGCTGGAAAGCCCTGAGCGCGGCATTGTCGGAGCCCAGGCGCAGATGGTAGTGGGCTATCAGCGGGTCGATGAGCCGCGTTCGGGCGGCGAGATCTGGATTTTCCCTCTGCAGCTCCTGCGCCAGAAGTTCGTAATCCCTCTGGATATGCTCATCGTTCAGCCATTCCGTGGCGCCTAGTGCCAGCCCGCTGCGGTCGTGGGACGAGGCTTGCGGATCGAGCGCCTCAACCTGAGCGTCGGAGGCTGTACCTGGAAATGGCGTAGAGTGAGCATCATCACGCAGCTCAGCCGGTGTGGACGGCAAATCGACCAAGGAATCAAGACCGCGGTAGATGTCTGACGAGCGAGCTGACGTGGATTTCGGCGTTGGCCACGTAGTCGCGTCAAAATCAGACGGAATCTGCGGCGACCAATTCGAGTCGGAGCCGGCAGATTCCCGCCGCCCAGCTTGGTCCACCTCCTGCCAAAGCTGCGACTGATCGTAACTTTCCTGCGAGGCGGCAGGCCTTACCCCCAAATCGGCCTGCTCCCGCGAGCCAAGCTGTGGCCCGAGCTCCGGGTGCCTGCCATGTGCAGCGCTCGACGCCGCCGAACCTTCGCCAGGCACGCTCGACGATGGCCCGGCAATCGATCTCGACCTGGCAGCGTCCGACCGCGGCGCGGAGCCGGCATCGTCCTGCAAGTCGACGATGTCATCAAGCCCGGCATAGATCTGCGATGATCTGCGTGACGAGCCGGGCTGGGCAATTGCCGAGCCGTCAACTGCGGTCCAGTGGCCC
>NZ_JAVIIW010000077.1:0-16562 GCF_033977205.1 Mesorhizobium album | reverse complement strand
CTTCAGCGCACCCATCTACGCCAACCTCTTCGAAGGCGACGATGGCAAGTATGCGCTGATCTGGTCACGCTGACCGACATCGCGGCGCCTCACACCACAACGGGGCGCCGCGCACATCAGCCCGTTATTATGCGGAGCGAAAACAACGACGAAAGCCCGGAAAACCGGACCCTCCAGCACGCGACTCCGCATAATCCCACGCTACGCATAATCGACGCCGTTGGCGGTGACTCGGTAGTCGGGCGCCTTGTCGTTGTCGCGGTCGCAGGACTTGATGGTGGCCTTAACGTTGAGGGTGAGGGTCTTGATCGTGCCGGCACCGTTCTCGTCGCGGGTGAAGGTGCCGATCTGAGCCATAGCAAACCGCCCCATGCGGCCTCGATAGCGGTCGAGAGGCGCCGGGCCGTACCACTACATCATGAGAGCAGTCCGGCAACTTTTGGGAGCGAAAAATCAAAAAGCTGACATTCGGGTTGGCTGGGGCGCTGTCGTGACCATGACTTGAAGCGGCCATTCGCACCTTGGTTCTGAGGTCGATCAGTTCGTCAGCAGAGGTCTGTAGCAGCCACCTGCTACCAGCTGCACAATTTTTTGTGCTAGCCAACGAACGAATGGCGAACCTCACCGAGGTCGTGTAGGGTCAGAAAAGAAGACGCGACCCCGACACGAAGCGGCGGGGTGGATCTGGGAGGATTCATGGTCGAAATCATCTCCAAGCGGGATGACCCGAGGCGCGAGGACGTTCAGGTCAAGCGACTGATCGAACAGAACCGCTCGACGATTGTGCGCCTTGCCGACCAGATCAGCGGCGGCGGTTATTCGACGTCCAGGAAACCGCGCCAGAAACCGAAAGCCGAAGGACTGATCATCCATGTTGGCGGTGGCTCGCCAGTCGCCGCCGAGGCGGACCCATCCATCCGCGTCAGCATCAATGGCCGGGTAGTCTCGGTGGACCGCAATACTGGCCGCCAACTCCACCACATCGGCGATATCCGGAACCGAGGCGGCGCACAGGTCTTTGTCCTGGCAACGAAACAGAATGGCTTCTTCTCGCCAGTCGATGAAACCGTCGCACAGGCGCTTGCCAGCCTGGACGGATCCCAGCTCACCGCCACCTACAACGAAGAACAGCTTGCCGTCGACATCGGAGTGAAACTCGGCATCGCCTAGCCCGACAGCATACAGAAATACCGTGCCCCCAAAGGTTCTGTGATGACTGAATGAAACGCGGGATCGATACCAACCAGATGAAGACCGGTGCTCTTCCTGCGCGCGCGCCGATGGGCGCCAGACACCTGGTATTGGACACCGCCGACTATGACGAGCGCGCCACCATGCGTGCCTGGGAAAACTTTCTGTCCGACGCGCCGAAATGCGCGCGCGATCCGGTCCAGGTCCGCTCGCTGATCCACGATTCCTGGTATCGCAGCGCCACTGGCGGCATCAACGCGCAGGGCGTCGAGGCGCCCCTCAACAGCAATCGCGACGAGATCGAATATCTCACGCGCGCCAACGCAGAGCTGCTTGCGGCGGCGCGGAGACCATTTGCCTCCCTTGGCCCGTTGCTGGAAGGGACCGGAGCGATGCTGGTGCTCGCCGACAGCGACGGCGTGCTGATCGAAGCCATCGGCGACAAGAAGACCCTGCATGATGGTATGGACATTCATCTAGCCATCGGCGGCAAATGGAATGAGGGCGCTGTCGGGACCAACGGGATCGGCACCGCGCTCTGGACCGGCGAACCGATCTTCGTCCACGCGGCCGAGCATTTCTGCGCTGGCATCAAAGGCTGGACCTGCGCCGGCGCGCCGATCCGCGACCCGTTGGATGGAAAGATCATCGGTGTGGTTGACCTGTCAGGCTATTCGCCGATCTTCCGGCCCCACAACACCGCACTTGTCGCCGCCACTGCCAGGCAGATTGAAAAGGCATTGGCCGAGCAGCAGCAGGAACAGCGCACCCGCTTGCTCGAAGCCTTCATTTCGTCGGCGCCCGGTTATCGCGGCAAGGACGGTCTGGTGATCGTCGATCACCGTGGCCGAGCGATCTTCTGCAACAACGTGCCCAATGGCGAGACCACCGAGATGACGGATGGGCCGATCGAGCCGGGTCGCGGTCGTTGGCTCATGAACCTGCCGGCGTCCGGCTCGGACAGCGATCTGGCCAAGGCACTCCCGGCGCATCTGCGGTCCTGCCACATTACGCCACTGAAACTGGACGGGAATCTCAGCGGCGCGGCTCTGGTGTTCCCCGCCGCGCCGGTGGTTTCGGGTGTGGCGGTGATCAGCCGGGAGACAAACAACCCGTTGCAGGCAGCAACGTCGATGATCGTCGGCGAGAGCGAGAAGCTGCTGGCCGCCATCGATGTCGCCTCCCGCGTGGCTCGGTCGAGGGGCGTGACATCGCTGCTGATAGAAGGCGAAACCGGCGTCGGCAAGGAACTGTTCGCGCGGCTTGTCCATGCCGGCAGTCGGCGTACGGACAACGACCCGTTCGTCGCGTTGAATTGCGGCGCCATCACCAAGGAGCTGTTCGGCAGCGAGCTGTTCGGCCACGTGGCTGGCGCCTTTACCGGCGCCTCGCGTGAAGGCAAGGCGGGCGTTTTCGAGCAGGCCAATGGCGGCGTGCTCAGCCTCGACGAAATCGGTGAGTTGCCGCTCGAGATCCAGCCGTTCCTGTTGCGCGTGCTGGAAGAGCGTGTCGTTCACCGCATCGGCGACAGCAGGGGGCGGCCGGTGGACGTCCGGCTGGTCGCCTCGACCAATCGCGATCTCAAGCAGGAAGTCGCGGCCGGGCGCTTCCGCAGCGACCTCTATTACCGCATCGGCGCCGTCTCGATACGCGTCCCCGCTCTACGCGAGCGTGGCGAGGACGTGCTGTTGCTGGTCGAGCATTTCAATCGCCAGATTGCTGGCAAGACCGGCAACGACCCGCTGGAATTTTCAAACGACGCACTCGACGCGCTGCTTGCCTATCGCTGGCCAGGCAACGTGCGCGAGCTGAAGAACCTGATGGAGCGCCTGCATATCCTGGCGAGCAACGGCACCATCGGCCTCCAGGATCTCCCGTGGGAAATCACCGTCGCCAATCGCAACAGCTCGACCTCGCACAACGACAATCCCGCGGCCATGCTCGAGGCGCCGGTGTGCACATTCGAGGATGGCGAGCGCCAGGCGATCAGGAACGCGCTTGCTGCGGAGAACGGCAATCTGAGCAAGGTCGCCCAGAGACTGGGCATTTCGCGGCCAACGCTCTACCGCAAACTTGAGCAATACGGCATCCGGCGCGGGTTCGTCTGAGCAGCGCAAAAAAGAAACCCGTGGCATTCGCCACGGGTTTCGGGGATTCAGCCAACAGAAAGCGGCGGATCGACCGCCGATCAGGCAGGCTGCGGAGCCGGTTCGCCGGAGCCGATCACGCCAACGCGCAGCGCCAGTCCGGCCGCGGCGGCACCGAGGCAAGGCGCGACGATATACAGCCAGAGTTGCGACAGCGCCGCCCCACCGGCGAACAGGGCTGGGCCCAGCGAGCGAGCCGGATTGACCGACGACCCGGAAACAGCGATGCCGGCGAGGTGAATCATGACCAGCGTGAGCCCGATCGCAAGGCCTGCCAGGGGCCCGGCGCCGCCTTCGGCAGTCGCACGAAGGATGACAACCAGAAACAGGAAGGTGGCGACTGCTTCGAACAGGAACGCCGAAGTCGCCGAATAGGCCGACCAGCCGTTCTGGGCAAAACCGTTCGCGGCGACGTCGTAGCCGCCGCCCTTCCCTTCCACGATCACGTAGAGGACCGCAGATGCAACGATCGCCCCCACACATTGCGCAACGACATAGCCAATCAAATCGCCGGATTTCATCCGACCGGATACAAAAACGCCCAGGCTCACCGCCGGATTGAGATGCGCGCCCGAGATCGGTCCGATCGAATAGGCCATCGCAATCACCGACAGGCCGAAGGCCATTGCGACGCCGAGCAGTCCAACCTCGGAACGCATGAACAGAACGGTCGCGCAGCCGAAGAAGACCAGCGCGAAGGTTCCGACGAATTCACAGATGTACTTGTTCATTTTTTCCTCTCCATATTGCGACTGTCTGGACTACAGGACCGCACCTTTTCCGCACGGCATTCGGCCCAGAGGTTTTTCAGGGAACAATGACGCCGCGGCCGGTGAACCGCCGGTTCTTGAAGTCGTCGAGGGCGGTGTTGATGCTGGCGAGGTTGTACTCGGTGTAATGCATCTTCACCTTGCCGTCGGCGTTGAGCTCCATCAGCTCGACAAGCTCGGTGAAATTGCCGACCAGGCTGCCGCCGATGTTGATCTCCTCGATGACCAGGTGCGCGGTCGGCACGTTGACCGAGCCGCCATAGCCGACGACGAACAACTGGCCGCCCTTGCGCACCATCTTCCAGCAGATGTTCTCGACGCCGAGCTCGCCGACGAAATCGATGACCACGTGGGCGCCGCCGCCGGTGATCGCCTTCACCTCCTCGACCACGTTCTGCCCGCCGTCGAGGACGAAATCGGCGCCAAGATCCTTGGCCAGTACGCGCGCCGCCGGCTCGCGATCGACTGCGATGATCCGGCAACCCGAAATCGCATGCAGCGATTGCAGCGCGATGTGGCCGAGGCCACCGATGCCGAGCAGGACGCAGTAACTGCCCGGCCGTAAAAGCTTCGCCGCTCGTTTGGCTGCCCGGTAGGCGGTGATGCCGGCATCGGCCAGCGGCGCCACTTCGATTGGCGTGACATTGGCATTCAGCTTGATCAGCGAGCGCTCGCTGGTGATGAAGTATTCAGCGAAGCCGCCATTCATGCCCAGGCCTGGGAACTGTCCGTTATCGCAGTACATATCCTCGCCGTGCCGGCAGTTGAGGCATATGCCGCAGGAGCGGAACGGATGGCAGATCACGGCATCGCCGCGCTTGACCGACCTGACGCCGCTGCCGACCTCCTCGACCCAGCCGGCATTCTCATGACCCATGATGTAAGGCAGCAGCGTGCCCTCGGGGTCCATTGTCGGCTTCCATACGCCTTCGATGATGTGCAGGTCGGTGCGGCAGAGGCCGGCGGCGCCGACCCGCACGATCACCTCGTCGGGGGCGGTGATCGTTGGCGCCTTGACCTCCTCGATCTTCAGCTGGACATTCATATGCGGATCGTATTCGTACAGTCTGGCAGCTTTCATCGTCGTATCCTTTCAAGCGTGGGATTGTTCGGATTGCTCAGGCGCGACCGAGCTTTTCAGAGCCGCCGCCACGAGCCGCTCCAGCCGTCGGATCCTCATCCTCGGCCAGATCGCCGATCAGCGTTTCGGTGGTCAGGATCAGCGTCGCGACCGAAGCCGCATTGGCGAGCGCCGTATAGGTGACGCGAACAGGGTCGATGATCCCGGCTTCGAACATGTTCTGGTAATTGCCGGCGGATGCGTTGTAGCCGTAGCCACCGTTGATACGCGTCACTTCGGCCACCACGGCCTCGGGATCGGCGCCAGCATTGGCGGCGATGCGCCATAGTGGCCGTGTCAGCACCGAGCGGACCAGGCGCACGCCTTCGGCGACGTCGCCCTCGACACCGGTCGCCACCTTGTCGAGCAGCGGCGCGATCTGGGCAAGCGCGGAACCGCCGCCAGCGACCACGCCCTCCTCGGAAGCCGCGCGCACCGCATTCAGCGAATCCTCGATCAGCTGGATGGTCCGCTTCTGCTCGACCGGCGTGACGCCGCCGGCATAGAGGATGGCGGTGCCGCCAGAGAGCTTGGCCAGGCGCTCGCGCAGCTTGTCCTGCTCGATGTTCGGCGGCGCGGCTTCATACTGCCGCTGCACCTGGGCGCGCCGCGAGGCGATCGCGTCATGGTCGCCGCCGCCGCGGATGATCGAGGTGTAGGACGAGCTGGTCTTTACCCGGTCGGCGGTTCCGAGATCTTCAGCGGTGACGTCCTCAAGCCGGCCGCCGAGATCGCGGGCGATCACCTTGCCGCCGGTGATGATCGCCAGATCCTCCATCATTGCCTTGCGCCAATGGCCGTATTCCGGCGGATGGACGACGAGGTATTTACCAGGCCCCTGCTTGCCGAGCAGCGTGACCACGACTTCGGGCGACACTTCCTCGGACACGATCAACAGCGGCCGCCCGGCCTCGTCGGCGATGCGGCGCGCGGTCTCGAGCGCCTTCGGTTCCTTGATCTTGAGATCGGTCATCAGGATGTACGGCCGCTCCAGGACGGCCTCCATCTTCTCCTGGTCGGTAACCATGTGATGCGAGAGGTAGCCGCGGTCGAAGGACATGCCCTCGACCACGTCGAGGGTGGTCTCGGTGGTGACGCTGAAGTCGGTGGTGATAACACCTTCCGCCCCGACGCGCTGATGGGCTTCGGCCACCAGCGCGCCAAGCCCGGCATCGGTCGCTGCGATGTTGGCGACCGCGGCCAGGATGCCGTTGCCCTTTGCGGGTTTGGCCGAGGCCTTGAGGGCAGCTACCACCTTGGCCACGGCAAGGTTGATGCCCTTGCAAAGATCAACCGACTTGGCGCCGCGCTCATTCGCTTCGATACCGCCCTGGATCAGCGCGTTTGCCAGCACGATGGCAGTCGTCGTGCCGTCGCCCGCCACTTCGTTCGTCTGCATCGACACTTCGCGGACCACCTGCGCGCCCATGTTCTCGAAGCGATCGTGGAGTTCGATCTCCGACGCGATGCTGACGCCGTCGCGCGTCACCATCGGCGTGCCGATCGGCCGGTCGATCATGGCATTCATGCCTTTGGGCCCGAGCGTCGGCTCGACGGCCGTCGCCAGCCTGAAGACGCCTCGGGCAAGAGCACGACGGGCCTCTGAATTGTGCAGCATTATTTTGGGCATGATTCCTCCTTCCGCCTTACGGGCGGGTTGTTGGTTAGGGGCCTCGTGCGAGGGAGGCCGTTGCTTTCGTTTCTGCTTAGGTGACCGGCGCGCTTCGCGCCGGCACGCGGTCCATGATGAAATCGACCAGCGTCGGTTCGCCGTCGACCACGTCCAGTTCCTTGTATCTTGCCTGCTTGAGCCCACGGCAAAGCGCGCCGTTGAACTCCATGTTGATGCGCACGGCACGCAGTTCGGCGAGATAGGCGCCGAGCGCATCGGCCGGTATGTGCCGCCCTTCCCATGTCACGAAGACAGGACCATCCGCCCTGCGGTCGGGAAAGCGCTCAAGCAGAGCTGCCCTGTACCTGGGCTTCTGTTTGGCGGCTTCGCCCGGTTCGAACCGCGCGACGTCGTAGGCCGGCAGGTCCATTCCGACGATTTCCCGGTCCGTCAGGCCGTGTTGCCGCAGGCCGCGCAAAACCGCTTCCTGGCGCCGTTTGAATGCCTTCATCCTGAAGGTTTCACGCACGGCGCCGAGATCCGTATCCGCGGCCAGCCCAGCGAATATGTCGCCGAATGTCTTGCCGGCCTCGATGCCGCGATTGACCTCGTCGGCGAACATATGGTCGTGCAGTTTGACGCCATAGGCCGGTGACCAGGAGAGCCGGTCGAGCGCACTACGCACACCGTCGAGCATGAGGAAGGCGAAGTTGGGCGAGCACCAGTAGGTCGGCAGGCGGAAATCGACCTCCACGCTGCCGTCACCCTTCACCTCGGCCCGCTCGACGAAGCCCATCTCGGTGATGGGTTCGTCGAGTTCCGGGTCGTTGACCTCACCAAGGCGCCGCCAGAGCTCCTTCTCGCGGCTGCCGGAAACGCTGGCGGTTGCCATGGCCCCTACTCCGCCGCGATGCTGAAGGGCGAGCTTGCGAGCGCCTTCTTCTTGGCTTCGATGTCGATGTTGTAGAGGCGCGCGGCGTTCAGGCCGAGGATCTTCTCCTTGGTCTCAAGGCTGAGATCGACGCCCCGCTCCTTCCTGATGTCTTCCGGCAGCTCGAAGGCCCAGAAGCGCTCGACCAGCCAGCGCGGCGTCCAGATCGCGTAGTCGGAGCCGAACAGGATCTTCTCCGGTCCGATCCAGAACAGCAGCTCGGCAATGACTTCGGCAAAGTAGCGCGGGCGCGAGTGGATGAAGGGAAGCGCCACCGCCAGGCCGCCATAGACGTTGGTTTCCTGCGTCGCGATCCAGCAGAAATCGTCGAGGCGCGGCAGCCCGCAATGCTCGACGATCCAGTTGAGGCCCTGGAAATCCGTCGCCGCATGGTCGACATCATGCACGTCGAAGGCATCCTTGCTGAGCGGGATGATCGTCGGACCCTTGTGGACGTGGATGTTCCTGATGCCGAGCTTGTCGCACAGCTCGAAGCACCTGTAGGCATCAGGATCGGTGAGCCTCCAGCCCTTGGAGGCGCCATTCCACTCGGCCGTGTACATCTTCACGCCCTTGATGTCATAGGTCTCCTTCATGAAATGGATGTATTCCAGCGCTTTCTCGCCATCGCGCGGATCGAAGGCGCCGTTGACGATGAAGCGCTCCGGATAGCGTTTGGCCACCTCCGCGTTGCGCTCGATCGTGTTGAAGCCGTTCTTGTAGAAATCCTTCAGGTAGGTCGACTGGACGATCGCCACGTCGTCGGGACCGTCGATGAACAGATCGCGGTAGAGATCGTCGGCGCTGTATTTTTCGAACTTGCCCTTCTCCCAGAGCTGCTCTTTCGGGCTGAGCCCGGTGTGATAGGCATAGAAGCAGTCGATGAACTGCTTGCCGTGGATGTTCTTCTGGTTTTCCGGGCTGCCGTCCCAGAAATGGGTGTGGCCGTCGACCACGAAGATGTCCTTGCCTTCAGGTGTCCTATACATTTTCTTGCCTCCGCAGTCGCCTTGTTGATGGGGCGTCGTGTTGATGGGGGCCGGCGCGCCGCGCCAAGGCGGCGCGCCCGGCTTTCTCAGATGTACTCGAAGACCTCGTCCATGTTGCCGAACAGGATCACGGTGTTGTCGTCGATGCGCACCATGCGGCCGTAGTGGGTGGAGGTGTTGACCTCGAAGATCTCCGCGGTCATGTCGCGGCCGAGATATTCGCTGATCTCGTCCATCTTGAAGATCAGCTTGCCGTTGACGTCGATGCGGATCATGGCCGGCTGATAGGTGACGATGACCCCCGGTTTCTTGCCCATGAATTCGGCGATGGCGCGGGCCTCGACCGAGTCGTTCATGGTGACGCCGCACTGGTGCGAAATCGTCTGCTCGAAGGTGATGTCCTTCATCGACTTGAAGATGTTGGACTGCGAGGCGTCGCGTGCTGCTACTGACATGATCTTCTCTCCCTGTTCAGCGCTTGAGGCCGAGTTCGCCGAGGATCCGGCCGATCCGTTCCTCGGATTGGGCGCGAACGTCGGTGAAGGAAACCGGCTTGGAATGCGGCATCGACCAGATCGGCTGCAGGCCGGTGGCTGCCTTGTCGGCGAGCGCGCCGTGCTTGTTCACCCAGCCCTGGAACAGCTTCCTGTTCGCCGCTCCATGCTTCTCGTCGTGGGCGAGCAGGTAGATCAGGTCGATGGTGTTGGCGAGATTGCGCTCGTAGTCGGCTTCAGCCGCCGAAATCACCGGCGGCGTGATGAAATCGTGGTTGGCCGCAGCCGCCTGCATGAGGAAGCCGGAGCGGAACAATTCGCCGACCAGCGGCTCGAACACGATGTTGATGGCGAAGTACTGCTCGAGATAGTCGGCCGTGCCCATGATGGTCTCGACCGCCTCGCGGGTGCCCTGCCACACGCCGTCCTCGAGCCAATGCTTCTTGCCGAGCTCGTCGTCCCAGCCGGCGATGTCCATGCCGATCTCGGCCAGATAGAGCGTGATGTCCTGGGCGAGCCTCAGCTTGTAGGAGGAGTTGGTCAGCGTCGCATTGTTGATCATCTGCGTGTAGCCGTAGCGCTGCGCCTGCATGAGCGACGTGCCCAGGCCAAACTCGGCATGCTTCCACGCCCCGAGATGCGCCTGCAGGAGCTTGGCCCAGACCTTGTCGAACGTCTTCGGAGCGCCGGCCCGGCGGGCGTTGGTGATGACGCTTTGAACCATCGTCTCGATCTTCGACTGGCGCTGGTAATGCGTGCGTTCCCATTCCTGGTCGGGAGCGCGGAACGCGTGCCAGTTCGAGCTCTTGGCAGCCGTGTTGTCCTTGACGTAGGCGCCTTTGCCGTCCGGGAAGTTGATGATCCAGTCCTGGATCAGGTAGCGCTCGGGATCGGGCTGCACGTCGACCGTGACATCCTCGTAGTGGGTGGCGCGCTGACCTTTCGGATCGAAATACCGGTACCTGCGGCTGTCCGAATCGGCGAACACCGCGGCTCCCGCGGCTCCCGATCCTACTGAACTCGACGTTGCTACCATTGTCTTCACTCCCTTTGTTGCAGTTGCTCTAAAGTCGTCGGCTCCGACCCGCCTCAATGGGCCGGGGCGGCGTTGGACGATGTGGTGAACCTGTCGAAGAAGATGCGTTCGGTCTCGAAGCCGTTCATGAACAGGACGGGCTGCAGCGCGTCGATCATCGGCGGCGGACCGCAGGCATAGACGTCGCCCTGTCCGTCGACCGCAAGCTGCTTGAGCTTGGCGTCGACGCTCTGGTGCACGAAGCCGCGCTCGCCATCCCAGGCCTCGCCGTTGACGTGCGAAAGAACGGGGATGAAGTTCAACTCCGGGTGCCGGCCGGCGAGCTCGGCGATCCTGTCGAGATAGAACAGGTCGCTGGGCGTGCGTGCGCCATAGAAGAAATAGATGTCCCGCTTTTCGCCGCTCTTCAGGTGATCGTTGAGGATCGACCAGACCGGCGACATGCCGGATCCGGCGCCGACCAGGATCAGGGGACCTTGCCGCTCTTCCCGTCGGAAACAGGTTCCATAGGGTCCGACGACGGTGACCTCGGCTCCGACACGGATGCCTCCGGAATCGAGTTCTCCGGAGAATTTTCCTTCGGGATACTTCTTGATGATGAAGGAGAGCTTTTGGGTTTGGTCCGGCGTATTTGCCATGGAGAACGAGCGCGTAATCGTCTCCCCTTTTTGCGTGGTGACTGTGATGTCGACATATTGCCCAGCCCAGAATTTTATCGGCGAGCCGAGTTCGATCTCGATGCCGCGGATGTCGTGGGTCAGATGCTCGAACTTCGAGATGCGGCCCTTGAACGTCTTCACCGCGATCGATTTCGCCAGAACCTCCTCGTCGTAGTTGAGGAGCTCGACCTGCATGTCGGAATAGGCGATCGACCGGCACAACAGGACGTGGCCGCTCTCCTTTTCCATGTCGTTGAGCGCGAAGGTCGAGTATTTCAGCATGTCGACTTCGCCTTCGAGCAGCACGCATTTGCAAGCCGAGCATTGCCCTTCCTTGCAGCCATGCGGCAGCGCGATACCCTGGCGGAATGCCGCGTTCAGGACCGTTTCGCCGTTTTCGACCTCGAACTCGACGCCGACCGGCTCCAGGCGCACCGTGTGAGCACCAGTCATCGATAACCTCCCAATTCCTCTCCGTTCCCCGCCCTTGCGGGCGGGAAGTGGCCTTCCTCTGGATGGAGCGGGGGGTCGGGGACCCGGCCCCCCGCGCACGGATGGTCAGTTGAACGGCGTGATGGTGAAGCCCGCCCGATACTCGGCCAGGTGCTTCTCGCGGTCCGCCGGCGACATGCCGCGAAGCGCCTTAAGCGGCGATCCGAGGACGTTGCCGCGCACGTCGTCGAGCGTCCACTGCTCGTCGGCGCCGAAGCGCAGATGCGGCTGCGGGATCAGCGTCTTGCCGTCGGAACGGACGAAGTTGAGATCCTTGATCGCGTCGGCGAGATCCCAGCCGTCATAGAGCGTCTCCCATTCGCGCTTGCCGCTGAAGCGGCCCATCGCGGGCGTCGGACGGCCCTGATACTCGTCGGCGAAGGCTTCGACGGCGGTCCAGCGGTCGAGCTCATGGGCGAAGGTGTGCAGCTGCCCGTCGATCTCGTCGACCACCATGTCCTCGCGGATCAGGCAAGGCACCAGGCAGGACCAGCAGCGGTGCGGATAGACGTAGCCGACATCGCTGTTGAACAGCAGCACCTTCTCGCCCTTATGGCTGAGCTTGGCGTACCATTTCCAGAAGTCGCCGAACTCGGCGTACCAGCCCGGATATTTGTGCTCGAACCACTCGAAGTCCTTGTCGGTCTGCGCCTCGATGCGCCAAAAGTTGACCGGCCAGCCGACGGCGAAGAACTGGCCGACCTTGTGGACGTAGTTCTTCTTGGTGATGCGCTCCCAGGCGGCCTGGACGTCGTCGTGATGGACCTTGATGCCGTACTTCTCGAGCGGCAGCATATAGGTGCGATAATAGTCTTCGTAGATCCAGCGGTGCCACATCTCCGCGTAGGATTCCTTGTTCTTGTCGCGGTTGGTGGTGCCGTATTCGATGAAGGTGCCGATGGCGGCGTCGACGATGGCGTGGTTCTGCCAGAAAGCATAGCGCAGGTCGCGCTCCAAGAGCAGGTGGTTCTCCGGCTCCTTCAGGGCGGCCATCAGCAGCGAGTGGCCGTTGCCGATGTGGCGGCTCTCGTCCGACTGCACCGACAGGAACACGGTCGGCAGCGCGTAGTCACCGTTGCGCGCGGCTTCCGAGGGCATGGCGACGAAAAGCGTGTTGGTGAACGCGGTCTCGGCGACGACGGTCAGGTACATGCAGGCAGCCGTCATCGTGTCGCCGGTGATGAAGCCTTCGCCGAACTGGCGGCCGATCGTGGTCGCGTAGCACTTGCCGAAGGCTTCCTCGGTGATATCGAACCCTGCCGGGTCGATGTAGTTCTCCATGTACCACTTCTTCAGGTTCATCTGGATGGTCGAGTGGCGGAACTCGTCGACCATCTGCATGGTGAAGCCGGTCCTGAGGTCCTCGCCAGGCGCCAGCCGCGCCACCATCGCCATCGAGCGGGCGGCGGAAATTTCCGGGAAGGGAATGATGGCGAGGAAGAGCTTCATCCACTCCACCCAGCGCGGCTCGACATTGCGGAACATATCGCCGCGAAGGGCGGCATCGAGCGCACCGTAGACGCGATTGTCCTTTTCCTCCTGCATGGGGAAATAGGAGCGCAGCACCTGCTTCATCGGATCGCGCGGCGCCTTGGCGATCTTGTAGTCGGTCGGAAACGTCATCGCTTCCTGGACATAGGTCGGGTTCCAACCGAGGTCGGAAATCTTCTTGGTCGCCTCGCCCACGGAAATACCGCGCTGCGAGGTAATCTTGTTAAGTGTCAACGACGACATCGTCATAAGCCTCCACCAGGTTGAGGCCCGGATCCCTCGATCCAGGCATGGGACGGCACACAAATGCCGCCGGTGAGTTGGCGAACGGCACGACAAAGGGTTGCGCCTTCAGGCGCGACACAGGGTCCGGCCATTCAAGTGGATCGCGGCAAAGGTATTCGGGGGCCTGCGGGAGTTTCGACACGCCGATCGCATTCCGCGATGGGCGTATCGAAGCGTATCCTGCTGCTTCCTCCGGTCCTTCGTTCTTTTGGCACCGCGTCAGAGCACGATGGGCTTCTTATGCCAATGGTGAAGCAAACGCCGTGCCAAGTTGAAATTGAGGCCCTTGACCAAGGCCTGGGCCGAGACCTAAGCCCGTTCCACCCAGCAACATCCTAATAACTGTAAAGATATTTTACAGTTGTATATTACATATGTAATATTTGTCCGAATTCTTTGCACTGCGATATATACTGTTAGCAATTGCGATATAAATAAATAATCAACCTCTATTCATTTCGATCATTTCATACATTATTTGACGGCAGGATGCGGGCGGAAGGCAATGCCGGGAAAACACGATGCCGAGCGACAACGACAGCCCAGACCTTCCTCAGCCCAACCAGCCGGGCGACGTGAGCGCCGAACTCGTCAGACTGATGCCGCGCGATCTGGTTTTTGTCATGCGTTTCATGGGCGAGAGCCAGCACCGCCTGCAGGGCCACTTCCAGGACTTCATCCGGGCCGAGCTTGCCGCCCGCGGCGTGACCGCGGAGACGCATCCGATGATCCATCTCTTCATCGAGAGCCATGCGATCCTGCTGCGAGATTTCGTGTTTTCCGGCGTTTCGCTGTCGCGCCAGTTTCGCATTGACGAGATCGAGCGGCTTACGGGCGACACGACATCGATGATCCGCGTCGACATCTGGGACCAGTTGAAGAGCCATATCGAGACCGCCGAAAAGCAGTTTCACTCGCAGGCCGATGGTCTCCGAAGCTTGTTGTCGGCATTCGAAAAACCCGCGGAGGAACAGTGATGGGTGGCTCGGGGAAAAGACAGACCGCCGCTCTCACCGCGCTGGCAACTCGCCGGTTGGCCCTTGTCGCCGACGCCTCGGCGCTCACGGCCGAAGCACTGCGGCTCAATCAAAAGCTTGCCGGCATCGAAATGGACGTGCTGCGCCTGCAGCTCGAAATCGGCAGAGCCGGCGCCAGCATCCAACTGGTGCAGGAATTGCATGACGCTGAGGAGAACGCCGCGGCAGCGAGGGAGGCATGCATGAAGGGCGAGGGACGCATCGTGGCGATCGAGAGCGAGATCGCAGAGGTCGACCGCGCGCTTGCGAAGGCAACGATCGGCAGTGATGGAGAAGAGCCGTGAACCAGCAAACGACCCAAAACCTGAGCCCGTTCGACCTGCTGGCGCGAAGCTGGCAGCGACCGGCGGCGGTTGCCGCCGTATGTTTCAGCGCCGATGGCTCTGCCGTCGCATTCACATCCGTGGACGGAAGCGTCGCCATCGGGCCGGTGGCTGATCAGGAGCCGCCGGAATCGAGGATCAGGGTAAGCGGCGACCTCGGACAAACTACGATCCGACCACGCCAGAAGCCCCCGGCTCCGCTGATCGCCACGTCAGCGCTGGGAGATGGCGACGTGCCGCTCACGAGCTATCTTCGCTCCGGCTTTCTCATTGGTACGACAACCGGCCAGGCACTGCACCTGGCGGCGGACGGGGAAGTCACGGAGACACCTATCAACATCGAGGGGCCGATCGTCGCCATCGCTCATAACGACGGGACCGCTACGACGGCGATCAGCAATGGACATGACGTCTTCCTGTCGCGCGCCCACGACGAGATGGTGAAGCTGCAGCAAGCAGCGTCCTCATCGACGCAAGCAGTTGCCTTCTCGCCGGACGGGAAACGACTTGCCTTCGATTCCGGCAATGGAGTGTCGATCCGGACGGTCGACGGCGATCCCGTGCCGCTGCGCGATTTTTCCATGCCGGCAGGCCTGACGTCGCTTCGCTGGAGCGGCGACGGCTCATGGCTGGCATGTGGACTTGAGACCGGAGGCTTTGTCCTTGCCAGTCCGGCAGATGGTCAATCGGCCATCGTCGGCGGATTTCCCTCGCCGGTCCGGACGGTGTGCTGGAGCCGGCCGGCGAATGCGCTGTTTGCGTCGGGCGCTTTCCGTATCGCCGGTTGGTCGATGGCCGCCCCGCCGCTTCATGACGCGGCTTCCGGGGCGCTTGAGACAGGTCGCCCCGGGCTGGTTCCTGTCGAGACGGTGGCAGCGCACCCGGAGAGGAAAATCATTGCCGCCGGTTACGCCAATGGCCGTCTCACCATCGCCCCGATCGGATCGCGCGACGAACTTGTCGTGAAACCTTCCGGCAGCGCGATCACCGCGCTGGCCTGGTCTGGCGACGGGCAGCACCTGGCTGCGGGCATGGTGGACGGCACCGCTGCAATCATCACCTTCCCGGCATTGCTTTTCAAATAGCAGCGGCGATCCGCACAAAACAGGAGGATTGAATGCAAACCGAACTCACAGCCGAAGCAAAGAGCAAGGACGAATTTTTCGAACGGCTCGCCAAATTGTCGGAAGAGATGGTGGCGAAGCACGGCAAGGATTTCAGCATGGGTGCGCTGGTGTTGGCTGCTCGATGGATTGCCGAGAACAGAGCCGGCACGCTGAAGACCAATTGACCAAGACCGGTCGCCCTTCACGAGTCGCGCTCTGGCTGCGGTCGTCGAATGTTTTGCTTCAATAGGCTGCAAGGCTATTCGGGTGAACCGTGACAGACCGTCGACGAGATCAAAGCGATCTGTCTCTCGACAAGAACAGTGATGCGACGCTCACTCTCAAGAGGCACCTGCTTTGCGAGCGTCGCTTCTGGCGCGACCACAACCCGCAGCATCGTCACCCGGGTGGCTGCGTAACAAACTGTGTAACAAATATCATAAAAAACTCAATATTTTCAGCACGATAGGTAAGAAATCGAGAGACGCTCTCTCCGCCATCCTGCTTCGCGCTGCGCGCTTCCCAGGACAAGTCCAGTGAATTCTTCTCAGCGCGAGGATGCCCTCCGAAGCCTTGGCGAAAGAGGGCCGCTCATTCCGTTTCAGACCGCTCAATGGCGCAGGACAAGTCCAGTGAGCAGTGAACCCTTCGTCTGCGTGCATGCCGCCAACCGCCAGGCCAGTTCCCGGCAACGACCGAAAATCGAAATCCCCATAGCTCACAGCATGCCGGCCCGCGGGTTCCTTCCTCGGGGACTTTCGTACGCCTGCCGGCGCCCGAAACTCTTATATGGGGAAGGTCAACTGCAAACGGCTTCACATCGACATTGTCATGTACCTCCGGGGCAATCCTCAGATCCATTCGATGAGTCCGTTTGCG
>NZ_JAVIIW010000076.1:0-17378 GCF_033977205.1 Mesorhizobium album | reverse complement strand
TCCGGTAAGCGAAAACTTACCTCTATCGTTGACGCGGGGTGGAGCAGCCCGGTAGCTCGTCAGGCTCATAACCTGAAGGTCACAGGTTCAAATCCTGTCCCCGCAACCAACCTCACAAAACGGCCCGCCCAAGGCGGGCCGTTTTGGTATTCGGTATTCGGCTGTGGTGGCCGGTTGATTTTGGCTCTCATCAGGAGCCCGCAAGGAGGCGAAGCCGACGATGCGGGACAGAAAGCCAAATCCTGTCTCAGCAACCAACCTCAGCGCGTTCTTGGCGCAAGAACGGTCGCGACATGCTCGGCAATGGCCAGGCTGGAGGTCAGCCCGGGGCTTTCGATGCCGAACAAATTGACCAGGCCTTCGATGCCGTGGGTTGCGGCATCTTGAATGACGAAGTCGCTGTTGGCTTCGCCCGGGCCGGACAGCTTCGGCCGGATGCCGCTATAGGCCGGCTCCAGGCTGCCGTCGGCGAGGCCCGGCCAGTATCTGCGGATCGCAGCATAGAAGCATTCGCCGCGCGCCGGATCGACACGGTAGTCGAGCGTATCCGTCCATTCGACGTCAGGCCCGAAGCGAGCGCCTCCGCCAAGATCGAGCGTCAGGTGGACACCGAGCCCGCCCGGCTCCGGCACCGGGTAGACAAGTCGCGAAAACGGCGCCCGGCCGGCCTTGGAGAAATAGTTGCCCTTGGCGTAGCGAAGCGCCGGCAGGAACCCACGATCGAAACCGCCAAGCGAACCGGCCAGCGCGACGGCGCCCAGGCCGGCCGCGTTGACGAATCGCTGCGTGGCGATGTCGAAGCGCCCACCGCTTGCCGCGTCGGTCGTCGCAAGCACGATTCGGCCGGGCTCGACGCGGCCACTTTCGATTCGCGTGTTGAGGGAAAGCACAGCTCCTCGGTTCTCGGCATCGGCGAGCAGCGCCAGCATCAGCGCATGGCCGTCGATGATGCCGGTGGAGGGTGAGAGCACGGCAGCCGTGCAATGCAGCGCCGGCTCCAGCGCCTGCGCCTCGGCGGCGTCCAGCAAACGCAGGTCGTCGACGCCGCAAGCCGCAGCATTGGCGCGGATGGAGGCAAGCGCCGGCTTTTGAGTTTCGTCGGTCGCCACAATCAGCTTGCCGCACCGGCTATGCGGGATCGAGCGCTCGGCGCAATAGCGATAGAGCATCTCGCCCCCGCCGACGCAGAGCCGCGCCTTGAGCGATCCTCGCGGATAATAGATGCCGGCATGGATGACTTCCGAGTTGCGCGAGCTCGTCCCGGTGCCGATAGCGTCCGCCACCTCAAGAATCAGGGTGTCGAGACCCCGCTCAGTCAGGCTGCGCGCGACCGCAAGCCCGATGACGCCGGCGCCAGCAATTACGCAGTCGACCTGTTCCATGCCCGTCCATCCGGTTGCGCCAGCGGCGCGCGATAGCCTCTTCAAGCATCATATCGCTCGTGCCCAAAGCGTGGCGAATCGTATGGCGCTATCGATCGTGACACGGCGGCTCTTGCGGCCGGATCGCGCGATGATGCATCAAACACTCCAGACACGAGGCGGAATTGTGGACTTCTCAACAGGAGAGAGGGTCCTATCTTCGCCTGCACGCCCGCCGACAGGAGCCGTCATGGACGCCAGACCGAATTCCCCTGAAGCCCGCGATATCCGCTACCACATGCATGCCTACACCAATGCCCGCAAGCATCAGGAAACGGGTCCGCTGGTCATCGAAAAGGGCGATGGCGTCTATGTCGAGGATATCGCCGGCAACCGCTACATCGAGGCGATGGCGGGCCTGTGGAGCGTCGCCGTCGGCTTCTCGGAAAAGCGACTGGTCGAGGCGGCCACAAGGCAGATGTCGAAGCTGCCCTTCTATCACGATTTTGGCTCGAAGGCGCATTCACCGCTGATCGACCTGGCCGAGAAGCTGGTGCAGATGGCGCCGGTGCCGATGAGCAAGGCCTATTTCACCAATTCCGGCTCCGAGGCCAACGACACGGCGATCAAGATGATCTGGTACCGGTCGAACGCGCTCGGCCAGCCGGCACGCAAGAAGATCATCAGCCGCAAGCGCGGCTACCACGGCGTCACCATCGCTTCGGCGAGCCTGACAGGCCTGCCGAACAATCATCTCTCCTTCGACCTGCCGATCGCCAACATCCTGCACACCTCGACGCCGCATCATTGGCGCGATGCCGAGCCCGGCGAAAGCGAGGAGCAGTTCTCCAGCCGTCTGGCCTACGACATCGAGAAGCTGATCCTGGCCGAGGGACCGGAGACGATCGCCGCCTTCATCGGCGAGCCGATCATGGGCGCCGGCGGTGTCATCGTTCCGCCCGCCGGCTATTGGCAAAAGATCCAGGCGGTGCTGTCGAAATACGATATCCTTTTGGTGGCCGACGAGGTGATCTGCGGCTTCGGCCGCACCGGCGAGATGTTCGGCTCGCAGACCTTCGGCATCAGGCCCGACATCATGGTGCTGTCGAAGCAGATCTCCTCATCCTACCTGCCGATCTCGGCGCTCATCATCAACGACAAGGTGTTCGAGCCGATCGCCGACGAGAGCAACCGCATCGGCACTTTCGGGCACGGCTTCACCGGCGGCGGCCACCCGGTCGCCGCGGCTGTTGCGTTGGAAAACATCAAGCTGATCGAGGAACGCGACCTTGTCGGCAACGCCCGCAAGGTGGGCGCGCATTTGCAGGCGCGGCTGCGCAAGCTGGCTTCGCATCCGCTGGTCGGCGAGGTTCGCGGCGTCGGGCTCATCGCCGCCGTCGAGCTGGTCGCCGACAAGGCAAGCAAGGCACCATGGGGCAAGCCGGCCGCGCTCGGCGCGCTGGTCAACGGTTTCCTGCAGCAGAACGGCGTGATCTCGCGCAACATGGGCGACGCCATCGCCTTCTGTCCGCCGTTGATCATCACCGAGACCCAGATCGACACGCTGGTCGGTGCGTTCGAACGATCGCTCGACGCGGCGCTGCCGCAGGTCCGGGCGCAGGCAAACGCATAAGGAGCGGAAGATGCGGCAGGCACTGATCGTTTGGGGTGGCTGGGAAGGGCATGAGCCCGAGGCCGGGGCACGCGCCGTCAAGGCGATGCTGGAAGAGGAAGGCTTTGCCGTGCGCATGGAAAACACGACCGAGGTGTTTGCCGATCCGGCCATCGCCGAGCTCAGTTTGATCGTGCCGATCTACACCATGTCCAAGCTCGCCAAGGCCGAGGTGGCGAACCTCACCAAAGCGGTCGAGAGCGGCGTCGGCCTCGGCGGCTATCACGGCGGCATGGGCGACGCGTTTCGCGAATCGACGGACTATCAATTCATGTGCGGCGGGCAGTGGGTGGCGCATCCTGGCAACATCATCGACTACCGGGTCAACATCGTGCGGCGCGACGATCCGATCATGGCCGGCATCGACGATTTCGCCTACCGTTCCGAACAGTATTACATGCATGTCGACCCTTCGAACGAGGTGCTGGCGACCACGACCTTCTCCGGCGAGCATGCGCCGTGGATCGATGGTGTGGTCATGCCCGTGGTGTGGAAGCGTCGGCACGGCAAGGGACGGGTGTTCTATTCGTCGCTCGGCCACGTGGCCAAGGAATTCGAGGTGCCTGAGATGCGGACGATTCTGCGCCGCGGACTGGTGTGGGCAGCGCGCTGAGCGTCCGCCTCAGGTCGAGCGTCGCGCCTGGCCGCCCGGTTGCCGAAAAGGATCGGCGCAAACACACATCCTCTCCTGCCTCGCCCGGTAGAAGATCGGGGCCGGACCTCTGGGCATGCGGCGCTCGAGCCGCCGGATCACGCCGCCCGCGAGGCCGGCCATGCTGTTGTGGAACATCCGCGGAGCGTTTCCACTATAGATCATATGAATTGGCGATTTACATAAGACCTTACCTTTCATACAACAGCTGGCAACGGCGTGCGCTGACGGGAGAAGATTGCGTGGAAACCATCGTTCCTTCGGATGCCTTCGGCTGGATGCCATCGGTCGACCAGGGCGGGGCGAGCGTACATAACGCCGTCGTCAGCGTGCTGGGCAGCCGCATCCTGGGCGGGCAGTACGCTCCCGGCGACGCCCTGCCGCGCGAGGACGATCTCTGCGCCATGCTGGGCGTCAGCCGCACCTCGGTCCGGGAAGCGGTCAAGGTGCTGTCGGCGAAAGGCCTCGTCGAGGCCAGGCGGCGCGCCGGCGTGCGGGTGCTGGCGCGGGACAATTGGCGGCTGCTCGACCCGGTGGTGCTCGGCTGGCACCCCGCGATCCAGGACGACGAAGAGCTGGTTTCCGGCCTGTTGGAGGCACGAAGGATCTTCGAGCCGGCTGCCGCGGAACTGGCGGCCAGGCGCGCCACCGCCGCCGACCTCGCCGAGATCGAGCGCGCCGTGGTCGGCATGCGCGACAACATCCCCAATGATCTTAACGCGGTCTGCCAGGCCGATCTTGCCTTCCACAAGGGCGTCATTGCCGCCAGCCATAATGTCGTGCTCAAGGGGCTGGTCGGCATGCTGGAGGCCGCGCTGCGCGCGACGTTCCTCGTCACCAACCCCTTGATGGAAGCGCAGTCGCGCGCGCTTTCCGCGCATGTCGCGGTGCTGGAGGCGATCCGCATCCGCGACACCGCCGGCGCCCGCGCCGCGATGAACAGGCTGCTCGACATCGCCGCCGACGATTTGCATGCAAAAGCCTGATGCTCTGCCTTGACGGCATTTTAGATCGTATGATATTCGCATTTCATATGATCTAAGTGCGTCGGGAGGAGTTGCGCTTGAGAATCGTGGCGATCACCACGCGCGTCGTGAACGCGGATATGCGCAATTGGGTCTTCGTGCGTATCGAGACCGACCAGCCGGGCCTCTACGGCTGGGGCGAGGCGACGCTGGAATGGAAGACCCAGGCTGTCGTCGGCGCCGTCAACGACCTGGCGCCGCTTCTGATCGGCCGCGATCCGCGCGACATCGAGCAGGCGGTGCGTGTCCTCAAGAAGCATTCGTTCTGGCGGCTGGGCGTCATCGGCATGTCGGCCGTCTCCGGCATCGAGTTGGCGCTCTGGGACATTTTCGGCAAATGGCTCGATCAGCCGATCTGGCGGCTGCTTGGCGGCAAGGTGCGCGACCGGGTCAAGGTCTATACCCATCTCGGCCTCGGCGACATGCGCGCCGTCTATGAGACATTGGACGCCGAGCCGCTGGTGCAGCGCGCCTCCGAGGTGGTCGCAAGGGGCTATCGCGCGCTGAAGGCCGTCTTCATTCCCTACAGCCACTATCATGCTCCGCTAGCCGACGTCGAAAAGGTCGGCCGCCTCATGGAGACGCTGCGCAAGACAGTCGGACCGGAAGTGGAGATCATGGTCGATTTCCACGGCCGTCCCGCCTCGGCTTCGACCGCTCTTGCCTATATCGACGCGCTCGCGCCGCACCGGCCGATGTTCGTCGAGGAGCCGCTGCCGCCGGGCGAGACCGGCGCGCTGGCGCAGCTTGCCGCCAAGTCGCGCGTGCCGATCGCCACCGGCGAGCGGCTGATCGACCGCCCAGAATTCGACGACCTTTTCCGGGCAAGGGCGGTGGACATCGTGCAGCCGGACATCTGCCATTGCGGCGGCCTGCTCGAGGCGAAGAAGATCGCCGCGATGGCCGAGGCGGTCTCCGTCGGCGTGGCGCCGCATAATCCGCTCGGGCCGATCGCGGGCGCCGCGGCGCTGCATTTCGCCGTCTCCACGCCCAACCACCTGATCCAGGAAGAGATGGTCGGCGCAGTGCCCTGGTATTTCGAGGTGGTGAAGGGCCCGATCCGAATGGTCGACGGCTGCTGGCAGGTCCCGGACGCGCCGGGGCTGGGCATCGAGGTCGACGAGGCGGTCGCCGACCGGCACCCCTACAGACCGGAAGTCATGCACACCACCAACGCCGTCCTTGCCGACGGCACTGTCGTGGACTGGTGACAATGGCCGGGCGTCTGAACGACAAGGTGGCGATCATCACCGGCGCCGGCCGCGGCATCGGCGAGGCAACGGCGCGCGCCATGGCGGCCGAAGGCGCTATTGTTGTCGTGGCGGAAAAGGATGTGGCGACCGGCAAGAGCGTTGCCGCCTCGCTCGCGGAAAGCGGCGCGCGGGCGCTGTTCGTGGAGACCGACGTCGCCGACAGCAGATCCTGCGAGACCATGGCCGAACAGGCGCTTGGCGCCTTCGGCCGCATCGATGTGCTGGTCGCCAATGCTGGCATCAACGTGTTCCACGAGCCGCTGGAAACCACGGAAGAAGAATGGCGGCGCTGCTTTGCCGTCGACCTCGATGGCGTGTGGTATTCGGCGCGCGCGGTGCTGCCGGCCATGCGGGCCCGGAAGCAGGGTTCGATCGTCGCCATCGCGTCCTGTCATTCTTTCGCGATCATTCCCTCGACCTTTCCCTATCCGGTCGCCAAGCACGGGCTGCTCGGCCTGGTGCGCTCGCTCGGCATTCAATACGCGGCCGAAGGCATCCGCGTGAACGCCATCGCGCCGGGCTATATCGAGACGCAGATCGCGGTCGACTACTGGAACGCATTTCCGGACCCGCAAGCCGAGCGGCAGCGCACCTACGACCTGCACCCACCGCGCCGCATCGGCAAGCCGGAGGAGGTGGCGATGACCGCCGTTTTCCTTGGTTCCGACGAGGCGCCGTTCATCAATGCGGCCTGCATCGTCATCGATGGCGGGCGTTCGGTTCTCTACCACGAATGAGGTTTTGCACCGGCGGCCGGTCGCCGGAAACGTCTTCAAGCAGATCACGTCCCGCCGGCCGGGACCGATTGGGAGGAAAATCAATGAAACGCATGATCAAGGCCTGTCTTGTGGCGGCCGCGACCGCCACGATCGCGCTGACCGTCCACGGCGCCGGCGCGCAGGACAAGATGAAGTTCGGCTACATCAATAAGATGGGCGATCATCCCTGGTTCGTGCGCGAGGTGAAGGGCGCGAAGGATAAGGCCGCCGAGCTCGGCGTCGACCTTCTGGTGCAGGACGTGCAGTTCGACGCCAATCTCGCCGTCACCACCTTCGACACTTATGTCGGCGACGGCGTCAAGGGCATCGCCGTGGTGGTGCCGGACCGCTCGCTCGGCCCGGTCGTCGCCGACAAGGCGAAGGCGGCCAAGATCGGCCTGATCGCGGTCGACGACGACATCGCCTTCGCCGACGGCACGCCGGTCGCCTATGTCGGCATGAACGCGCTCAACATCGGCAAGCAGGTCGGCACCGAGAT
Source organism: Mesorhizobium album (assembly GCF_033977205.1). Taxonomy (NCBI): domain Bacteria; kingdom Pseudomonadati; phylum Pseudomonadota; class Alphaproteobacteria; order Hyphomicrobiales; family Phyllobacteriaceae; genus Mesorhizobium; species Mesorhizobium album. Next base: position 10,158 of record NZ_JAVIIW010000076.1, on the reverse strand, counting down.
CGCCCGCATCGCCAAGGCCGAGGGCTGGGACAAGGACCTCTCGAAGGTGCGCGTCGGTTCGATCGAGGACCAGAAGGCCGACACCTGCATGCGCCGCAACAAGGGCGCGGAGGAAGCGCTGGTCGCGGCGATCCCGGAGATCAAGTCGCGCATCATCTCGATCCCCTACGATAACACCATGGTCAACTCGATCGACGTCGTCTCGACCACGCTAACGGCCAATCCGGACGCCGAGAAGTGGATCTTCTTCTCCTGCAATGACGACGGCGTGCTCGGCGGCGTGCGCGCCACCGAGAATGCCGGCATGAAGCCGGAGAACGTCATCGGCATCGGCATTGACGGCTCGCGCTCCTGCGAGGCCTTCGGCGCCGGCAAGCCCTCGGGCTTCCGCGGCACGATGTGGCTGGACAGCGCCAAGCATGGCGCGGCCGCCATCCAGGCGCTTTACGACAAGGCCACCGGCAAGGAAATGCAGAAGGATTATTTCCAGGACGCAACGCTGATCAGCGGCGAGAACTTCGCCAAGTTCAAGGATACGCTCGGTTGCAAGTCCTAGGCTTCCCTTCGTCCTCGCGGCGGGCGGCTTCATGCGGAACCGCCCGCCGATGACCGTGCCCGTCGTTTCCGTCGAAGGCGTCAGCAAGCGCTTCGGCGCCGTGCAGGCGCTGCGCGACGTGTCAGTCGCCTTCAATGCCGGTGAGATCACCGCCCTGATCGGCGAGAACGGCGCCGGCAAGTCGACCCTGATGCGGGTGCTGGAAGGCGAGCACCGCCCGGATAGCGGCAGGGTGCTCGTCGACGGGCAGCCCGTTCAGCTCACCTCGCCGCGCGTGGCGCATGGCTCGGGCATCCGGGTCATCCATCAGGAGCCGGAGATCATCCCGGAGTTGACGGTGGCGGAGAACATCTTCATCGGCGACATCAAGGCGCGCGGCGGGCTGTTCCTCGACCGCGCGGATCTCGAGCGGCGCAGCCTCGAGCTGCTCGGCACCTTCGGCGTGGTCGATGTGCTTTCGCCCGGGCAGCGCTGCCATGGCCTGAGCCCGGCGCTCAGGCAGCTCATCGAGATCATGCGAGCGCTGCGGCCGGGCGCGCGGCTGCTCGCCTTCGACGAACCGACCTCGTCCTTGACGGAGGACGAGGCGCAGCGGCTGTTCCGTGTCATCCGGCATCTGAAGGCTGACGGCGTCGCGGTGATTTATATCTCGCACCGCCTGCGCGAGATCATCGAGCTTGCCGATCGCTGCGTGGTGATGCGCGACGGCAGCCGCGTTGCCGACGAGCCCATCGCGGCGCTGGACGAGAAGCGCATGGTGCGGCTGATGGTCGGCAGGCCGGTGAGCGACCTGTTCAATCGCAGGGAGCGCGCGCTGGGACCGGCCCGGCTGGCGCTGGAAGATGTCACCACCCGCCGCGTCGAGGGAATCAGTTTTGAGGTCAGAGCAGGCGAAATCGTCGGTCTGGGCGGCCTCGTCGGCGCGGGACGGACGGAAGTCGCGCGCGCCATCGTCGGCCTCGATCCGCTGCTCGCAGGGCGGATGACCGTCGGCGGTCGGGTTTACAAGCCACGCGAGCCGGCGGATGCCGTCGCGGCCGGCATCGGCCTGGTGCCCGAGGACCGCAAGCAGGAAGCGTTGCTTTTGATGCAGGCGGTGCGCGACAACGTCAGCCTCGTGGTGCCCGACAAGGTGTCACGCTACGGCTTCTTCAGCCGCAGGCGCGAGCGCGCGCTGGTCGCCCGCCACGTCGCCGAGCTCAGGGTCAAGACACCGTCGATCGAACAGGCAGTCGGAAAACTTTCCGGCGGCAACCAGCAGAAGGTCGTCTTCGCCCGCTGGCAGGCGCGGGGGCCAGCCATGCTCATCCTCGACGAGCCGACGCGCGGCATCGACGTCGGCGCCAAGGCGGAGATCTACCGGCTCATCGAAAGCCTGGCCGACCAGGGCCTCGCCATCCTGCTCATCTCCTCGGAGATGCCGGAGCTGCTCGGCCTCGCCGACCGCGTGCTTGTCATGCAGAACGGACGCATCAGTGGTGAGCTCCGATGGCAAGAGGCGAGCGAAGAGGCCGTGCTAGCGCTGGCCATGCGCTCAGGCAAAGAGACAATCGAAAGGAGGGTATCGTGACCGATACCGCAACGGCCGGCCGCGAACGTGCGCCGACGACCCTGTTCGGCCGCATCGGCGCGCAGAATATCAGCCTGCTGATCGCGCTGGCCGTGCTGGTGGCGATTTTCGGCGCGCTCAGACCCGATGTGTTCTTCACTCCGCGCAATCTCATCAATATCGGGCTTGCGGTCACCATCCTCGGCATCCTGGCGATGGCGCAGACCGTCGTCATCGTCTCCGGCGGGCTCGACATCTCGGTCGGATCGATCGTCGGCCTCAGCACCATGGTGCTTGCCGTCGCCGCCCAGGAAACCGGCTCGATCCCGGCCGGCATTCTCGCCGGGCTGCTCGCCGGATTGGTGGCGGGCGCGATCAACGGGCTGATTATCGTCTACGGCCCGGTCAACGCGGTGATCGCCACGCTCGGAACCATGTCGGCCTTCCGCGGCCTCGCCTATCTGATGAACAACGGCAACTCGATCCCGATCACCGGCGACAGCTTGCGCGCGCTCGGCATCGGCACGCTCTTCGGCCTGCCTTTCGCCATCTGGCTGCTGATCGCCGCGATGGCGGCGTTCATCGTCTTCACCCGCGAGACGGTCGTCGGCCGCAACATCTATGCGCTTGGCGGCAACCCGACCGTGGCGCGGCTCGCCGGCATCCCGATCCGCCGCTACCAGATCTCGATCTATGCGATGAGCGGCTTCGCCGCCGCGGTGGCGGGCCTGGTGCTCGCCAGCCGCACCATGTCCGGACAGCCTGCGTCGGGCAGCCAGGGGCTGGAGCTTGAGGCCATCACCGCCGCGATCCTCGGCGGCTGCGCGCTGCAGGGTGGCAAGGGCACGATCATCGGCGCCATGCTGGGGGTGCTGATCATCGGCGTCCTCAACAACGGCATGATCCTGACCAGCGTGCCGACCTTCTACCAGCTGCTTGCCAAGGGCGCGTTGCTGATCCTGGCGGTCATCGTGCAGGAGCGCCAGCGGGCGCGGTCGGGCGAGTAGCCCGTGCGGCTCCAGCGCGGAGGTTCTATTTCAGGAACTGACGGAAGCGGCGGAGCGAGAATGCAAACAGCAGCGTGCCGATAATCAGCAGCGCCGCAAGCTGCGGCCAGACGACATCCAGGCCCGCGCCGCGGAACAGCACCGCCTGGGCCAGCATGACGAAATGCGTGTTGGGCGCCGCGAACATGACGGCCTGGATGGCGAGAGGCATGCTCTCGCGCGGCGTCACGCCGCCGGACAGCACCTGCAGGGGCAAGAGCACCATCATCAGCAGCAGGCCGAATTGCGGCATGGAGCCGGCGACGGTGGCAAGGAATATCCCCATGCAGGTCATGGCGATTATGTCGAGGGCCGCGCCCACCATGAAGAGCGCGATCGACCCGTTGATCGGAACCGACAGCAGTCCCTGGATGACGAAGACGAGCGCAAGGCCGGATGCTACCAGCACAACGATGCTCATCGACCAGATCTTGCTTGTCATGATTTCGAACGGGGTGACTGGCATCACCAGGAGATGCTCGATCGTCCCGTGCTCGCGCTCGCGTATCAGCGCTGCACCGGTGAGCACGATCGACAGCATCGTGATGGAAGAAATCGCATCGGTGATGGTGCCGAACCAGCCCTTGTTGAGTTCGGGGTTGAAGCGCGCCCGCAGGTCGAGGTCGACGGGCAGGGAAGCCCTGGAGCGGTAGTGGTTCAGGAATTCGTTCACTTCCCCGGAAACGATCGACTGGACGTAGCCTCCGCCGGTAAAAGCCTGCGACATCCGGGTGGCGTCGATGTTGAGCTGAACCGTTGGAGAACGGCCGGCCAGGAGATCGCGCTGGAAATTCGGCGGAATATCCAGCGCGAAGGTATCCACGCCTGAATCCATGCGGCTGTCCATCTCGGGCTGGGAGATAAGCAGCGGCGCGGTGAAGTAAGGCGGGTAAAATGCCGTGACGATACGCGACGAGACCGGCGACTGATCCTCGTCGACGATGGCGATCGGAGCGTGATTGAGCGTCTCGGGCATCGCCTTGGAGGCAGTGTAGATAGCGGCGGTGAAGGCGTAGACGATCAGCACAAGCATCATCGGGTCCCGCACAAGACCGCGCAGTTCCTTTATGCCGAGGTTGTAAATGTTGGCGATGCGCATCAGCGGGCCTGTTTTCTCAAGAACGCCGCCCCAAGGCCGAGCAGCACCGGAATGGCGACGAGCATCGGCACGAACGCGCCGGACAGGTCGGCAAAGCCGAGCGCCTTGGAAAAGACGCCGCGCGAGATCGTCACGAAATAGGTGGTCGGATAGATCCGGCCGATGAATGCGCCGACGCCCTGGAGCGACGACACAGGGTCGATCATGCCCGAATATTGGGTGGCGGGGATCATTGTAAGCAGCGCGGTTCCGAAGATTGCCGCGATCTGGCTACTCATGAAGGTCGACAGAAAAAGCCCTATTGCCGTCGTGGCCGTGACGTAGAGGAGGGCGGCGACGGCGAAAGCCGGAAGACTGCCGGTCAGCGGCACGCCAAAGATAGAGATGGCAAAGATCGTCAGCAGCACGAAGTTCAGCATCGCGAGGACGACATAGGGGATCTGCTTGCCGACCAGGAACTCGAGCCGGGTGACGGGCGTGACGTAGAAATTGATGATGGAGCCGAGTTCTTTCTCCCGTACCACGCTCAGCACGGCCAGCATCGCCGGAATCAGCAGGAGAAGCATCGGGATGACGGCCGGAACGATGGCGTCGAGGCTCCGGACGTCGGGGTTGTAGCGGTAGCGGATATCGAGCTGGAAGGCGGTGGCGGTGGCGGCGTCGCCGTAGAGCTCGCGCGCCTTTTGCGTAAGCCAGCCGGCATGCATTCCCGAGACGTAGCCCAGAACGGTTTCGGCACGCGTGGGCATGGCGCCATCGATCCACGCGCCGATCGTAACCTGGCGGCCGCGCGCAAGGTCGCGCCCGAAGCCGGGTGGAATTTCGATGGCGAGGCTGAGCTCCCCGTTCTCCATGCGCCGGTCGAGATCGGCATAATCGGTGATCGGTGTCTTCTCGATAAAATAGCGCGAGCCGGCGATCTGGAGCGTATAGTCGCGACTGATCGTCGTGTCGTCGCGATCAAGGACGGCGAAGGAGAGATTCTCGACGTCCATGTTGATGCCGTAGCCCACGACAAACATCAGAATGAGGCTGCCGATGGTAGCCAGCGTGGCGCGGATCGGATCGCGTACGAGTTCGAGCGCCTCGCGCCGGGTGTAGGCGAACATGCGGCGCAGATCGAAGAAACGGCCGGCGCGGCTCTTTTTGGGGTGGCTATCCGGCGCGCCGGGCGCTTGCGCGAGCGGCATTGTTACAGCGGCTGAGCCCGGCGCGTCAGGCTGCTCCAACTCTGTCGCTTCCTCCAGATATCCGACGAAGGCTTCTTCCAGCGCTGTCGCCGAGCGGCTTCCGACGATGCTGGCGGGCGTGTCGCTGACCAGGACCTTGCCGGCGTGCATGAGCGAGATGCGATCGCAGCGCTCCGCCTCGTTCATGAAATGCGTGGAGACGAAGATCGTCACGTTCCCCTTGCGGGAGAGGTCGGCAAGAATGCGCCAGAACTCGTCGCGGGCAACCGGATCGACACCCGAGGTCGGCTCGTCGAGGATCAGTATCTCCGGAGAATGGATCATCGCCACCGCCAGCGACAGCCGTTGGCGGATGCCGAGCGGCAGCGCTTCAGGCAGCGTATCGACATTGTCGGCCAGACCGAACTGCCGCGCGACCTCCTCGACCCGGGACGGGATCGCGGCCTCGGCCATGCCGAAGAGGCGGGCATGCAGCTCGAGGTTTTGCCGAACCGTCAGTTCCGAGTAGAGGGAGAATCCCTGCGACATGTAGCCGACACGCCGCCGCACTTCGATGTCGTGGGGATCGATTTCGCGTCCGAACAGCCGTGCCTTACCCTCGCTCGGCTCAAGCAGCCCGGTCAGCATCTTCATGGTGGTCGTCTTGCCGCAGCCATTCGAGCCTAGGAAGCCGAAGATTTCGCCACGGCCGATGCGGAAGCTCACGTCGTCGACGGCGGTGAAATCGCCGAAACGCATTGTAAGATGCGCGGCTTCGATGGCGGATACACCGTCGTCATCGGCGGGCCGCGGGGGGATCACCACCGTCTCGTGGCCGCCTCGTTTCTCCGGCGGAAGAAGGGCGATGAAAGCCGCGTCGAGGTCTGGAGCGCCGGTCCTTTCAAGCAGGTCGGCCGGAGTTCCGGACGCGAGCACCCGGCCTCCATCCATCGCCACCAGCCAGTCGAAGCGCGAGGCCTCTTCCATGTAGGCCGTTGCGATGATGACGCTCATCTCGTCGCGGCTCTTGCGAATCTCAGCGATCAGTTCCCAGAACTGGCGGCGCGACAAAGGGTCGACGCCGGTAGTCGGCTCGTCCAGGATCAAGAGGTCCGGATCGTGAATGAGCGCGCAGCAGAGGCCGAGTTTCTGTTTCATGCCGCCCGAAAGCTTGCCGGCCTGCCGGTCGGCGAAAGGCGCAAGTCCGGTGCGCCTCAGAAGCTCGCCGATGCGGCGTTCTCGCTCCTGTCGGTCATGCCCGAAAAGGCGGCCGAAGAAATCGACGTTGTCGAAGACGGACAGCGTCGGATAGAGGTTCTTGCCGAGGCCCTGCGGCATGTAGGCGATCCTGGGGTAGGCGCCCTGCCGGTGACGGAGATCCGCCATGTCGCCGCCCAGCACTTCGATATGCCCTTCCTGTATCGTCCGCGCTCCGGCGATCAGGGAAAGCAGGCTGGATTTGCCGACGCCGTCCGGTCCGATCAAGCCGACCATGCAGCCGGCGGGGAAGTCCAGCGATATGGCATCGAGAGCCCTGACCTTTCCGTAGACATGGCCAACGTTTCCCAGCCGCGCGACCTGCCTTGACGAGAAGGCTGCAGCGCCGTCCGGCCGCGCATTCATTGCACAAGCTTTCCCTGGACGCTCGCCGGCCATTCCGCCTGCGGATCGAGCCGCACATAGGCCACACCGGGCAGACCGGTCTTGACCTGCTGGATGTATTTGCGGAGCAGCTCCGGCGGGATATGCGCCTTGATCCGGAACATGAGCTTCAGGCGCTCTTCCTCCGTCTCGACAGTCTTGGGCGTGAACTGGGCGACGTCCGCAACGAAGGTCACCTTGGCGGGGATGATGTATTGCGGCGCCGCGTCGAGGGTGAGGCGCACTTCGGAGCTGATCGCGACGCGTCCAGCCTGCGCGGTAGAAAGGAAGAAGGTTATGTAGACGTCTCCGAGGTCGACCAGGTTGAGCACGCGCCCGCCGGCCGCGAGCACTTCGCCGGGTTCTGCCACACGGAATTGGACGCGGCCGTCGCGCGGCGATTTCAGCGTGGCATCGTCGATGTCGGCATCAATGCTTTCGATCGACGCCTGGGCGGCATCGACAGCGGCCTTGGCATCGACCACTTGTGCTTTCGCTGCGTTGATGGCCGCTTCGCTGGCGGCGAGCTGGGCCTGCGCTGCGGCAACAGCGGCCTTCGCGCTCTGCTCTGCGGCGCGGTCGTTGTCCAGAACCTGCTGGGAGATGGTGTTGTTCACCGCAAGCTGCTGGGAGCGCGCCAAGGTCCGCTCGGCGGCGTCGAGTTCGGCCCCGCGCTGAGCGACGATGGCGGCCGCTGCCGTCTTTTCGGCTTCGCGTTGCGTCACCAGGCTGTCGGTGGTCTCGACCCCGATGGTGGCGCGCTGAAGCTGCGCCTCGGCCTGGCGGCGCTGAGCCTCGAGCTGCGTGGTATCCATGCGGGCAAGCACTTCGCCGGCTTTGACGAAATCACCTTCGCCGACAAGGATTTCCTTGATCCGTCCTGGCGCCTTCGTGGAGATGTCGATCTCGACCGCTTCGATGCGGCCGTTGCCGCTGGCGATGCCTTGCGGCAGCGCCCCATCCTCGGATCGCTGCCATGCGTAATAGCCGGCTGCTGCGAGGGCGATCAGAATGACGGGCGTTAGCCACCGTAGCGAACCCTTCATAGGCAGCCTCCTGCACTGCGCGACGCGCGGACGGGCAGCGCAGAAAGGATCAGTTCAGGGCTCAAGGTGATGCCGACCATGGCAAGGGACTCCGTTCGGGGCTGCAAGCTGAATGGGACCAAAACAGAGGCGCGGCATGGCGACCTTGATCCGCATCAATCGCGGGAGAAGCGATGCCGGCGCTGTGGAGCGGATCTGAAGGAAGGTGCCCAGGCCACCAGAATCCGTGCCCTGTTCTATCGCATCGCGGCGTTAGCCGACCTTCGGATTGACCGAAGCGCCGGCTTAAACGCTTTCGAGATAGGTCTCGATCTCGAAGTCGCTGACGTTGAGCGCGAAGGTGTTGAGCTCCTGGCGTTTGCAGGCGACGAAGGCGTCGCGCAGCACGGCGGGGAAGATTTCCGCGACGCGCTTCCCGGTCTCGAAAGCGGCGATGGCCGATGCCCAGTCCGGCGGCAGCTTGGCGAGCGTCAGCCCCTGTCCCTCGCCGCCGGTCGGTTCGCCGGGCGACAGCTCTTTCTCGATGCCCATCAGCGCGGCACCCAGGATCGCCGCCAGCACCAGATAGGGGTTGGCGTCGGCGCCGGAGACGCGATGCTCGATGCGGCGCGCGGCCGAGGGGCCACCGGGAATGCGGATCGCCACCATGCGGTTCTCGTAACCCCAGGCGACAGCCGTCGGCGCATAGGATCTTGGCCGCAGCCGGCGGTAGGAATTGAAATGCGGCGCGAACACCAGCGTGCTTTCGGCCATGGCGGCAAGCAGGCCGCCGACCGCGTGGCGCATGGTCTCGGAGCCCTGGTCGCTGCCGTCGTCGAAGATGTTGCGGCCTTGCTTGTCGACGACGCTGAAATGGACGTGGAAACCGTTGCCGGCGCGTTCGCCATAGGGCTTGGCCATGAAGCAGGCGGCAAAGCCATGCTTGCGGGCAATCCCCTTGACGGTGCGCTTGAAGAGCACGGCGTCGTCCGCGGCGCGCAAGGCATCGGGGACGTGATTGAGGTTGATCTCGAACTGGCCGACGCCGTTCTCGGCGATCGCGGTGTCGACCGGAATGCCCTGCATGCGGCAAGCCTCGTAGACGTCGTGGATGAAGGCCTCGAAATCGTCGATCTCGTCGATCGAAAGCGCCGCATCGGAATCGAGCCGCCGCCCGGTGACCGGCGAGACCGGCCCGACCGGACGCTGCGATGTCGGGTCGACGAGGTAGAATTCGAGTTCGGTGGCGGCAACCGGCGTCAGGCCAAGGGCGGCATAGCGGTCGAGGATGCGGGCCAGCGCGCGGCGCGGGTCGCCGAGATAGGGCGCGCCGGTCTCATCCGCCAGCCACAGCGGCAACAGCGCCGTCGGATGCGCCGTCCAGTTGACCGGCAGGATGCCGCGTCCCGTCCAGTGGCAAAGACCGTCGGCGTCGCCGGTCGAGAAGACCTGCGCGTTGCCTTCGATGTCCTCGCCCCAGATGTCGAGCCCGATCAGCGAATAGGGCATGCGCAGCTTGCCTTCGAGCGCCTTGCGCGCCTGCTCGACCGGGATGCGCTTGCCGCGCATGATGCCGTTCAGGTCGCACACCGCGGCTCTCAGGCTCTGGATGTCGTTCCTGCTTTCAAGCCAGTTCAAAACGTCCGCAACTGCATCGCCCAATTTCCAGCCCCTGTTTCTTGAGGTGCTGTAGCCGCTTCGGCTACGATATCCATTTTTCAGCTTGTGAGTTCGTGAAGGCCGCTCTGGTTGGTTCCAGGCGGCTTTTCTTCATTTTTTCAATTCACTAGCCGGGATATCGGGCGGCATTTCGAGTCCATATTGTGCGATCTGCGATCGCAACATAGCGACAACCAAGGAGAAAGCCAAGCCGGGAGTTGGGAATTGGCTGCAACGCCCGTTCCTTCGTCATACTATGGCGGAGCAAGGAGCGAAGCGACGCGGCGCAGACCATAGGATCCTGTGTGTTGGTTTCGGTGTATGGTTTGAAGTGGGAAGGAGACCGAGTGGATCCTGGTCGTCCTTTCGGACAGGCCGTGGCATGGCCCGGTCCCTTCCCACCGGTGAACCATC
>NZ_JAVIIW010000075.1:0-17530 GCF_033977205.1 Mesorhizobium album | reverse complement strand
GCAACGGCCTCAAACGTTTCCACGCCATCGCCGAGGGCTTCGCTCTTGCAAATCCCGACTAACCCCACCCAAAGCAAATGTGTGCGCACGCTAGCCCACAAGGGGAGAAGGTGTCGCCGAAGGCGACGGATGAGGGGTGTTCCAGGGAAAACCGACATCTCACTTCGCTGGAGCACCCCTCAACCGTCTCGGCGCTGCGCGCCGATCCACCTTCTTCCACAAGGGTAGAAGGGGAAAGTGCCGCACAGCCACAACTACGAACACGCCACTGGCATTTGCGCAGTTCGGCCATCTTGCCTAATTAGACAGATCGCCTGGGGATTCTCCCGCCCCCGATCCGCCACCTCAAAAAGCGAATGGCCTGATGACCGAACCCGACCTGATCCCCGTCTTCGACGGCCACAACGACACGCTGCTCAGGCTCTACCAGTCGAAGGGAGCGGATGTCGAAAAGCTGTTCATCGAGGGCACACAGGGCGGTCACATCGATCTGCCGCGCGCCAGGAAGGGCGGCTTTGCCGGCGGGATGTTCGCGATCTTCCCGCCGCCGATCGAAAAGACCAAGCGCAGCGCGGTGCCGCCGGCGCCGAGCGACAACGAACCTTTGCCGCCGGAGCTGCCGCGCGCCGAGGCGATCACCTCGACCATCGGCATGGCCTCGATCCTGTTCCGGCTTGAGCGCGCGGGCGCGCTGAGTGTCTGCCGTAGCGCCGGCGATGTCCGCGATGCGATGGCGAAGGGCTCGATCGCGGCAGTCTTCCATATCGAAGGCGTCGAGGCGATCGATCCCGAGCTTGCCATGCTCGACGTGCTTCACGCCGCCGGCCTGCGCTCGCTGGGCATCGTCTGGAGCCGCCCGAACGCCTTCGGCAACGGCGTGCCGTTCCGCTTTCCCTCGTCGCCCGATACCGGGCCTGGCCTCACCGATGCCGGCAAGGCGCTGGTCAAGGCCTGCAACCAGCTCAGGATCATGATCGATCTCTCGCATCTCAACGAGAAAGGTTTTCGCGATGTGGCAGCGCTGAGCGACGCGCCGCTGGTCGCTACCCATTCCAACGTCCATGCGATCTGCGGCCATTCGCGCAACCTGACCGACTGGCAGCTCGGCGCGATCCGCGAGTCGGGCGGCATGGTGGGGCTGAACTTCGCCACCGGCTTCCTGCGCGAGGACGGCCGCATGAACGCCGATACCGGCCTCGACATCATGGTACGCCATATCGACTCGCTGCTGCAGGCGCTGGGCGAGGATGCTGTCGGCCTCGGCTCCGATTTCGACGGCGCCATGATCCCGGCGGTCATCGGCGATGTTGCCGGCTTGCCGAAGCTCATCGACGCGCTTGCAGCGCGCGGCTTCGGGCGCGCGTTGATTGAGAAGATCGCCTACCGCAATTGGCTGAGCGTGCTTGAAAGGACCATCGGCTAAGCTGGACCTACTGCGCGTAGCCGATACGCTTCAGCCATTCCTTGCTGACGCCGCGGTCGCGGATGATCGGCAAGGGATATCCATGGTCGAGCCGGGCGCAGACAATTCCGGTCTCCCGGCAAACATCCAAAGGCGACAAAGGTGCTTGACAGGGGTAAGGGCGCCCCACTCATCTGCACGGTTGGAGGCCGGTTGAATTGCCGGCAGATCAAGGCGGGCTATTGGGCAGCAAGACCGAAAGAACCGACGTTGCGATCGTCGGAGCAGGGTTCACCGGCCTGTCCGCCGCATTGGAACTCAAGCGCGCTGGGATCGATTTCGTGCTCCTGGAAGCACGCGATCGTCCCGGCGGACGCGTCGAGGCTACGCGAAACGGGCTTGGCGAACGGATCGACAGCGGCGCCCAGTTCCTGTGCGAGGACATGCCCGAGCTGATGGCGCTGGCGAGGGCGCGCGGCAAGACATTCGTGAAAACCAATGTCGATGGCGATTTCATCACCCATCCGCCGATGCCGATGGAACGCGCGATCCGCACCTATCACGCCGCGATGGAGATGCGCGAACGCATGAACAGCATAGAGCCGGACGACCCAAGGATCGCCGGCTTGAGCGTCGCCGCCTGGCTCCAACGCCAAAGGGATTCGGAAGATGCCAAGGCTGCCTTCCGCTCGATAATCGAGGGCCTGTGGTGCCTGGCGCTGGATAAGGTGCCGCTCTGGCATCTGATCGACAATGACCGCCGCATCACCAATGAGGTGCCGGAACTGCAGTACTCGCTGCGCGAGACCATGCAGTCGCTTGCCGACGATCTGGCGGATGACCTCGGTGGAAGCCTCAGGTTGAATGAACCAGCCATGAGAATCGAGCATGGACCGGGAGGTGTACGCGTCGGCACCGCCGGAGGCGGCACGATCGAAGCGCGCGAAGTCCTGGTCGCACTGCCGCCGGCGACAGCCGCCAAGCTCGCCTTCGCGCCTGCTTTGCCGCCAGCGCTGGCGAAGGCCCTGGGTGTCTGGGAAAGCGGCGCGGTGATCAAGATACTGGTGCGCTATGCCAGGCCGTTCTGGCGCGAGCGGGGCCTGAGCGGCATGGTGATGTGGCGCGACCTGCCTGGATTGTTTGCCTGCGACGCCAGCAGGGACGCCGAGCATGCAGCGCTCACCGTCTTCGTCGGCGGGCCGCGGGCATTGCACTGGCGCGAGCTCGGCGAGGCGGCACTGCGCGCGGAAGTGACGGCGAGGCTTGTCGATGCGCTCGGCCCGGACGCCGCCGACATGCTCGATTTCAACCAGCGCGACTGGACGCACGACCGCTGGAGCGGCGGCGCCTATGGCGATCTCATTGTCGATGTGACGGCGAGGCATGCGGAGCGCACCATTCTTGCCGGCGCGCCGCCCGTCCATTTCGCAGCCTCGGAATTGTCTCCGTCCTTTCCGGGCTATGTCGAAGGCGCGATCGTTGCGGGCCGCAGCACTGCCCGCAAGCTCGCGACCGCGCTTCCATGGGCCATTGCCAGCAGGTCGTCGCGGTCGTAGCCGAGGCAGGCCTCGCCGCCGTTTCGGGCGAGGGCCCCTGGCAATCGGTTCTGAAAGCTACCCGCCCCCGCCATCGACTAACCCCGGCGGGAGGGTGCCCGCGGTCGCTACCGAGATTTGTCGGATACGTTTCGGAGTTCGTAGTGGTCTCCCTTATCTTCGGCAATGTATTCGGCATCGGCACAGAGCACGCCGACGGGCAGCTTGTTCGCAGCAAGGGGATTGTGAACAAGCGCGACTGGATAGCGGTCTCCGTGCTATAAATGGATTATCGACGCTCGACCTCGACGCCGTCCTAAGGCCGACCGCCATTTCAGCATGCCCAAGGACGTATGTGCCGGACATGGGCTCAAGCCACCCGCCCGCACATCCGTTGTGGATTGCCCGCGAGGAGGGGATGAGCATGTCAGAACGTCTCGACATAGGCCCGCTGCAACCTGGCGAAACGGCGCCCAATTTCGTGCTCGACGCGATTACCCGCGAGGGCAAGATCGCCATCGACGATTTCCGAGGCGAGAAACCAGTGCTGGTCGGACTGTATAGAGGCTTGCATTGCCCCTTTTGCAGGCGCCATATCGCCATGCTTTCGCAACTCACCCCAGCCCTCAATGCGAAGGGCATCGAAAGCCTGACGGTGGTAAACACACCTGTCGAGCGGGCGCGCCTTTATCTCCGGTACCATCCGATGTTAGGCCTACTCGCGGCATCCGATCCGGAGCGGACTTCACACCGCGCCTTTGGACTGCCGAATATGCAGATCACCGAGGACGAGAGCGCATGGCCGCAAAATGTTTCGATGAGCGATGTGAAGTCGATGCGGGTCGACTTACCGGGCGAAATGTCGGAACCGATGGATCCGTTTGCCGCGCTCGAATATCTGAACAAGAAAGACGGCTACGATATCACTGAAGCGGATCAACAGATGATGGCAACCGGCATAGGGCAGCTCGTCGGCCAGTTCCTGCTGGACCGCGATGGCGTCGTTCGCTGGACTTCCAACGAGGTACTCGATGGCGGCCTATTCGGCGCCCCGAACACTCAGGAACTGATGTCGGCAGCGTCGCAAATCGGAAGGTAAGGCGCAGCTTCGGTAGTGGGGCTAGGCGCAGGATTACGCGAAGTTTGCGGCCGTCGCCTGATAGGGGCCCCACAATCGGCACCGCTCCCGCCTGCCGATGAACCGGGGGTTGGGGGGCGGTCGTCCAGCCGCCCTGTTACCAGCGCGAGCCGAGCGATACGAAATCGGGCGGACCATTGCCGCTGAGTGCGCGATTACTACATGCATCACTGGTCCGCAGAGGAGCGTCGCCGCTCTTGGTGAAGCCACTCTGAAGCCACGCCAACGATCGCCCGGCGACGCGCGCCGGCTGGCCAGGGTTGATAGCCGCCGGGGTAACGTCCGGCCTGTGGACTGTCGGGTTCACTGGCACACCTGAAAGGCCAGCCGACTTGACCCGCCTTGCCTTCTTGGCCCGCCGGACGGCCTCAACGATCCTGATTTCTGACATCGGCTCCGCTTTCACAGGCGCGGCGTAAGGCTCAATGTCGCCGGGTTGCCGAACAGCCTTGGGCTTGAACCGCCGCTCCCACTCCTCCAGCGACATACGCGTGTCGTCGGTCGGCGAACGCGCCGGCTTACGCACAACCGCATCGACCACGGTCTTATCGACGCGCGGCCAAAATCGCCGACCAGAGCGTTGTGTGAGATCGCTTACAGTCCGCCGCTTCCGACAGGAGCATGTCTGCGCAAGCTGGAAGCGGTGAATGCCCGCCGGCGGCAAGCAGGGACGGAAGGGTGGCGACCGGAGCCCTGTTTCAATCCGGTTACACAGCAAATCGCCCCCTATCATTCCGCTGTTACCTAGCGCGATTAAGTTCGTTTCATAGGAAAAAGAAAGATAACGAAGGGAACAATCGATGTTTACGAAAGTCCAGGCCGCCAATGCCAGCCGTCTCACCCATGGCCCGGAGCGCAACGACCGCCGGCCGAAGCTGGCGCTGCGCCAGCGCGCCAGCGACCATCCGATGGCGATGTTCATGCTAATCGGCGCCTGCGCCTTCATCAGCATGGTGGCCGCGCCCGCAGCCGGCCCGGCTTTCGCCTCGCTCAATCCGCCGGCCAATGTCGTGGACGGTGCGCCGACCACGCTCAAGACCGCCCGCTTGCCGGAATCGGCGATCGACTTCGCCTGCAAGGGTCAGAACTGGGGCGCCGAAAGCCCCGATTGCCTGCGCGCCATTGCCGAGCAGTCCGGCCAGCATAGGGCCCGCGCGGTGCGCATGATCGCCAATGCCGCGCCGCTCACCAACACGCCGAACATCTTCTAAGACCTCCCCGAGCGCTCCCTCCTGCGCTCAAGTCAGGCTCCCGCCGCAAAGTCGGTCGGGAGCCTCTTTTTTCGGATGTGCCGATATTCAGGTGAACCCGGCCTATGAATGGAGGTTTCCTGCGCTTCCGACCTTCGCCCGCCAAAGCATCCATGACATGGGAGTGGCGTGGCAGTTAAGGCTACGGCCGGTGTAGGCCGGTGCTCACGTACTTTAAGTGCGATCCGCTTCGGTTCTCGGCTCGGCTTGCTCTGAATCTCGGACTTCAGATTTCGACCGCGGTCTCGTCGGCAACGGTCGAAAGGATACCCCGCACGTCCAGCGTCGAGAACGGTTTCTCCAGGATATGCGGACGCTGGTGCGGCGGCTGCGAGTCGATTTCCGCCTTGGCGCCGATCATGTCGCCGGTGACGAGCACGAAGCGCTTGGCCAACTCAGGGTGCTCGGCGAGCAGTTCGCGGTAGATCGATATGCCGCTGGTGCCCGGCATGCGCAGGTCGGAAAAGACGATGTCGGGCGGTATGTGCCCGCTCAGCACCTCGCCGGCCGATCTCCAGCTTGGCACGACGCGCGATTTGACCCCCATCAACTCCAATATGTCGGAGAGCGAAGCGGCGACGTCGGGCTCGTCGTCGATGACCAGCGCGTGACGCAGCCCGCTCGATCGCGCCGGACCTTCTCCCGCCTTCGCGGCGTCGCCGGCGATCGCCGGCAGTTGGACGACGAAGCGCGCGCCGTGCGGCTCAACCTCCTCGAACCAGATGTTGCCGTTGTGGCGCTCGACGATGGATTTCGAGATCGACAGGCCGATGCCGGTGCCGACGCCGACCGGCTTGGTGGTGAAATAGGATTCGAAGATGCGCGAACGGATCGCCTCGGGAATGCCAGGACCGTTGTCCTCGACGGAGAAGCCGGGATTGCCGCGCTCGCTACGGAAGGTCCGCACCTTGATGCGCCGTTCGCCGGTGACGCCGGCCAGCGCATGCTGGCTGTTGATGAGAAAATTGGCCGCGACCTGGGTGACATGGTCGGCGTCGGCCATGGCAAGCAGCGGGCCATTGGCGAAATCGGCGTCGATGATGATGCCGCTGGAGCGCGCGCCGTAGGCGGTGACCTCGAGCGCAGCGCGCATCACCTGGTTGAGATCGGTTTCGGCCTGCTCGGTCGGGTGCAGGCGCACCATCGACAGGAAGCTCTTGACGATGCGGCCGCAGCGTTCGGCTGCGGCGCGCACCTTCTCGGCGCGCACCTTGGTCTGCGGATCGCTCGCGAATTCATGCAGCAGCGTCGATTGCGCCACCACCACCGCGAGCGGATTGTTGAGCTCGTGCGAGACGCCGGCAAGCAGCGAGCCCATCGCCGCCATCTTCTCGTTCTGATGCAGCTTCTCGCGCTGGCGGTTTATCTCTTCCTCCGCGCGCAGCTTTTCGCGCAGGTCACGGATCGAACCGAAGATCAGCCGGCGATCGGCAACGCGCATCTCGGTCGCGGTCAATTCGATAGGGAAAATCTCGCCGGCCGCATTCTGGGTCACGGTCTCCAGCCGCTGGCCGACCATCGGCGCGCCGCGGCCGGCCATGTATTCGGCGCCCGACGCATAGCCCTTGCGGTAGTAGTGCGGCACGATCGTGTCGAGCAGGTCCTTGCCTAGAATGTCGCTGCGCTGGAAGCCGAACATCTTCTCGGCGGCCGGATTGAACTCGATGATGGAGCCCGACTCGTCGATGACCACGATCGCGTCGAGCGAGGCCTGCAGCATGGTGCGGCGGATGACCTCGCTGGCATGCGCCTCGGAAGGCGAATGCTCGATGGCGTCGCCGATGGCGAGCGCGATGATGTGGAGCGTTGCCTCTTCCTCGTCCGTCCATTCGCGTTCGGCTACGCAGTCGTTGACGGCCAGCGTGCCCCAGAGATGACCGTGAGCGAAGACCGACACGGAAATGAAGGACTTGATGCTCTGCTTCTCGAAATCGGCGCGCAGGAAACCTTCAAGGTTGCGGGTGTGGCCGGCGAAGACCTTGCCCTGCCGCTCGTCTTCCTGCAGCCGCCCCAGCAGCGGATCGGAGTTGATGATCGACTGCATGATCACCGTGGGCGATGCCAGCTCGCCGCCGAAGGCGGGGTCGACCCAGTAAGCCGCCACGGACTGAGCGAAGCCCTCGCCCGGCAATTCGCGCAGACGGAAGAGAATGCCGCGCTGGCAATCCATCGAACGGCACAGCGTCTCCAATATGCCGTCCATCTCGCGCTGCCAGTCGCCCGCCTCACGCAGGCGGCGAACGACCTGGACAGCCGCCATCGCGGCGCCCGGACGGGAAGCCTGCATATCGCTGCGTGCTGCCTCAGCAGTCATGGTCGGCCGTCTTCCGGAGCCCGCCTGGGCTGGTTCAGATTCAATTGCTGTCGCCGGTCGGCAGCGAAAAGATATAGCCTTCGCCGCGCACCGTGCGCAGGAATTTCGGATTGGCGGGGTCTGCCTCGATCTTCTTTCTCAAGCGCATGATGCGGATATCGACCGCACGGGATGATTCGGGGTCTTCCACGAAGCCGATCGCTTCCGAGATCGCAGCCCGCGTCAAAAGCCGGTTGGCGCGGGTGAGGAAAACCTCCAGCACGTCGAATTCGCTCTTGGCCATCTCGATGACCGCGCCGTTGGCGCCGGTGACGAGCCTGCCGTCGAAATCGGCCTGGAAGCCGCCGAAGCTCATGAAACGGCGATTGCCGGCCTCGGTCTTCGCGGCCTGCGGCGCTGCCGGCTGCGGCACGCGGCGCAGCACGCTGCGGACCCTCGCCAGTACTTCGCGCAACTCATAGGGCTTGACGATGTAGTCGTCGGCACCAAGCTCCAGCCCAACGATACGGTCGAGCGCGGTGCCGGCGGCGGTCGCATAGATGATGCCGATCTGGGTCTTGGAGCGCAGCCAGCGGCCGAGCGAAAGGCCGTCCTCGCCGGGCATGGCGATGTCGAGGATGGCGAGATGGAAGGACTGCGCCTCGATCAGGCCGCGTGCTGCTGCGGCGTTCTCGGCCGTCGCTACATCATAGCCGTTGGCGCCGAGATACTCGGCGACCGCCTCCCTCAGATCCGGCTCGTCCTCGACGACGATGATGCGCGCCTTCACAATGGTCTCGCTCCCGCTTTCAGGGGAAAGTAGATTGGGTATAAACATGATGTCCAGCGCTCATCTCGAGTTGCCTGTGGCGGGGTGAAGAAAATGGCAGCACGATCCGTCGTCGCGCTTGTGTCCGTTGCCGAGGTGGTGGCCGGCGACCTGGCCGACCATCTCGAGCGGCGCGGGCATGACGTGCGCCAGGCGCGGCAACCATGGGAGGCCGAGTCGCTGCTTTCGGCAGGGGGCATCGATGTCGTGGTTGTCGGCGACGACGTGACCCAGGCTGAGGGGCGCGAGCTGCTCAAGCGCTACGGCGGCGAGGGCGGCGCCGACTTCATCCTGATCTGCCGGCCGCGCGATCTCGTCGACAAGGTGCTGGCATTGGAGCTCGGCGCTGCCGACGTTGTGGAAAGTCCGCTCAACGTTCGTGAACTCGCCGCGCGCATCGGCGGCCTGCTGACGCGGCGCGGCCGCAATACCCAGGAACTGATCGTGCTGGAGAACGCCACGGTCGACCTGAGATCGGCCATGGTCATGCACCGGTCCGGCGCCGAGGATCAGCTTTCGCCGGGCCAGGTGGCACTGCTCAGGCTGTTCCTGGCCAGCCCGCGCAAGGTGCTGACGCGCGACGACATCATCGCCGCCGCGCCCGCCGAGAATGCCGACGCTTTCGACCGCTCGATCGATTCGCGCATCGTGAGGTTGCGCCGCAAGCTCGATACGGAGACCATCACCACGATCCGGGGCGCCGGCTACCGTTTCGATCCGCCGCGCAGCGATTGAGGCGAGGACGGCCAGGTCATTTGCTTGATCTTGCATCGGATCACCCAAATCCGCCTTGCGCCTTTGGGTCCGATGCCGGTACCTAGCGGACCACGAGGATCGAAGGGCCCGACGGCATCTCGGCACCGACGGCGACCTCGGCATGGGCGCGCTCCTTGAGCAGCACCGTTGCCAGCGCGGCGAAGCCAAGCAGCCCTTGGGCATAGAGCAGTGCGGAAAGCACCGAGGCGGCAAATTTCGTCTTCATGTCTGTGATCCCCAAATTCGATAGTCGTCGGTGCTTCAGGAAACTCCCGAAGCGCCCGCGCCGCTGACGGAGCCCCCCGCTGCGGCGCGGGCCTTCGGTCCTCTCGGCAGCAAGTAGCCGGAGGGGCCACGCATCCCCATCAACCGAAGGCCGACCCGCCAGAAGGCCCTCAGCCGGTGGACGCGCAGGCTGGAAACAATCCAGACCGTGGCGATGAACAGTGCAGTGTGCAGAGTCGAAACCTCGCCGGAATTCATGGCGCCAAGCGCAGCCACAGGGTTGCCGGCGACGGAGCCGGCGCCACCGAGGATGACTGCCGCGACGCCGATCCTGGGAAGCCAGGAGCGCAGTTTCGATTTCCTGCCCATTTTCGTTTGCTGATGTCTGTTCCCGTTGCAGCAACCTTGCCGCCGGCCTGTATCCGCATCATGCCGCGTAAGCCGCGTTTCTGTTGCAGATCGGTTTCGAGATGGGCCGATACGCTTTCACATACCGGGAAAAACGGCTTTCGTTTGCGCGGTACGAGAGCTGTTTAACCCGCCTGACATTGCCGGGCCATTCGCACGAAGAGCGGCCGCCTTTGCCCAGCGCGTTAACCGCGAGAAACAAATTCGAAACAGAAACGAGCATTAAGCGAAATAAGGTTGAAACAGGCATTCCCGATAAGACGGCCCATCGAAATTGAAGCCGGCCGGACCGGACAAAGAGAGGGATCGTCATGCATACCGCCATTTCAGCCAAGCTCATCCACGTCACCGCCGCCGCGCTTACCGGCGCGGCACTTCTCCTCGGCGCCGGCAGTGCCCACGCCAACCAGATCGTGGCCAAGGTTTCACTGTCGCAGCAGACCATGGAGGTCACCGTCGACGGCCGGCCGACCTTCGCCTGGAAGGTCTCGACCGGCGACAGGGCGCATGTCACGCCGACCGGATCGTTCAAGCCGACCCGCCTGCACGAGATGTGGTATTCGAAGAAGTACGACAACGCGCCGATGCCGCATTCGGTGTTCTTCAGCGGCGGCTACGCGGTGCACGCGACCTACGCCATCAACCGTCTCGGCCGCCCGGCCTCGCATGGCTGCGTGCGCCTGCATCCCGATGCCGCAGCCGATTTCTACCAGCTCGTCGAGGCTTTCGGCCCGGCCAACACCAGCATCGTCATTGTTAAGTAGCAGGCAGGTCGCCGCCTTCGGCCGAATTCGCCGAAGCCGTGAGGCAACCGCCAAAAAAGAGGCCGGAAACTTTCCGGCCTCTTTTCATTATCAGCTCGCGTTTGTTAGGTCGGCAGCGCCGGCATCAGCTTCGGATCGGGCTTCTCGGCGAGATGCGGCAAATCCTTGCTGGCGATGAAGGTGTAGAACATCGGCACGACGAACAGCGTGAACATGGTGCCGACCAGGATGCCGGTGAAGATGACGAGGCCCATCGAGTAACGGGCCGCGGCGCCGGCGCCGCTAGAGATGATCAGCGGCACGACGCCGAGCGCCATCGCCGCCGTCGTCATCAGGATCGGGCGCAGGCGCACCTTGGCCGAGGCGATGATGGCGTCTCGCCGCCGCATGCCGTGGATCTCGCGCTGCTGGTTAGCGAACTCCACCAGAAGGATGCCGTGCTTGGTGATCAGGCCGATCAGCGTGATCAGGCCGACCTGGGTATAGATGTTGAGGGTGCCCAGCCCGATGTTGAGGGGCACGATGGCGCCGAAGATCGACAGCGGCACGGCCATCATGATGATCAGCGGGTCGCGGAAGCTCTCGAACTGGGCCGCCAGCACCAGGTAGATGACGATCACCGCCGCGGCGAAAGCGATCAGGATCGTGTTGCCCTGCTCCTTTTCCTGCCGCGACTGGCCGGAATAATCGATGAAGAAGGTATCGGGCAGCGACTCCCTGGCAAGGTCCTCCAGCACCTTCAGCCCGTCGCCTGTGGTCACGCCAGGCAGCGGCAGGGCAGTGATCGTGGCGGAATTCAACTGGTTGAACTGCTCGATCGCGGCCGGCGAGGCGTTGGTCGAGATCCTCACCACGGCCGACAGCGGCACCATCTTCCCGTCCACGCTGCGCACGAAATATTCGCCGAGCTTATCCGGATTGTCGCGGAACTCCTGCGGCACCTGCGGGATGATGTCGTAGCTGTTGGAGTCGCGGTCGAACTGCGCCACATCGGCGCCGCCGACCAGCAGCGTCAGCGTGCGGCCGATATCGGCGATCGGCAGGTTGAGCGCCGCCGCGCGCTCGCGGTCGATGGTCACCGTCACTTGCGGCGCGTCGTAGGACATCGAGTTCTGCACGACGATGAAGCGGCCCGAAGCCTGCGCCTTGTTCTTGATCTTCTCGGCCTCGTCGAAGACCTCGGAGGGATGGCCGGTCGAGCGCACGACCATGGAGATGGGCAGACCGCCGCCGGAGCCGGGCAGCGTCGGCGGCGCGAAGATGAAGGCCTGGACGCCGGCGACCTTGGCGAGCCGGCCGGTGATGTCGGCCTGCAGCTGCTTCGAACTGCGCTGGCGGTCGGCCCAGTCCTTGAAGGCGAAGCCGACGAAGGCGCTGTTGGTCGCGCCGCCGAAAGCGACGGCCGAAAACTGCGCCCTGGTTTCGGGGATATCCTTGACCAGGCCGAGGATCTGGTTGACGTAGGTCTCGGTATAGTCGGACGTCGCATAACGCGGCGCGGTCACGATCGAGAGCAGGAAGCCCTGGTCCTCTTCCGGCGCCAGCTCGGTGGAGGTCTTGGTGAACATGAAGCCGGTGAGCGCGATCAGCGCCACGACGATGATCAGCGTCACGGGCCGGTTCCTCAGCGAGGCGGTGACGGCACGCTCGTAGACGCGCTCGACTCGGCTGAAGGTGCCGTCGACGATGCGCTGGAAGCGGCCGTGCGCGCCGGCTTTGAGCAAGCGCGCCGACATCATCGGCGTGATGGTCACCGCGATCAGGCCGGACAGCACCACGGAGCCGGCAAGCGTGACCGCGAATTCGCGGAACAACGCGCCGGTGAGGCCGCCGGTGAAGGCGAGCGGCGCGAAGACGGCGGCGAGCGTGATGGTCATGGCGACGATCGCCGAGAAGATCTCGCGCATGCCGTTGAATGCCGCCTGCATCGGCGACATGCCCTCTTCCTCCATATGGCGGTGGATGTTCTCCACCACCACGATGGCGTCGTCGACGACGAGGCCGATCGCCAGCACCATGGCCAGCAGCGACAAAAGATTGATCGAATAGCCGACAGCAAACAGGATGAAGCAGACGCCGATCAGCGACAGCGGGATAGTCACGATCGGCATCATCACCGAGCGGAAGGACCCGAGGAAGAGCAGGATGACGAGAACGACGATGGCGACTGCCTCGCCGATGGTCTTGAACACCTCCTCGATCGAGGCGCTGATCTGCTCGGTGGAATCGTAGACGACCTCGATCGTCATGCCCTTGGGCAGCGTGTCCTGGATCACCGGCACCAGCTTGTGGACCGCCGCCGCCGTCGTCAGCGGGTTTGCCGCCGGCGTCGGGAAAATGGCGAGGAAGGTGCCCGGCTTGCCGTTGAAGCTGACCCTGGTGTCGGTGCTCTTGGCGCCGAGCTCGACGCGCGCCACGTCGCGCAGCCGCACTACCTGGCCGTCCGTCGAGCGGATCGGGAGCTGGGAGAACGCCTCCGAGGTCTGCAAGGTCGAGTGCACAGTGATCGAGGAGACCACATACTCGTTCTGGGTGTTGCCGGGCGCCGACAGGAAGTTGGAGTTGTTGATCGCGGTCAGCACGTCGGCGGCCGTGGCGCCGCGGGCGGCAAGCCTGACCGGGTCGATCCAGACGCGCATCGAATATTCCTCGGCGCCGAAGATCCGGACGTCGGCAACACCTTCCACCGTGGAGATGCGCGGCCGCACGACGCGCTCGATGTACTCGGTGAGCTGCTCCTTCGTCATGTTCGGATTCTGCATCGAGATATACATCATCGCGAACTGCTGGCCGGTGCCCTTGACGATCACCGGATCCTTGGTGGCCTCCGGCAAGGTGCCGCGCACGCCCTGGACCTTCGACAGCACTTCGGCAAGTGCCACGTCCGGGTTGGAGCCGAGCTTCATCTGCACCGTCACGGTGCTCGAGGAGGGACGGCTGGACGAGGTGACGTAGTCGATGTTCTCGGTCGAGGCGACGGCGCGCGCGATCGGGGCCGAGATGAAGCCCTGGATCAGGTCGGCGCTGGCGCCGGGATAGGCCGTGGTGATGGTGATCGCCGTCTCGTCAACCTTCGGATACTGGCGGATCGACAGGTTGAAGATGGCCTGGAATCCCAAAAGCAGGATCATGCAGGCCAGCACCGTCGACAGGACGGGCCGGCGAATGAAGATATCGGAGAAGCTCATTGCTGAACCTCTTTGTTTGCCGATTTGCTGGGATCGATGGTGTTGTCGACGGCAACCGACATGCCGTTGAACAGCCGGTTCTGGCCGGCGGTGACCACCTCGTCGCCGGCTTTCAGGCCCTCGACGATCTCGACCATGCCGTTGTTGCGGCGTCCGGGCTTGACGAACACCTGTGAGAGAACGAGCGCTGGCTGCTGCGCGCCCTCGGCCGGTTTGGCGGTGCCTGCAGCCTTGTTGTCGGCTGGTTTTGCGGCGGCTTCGGCGGGCTTCTCGGCGCCGGCAGCTTGGTCCTGAGGTTTGGCGGGCGCGGCAGCGCCGGCAGCCGGCTTTGCGGGAACGACCACGAAGACATAATCGCCGTAGAGGCTGGACGTGAGCGCCGTTTGCGGCAACGACAACACGTTCTCCTCCTTCGGCAGCTCGACGCGGATCTGCACGAACTGGCCGGGAGTCAGCTTGCCTTCGGGATTGGCGACCTCGCCGCGGATCGACACCAGCCGGCTTGCCGGGTCGATCTTGGGATCGATGCCGCGAATGGAGCCGGCAAACGGCATGTCCGAAAGGCTGCCGCCAAGCCGGACCGTCTGGCCGATCTTCAGCAAGGGCAGCTGCTGCTCGGGAACCGTGAAGTCGACCCGCATCGTGTCCAGATCCTGGAGCGTGACCACAGCGTTGCCGGGCGCAAGATACTGACCGATGTCGATCCTCGGAATGCCGACCGTCCCGTTGAAGGGCGCGGACAGTTGCTTCTGGTTGAGCACCGCCTGCAGCTTGTTCACCTGCGCGGCGGACGCGGTCGCCGCCGCGCGCGCGGCGTCGAGCGTCGCGTCGGTGCCGACTCCGCGCCGTTGCAGTTCGAGCGCGCGGGTCAGCGCCGCCTGATCGGACGCGGCCTGCGCCTTCTGCGCCACGAGGTCGGCCTTCTCGACGGCATCGTCGAGCTGCAGGAGCACGGAGTCGGCCGCGACCTTCTGGTTGGCGTGGAAGAGGATGTCCTTGACGATGCCGGTGGTCTCGACCGTCAGGTCGACGCCGCGCACGGCATTGACGGTGCCGATCGCCTCAACGCCGGGCGTCCACTCCGAAGGCTTCAGGATGACCGTCGAGACGGTCGCCGCCGGCGGCTTCATGGTGGCGAAAAACTGCTTGATGCCGTTGTCGCGCAGGATGTTGAAGCCGACGATGCCGACGCACACCAAAATGAGCAGCAGCAGGAACCCTGCGATGATGAAGAAGCGCTTCACGGACAAGTCCCCTCGAGCCGGCAAATCGGCATAACGGTGCAGGGACACATATCGACCATATGGGTTATCGACGATGTGTCCCGATTTCAATTTCGGGCGCCTTACTGTACCGTCTGGACGGTCTTGTCAATTCCGCTCAAGCTAATGTAAGGGAGGCGTGATGAAAGCTCGCAGGGCAAATTCACGCGACAGGATACTCGCAGCGGCCGCCGACGTGGCGCGCGAGGCAGGCCCGGGAAGCCTGTCGCTCGATGCCGTCGCCAACCGGGCCGGCGTGTCCAAGGGCGGCCTGCTCTACAATTTCCCGACCAAGGCCAAGCTGATGCAGGGACTGGTCGAGAACTACCTCCACGAATTCGAGCAGGCGCTGGAAGCGCGCGTCGCCGAAGCCGGCAACGAGAATGCGCTCTCGGCCTATGTCAGGCTTTCCGCCGATGAATGCGAGGAGCCGCAGCCCTCGGCCTCGTGGATCTTCTCGGCGATCGCCGAGGATCCGGATTTCCTGACGCCGATAAAAGCCTTCAAACAGCAACTCTTCGAAAGGCTGAAAGGGGAGACGGGCGATCTCGGTTCGCTGCTGGTCTGTTTCCTCGCCATCGAAGGACTGCGCAGCATGAATCTCTTCGATTCTGATGTGCTCTCGCCGGAGGAGCGCAAGCTTCTGGTTTCCTCGCTCCTCGAGATAGCCGGATAGGTTGTAGGCGTCACACCAGCTTCATCCTGCGGACATAGCGTTCCACCCGGTTCTTTGCTGCAATGCAAATGGAGTGGGACAATGGTGGACGTGGTTTCCAGTGAGGCGGGGATTCCGAGACCGGATCATCCGCTTGAACAATCGAGCGGCGCGAAGTGGTTCCTGCCGGCCTTCGGCGTGCTGGTGCTGGCCGGCCTCATCTATGTCGGCTATGCGCTGAGCCAGGATCTGGCGATCGCCAAGACGGTGCCGTGGATCCTGCTCGGCATCGCCTTGCTGATCGCGCTCGGCTTCGAATTCGTCAACGGGTTCCACGATACCGCCAACGCGGTCGCCACCGTCATCTACACCCGCTCCCTGCCGGCCGAATTCGCCGTCATGTGGTCGGGTGTCTTCAACTTCCTCGGCGTCTTGACCTCGAGCGGCGCGGTGGCGTTCGGCATCCTGTCGCTGCTGCCTGTCGAGCTCATCCTGCAGGTCGGCTCGTCCTCGGGCTTTGCCATGGTGTTCGCCCTGCTGGTCGCGGCGATCCTGTGGAACCTCGGCACCTGGTTCCTCGGCCTGCCGGCGTCCAGCTCGCACACGATGGTCGGCTCGATAATCGGCGTCGGCCTCGCCAACCAGTTCATGGCGCCGGCCGGAAGCGCCACCAGCGGGGTCGAGTGGGGTCAGGCGACCAATGTCGGCATGTCGCTGCTCGTCTCGCCGCTTGTCGGCTTCTTCGCCGCCGCCGTCCTGCTTTATGTGATGAAGCTTCTCGTGCGCAATCCGGCACTCTATGCGGCGCCGAAGGGCAACACCCCGCCGCCGTGGTGGATCCGCGCGCTGTTGATCTTCACCTGCACCGGCGTCAGCTTCGCGCATGGCTCGAATGACGGCCAGAAAGGCATGGGCCTGATCATGCTGATCCTGATCGGCGTGGTGCCGACCGCCTATGCGCTCAACCGCACGCCCGACGTCAACTATCTCGACGCCTACAAGTCGGCTTCGGTCGCCGTCGAGCAGGCGCTGGGCAAATATGTCAAGCCGGGCGTCACCGCCGCGGACCCTAAGGCCGCTGTTCAGGAGGCCGTGCGCTCCAAGACCTGGACCGATCAGACGACCGTGGCGCTGCAGACTTACATCCACAACACGACCGCAGGGCTGCAACCCTACGCGACGGTCGACAAGGTGCCGACCGACCTGGTCAGCAACGCCCGCAACGACATCTATCTGATAGGCGAAGGGCTGAAGCTGATCGACAAGAAGAAGCTGCTGCCGATGCAGGATGCCGACCTGAAGGCGGTGACGGACTATCACAAGGCGGTCGACAACGCGACGAAGTTCATCCCGCTCTGGGTCAAGATCGCCGTGGCTCTGGCGCTCGGCCTCGGCACCATGGTCGGCTGGAAGCGCATCGTCGTCACCGTCGGCGAGAAGATCGGCAAGAGCCACCTGACCTACGGCCAGGGGGCCGCCGCCGAGCTGGTGGCGATGATCACGATCGGCATGGCCGACCGTCTCGGCCTGCCGGTGTCGACCACCCACGTGCTCTCGTCCGGCGTTGCCGGCACGATGGCGGCGAACGGCTCGGGCCTGCAGTGGGCGACGGTGCGCAACCTTCTGCTCGCCTGGGTGCTGACGCTGCCCTGCTCGATCGCGCTGGCCTTCGCGCTGTTCGTGCTGTTCCGCCAGGTGTTCTGAGCGGAGCAAAAGATCCCATGATGAGTGGTGGACAGCGGCCTGAGGGAGATCAGAGTCGGTTTGCTACCAACCACTCTGAAGGGATTTGCCATGACAGCAGAACCAAACTCGCCCCGAGCCG
>NZ_JAVIIW010000074.1:0-19350 GCF_033977205.1 Mesorhizobium album | reverse complement strand
CGGCGCCCGCATCAACTGGATGTTCTCGACCGAACAGGCCCGCCTCAAATTGGCCAAAGCCTATCCAAAGCCCACCGCCAAAGAGTCATAATCCCTGTGCAGTGCCACTAGTGCCCGGCTCCGGCACGACGCTGCGCATCAACGGCCGCGCCCATATCACCACCGATGCCCAGCTTTGCACGTCCTTCAGCGTCGACGGGAAGCCGGCCCGGTCGGTCACGGTCATCGCCGTCGATACTGTCTATTTCCAGTGCGCCCGCGCTATCGTGCGCTCGGAACTCTGGAATCCGGCAAAGCATGTCGACCCGAAGTCGCTGCCGACGCCCGGCCGGATCCTGGAAATCACCAGCCGCAAGAACATCGACGGCGAGACCTACGACAGGGAATGGCCAGAGCGGGCAAAGAAGACGATGTGGTGAGGATATTCAGGTGAGGCCGGCTGTTGGCCGGAATCTCAGCACATCTGCGCTCAAGCTTCCTTCAGCACATCGGCGATCTTTCGCATCTGCTCGCCGATCATGTCGCACTGCTCCGGTGTCGACTGGCTCATCGCCTTCTCGATCAGCGCCATATGCACCTTCAGCGCCCGCATCAGCAGGGCCTCGCCGGCCTCGGTGAGGTTCAGCCGCAGCACCCGCTTGTCCTTCTCGTCGCCTTCGCGGCGCAGCAGGCCGCGGGCTTCCAGCTGCGGCAACAGCATGGTGATGTTTGAGCGGCCGACCAGGAGCTTGCGGGCAAGGTCGTGCTGCGACATGCCGGGGTGGCGGTAGAGGTTCATCAGCACGTCGAGCTGCGCCGGCTTCAGATCGAGCGGGGCGAGCTTCGTCGCCAGTGTGCGCTCCAGCACATGGCAGGCGCGCGCCACCGCAACCCAGTTGCGAAAGCGCGGATTGTCCCAGGGCAGCTCTTGCGTAATGTTCATGTTTGAACTATTATGTTCATGCTTGAACGAATGGATGGACCGCCACTATGGCATCATTTGGATTGAAGGTCATCCGGGGCGTATTCGGCGCGGCCGAGCATGTCGCGCCACGTCTCGGCGGCCGCGCCGCGTTCGAATTGTTCTGCCGCACGCCAAACGTCAAATCCCTGAGCGACGGCGAGCGCCGTGCCGTCGAGCGTGCTGCCGATTTCATGGCCGAGGCGCGCCATCACAGGCTGAAAACCAAGACGGATTGCGTCGCGGTGCACGAGTTCCGGCCGAAGCCGGGCAGGGGCTCCCTCGGCGCCGTGCTTGTCATCCATGGCTGGCGCTCGCGCACCGAATATATGCGCGCGCTGATCGAAGGATTTCGCGACGCCGGCTACAAGGTCGTCTCGCTCGACCTGCCGGGACACGGCCATTCTCTCGGCCGCCATCTCAACATGGTGACTGCGGTCGATGCGGCGCGAGTGGCCGGCGAATGGTTCGGCCCGTTTGTCGCAGCCGTCGGCCATTCCTTCGGCGGCGCGATAGCCGCCAACGCTGTCGCAGCTTCGGTCAAGGACATTCCGCCGCTCGCGGCGCAAAAGCTGGTGCTCGTCGCGGCGCCCAGTTCCATGCCTGCGATCTTCGATGACTTCAGCCGCATGATGAACGTCGGGCCGCGTTCCAGGGTCGCCATGGCGGATCGGGTGAAATATCTCTCGGGACGGCCACTCAGCGAATTCACCGGCGACCGCCAGCTTGCCGAGGCGCCGGTGCCGACGCTTGTCATCCACGCGCCGGACGATCGCGAAGTCCATGCCGATCATGCAAAGCGCTATGCGGGCGCCGGCGATCATGTCCGCCTGCATTGGGCCGAAGGGCTTGGCCACCGCCGCATCCTCGCCGACAAGGATGTCGTCGCGCGCGCCGCGGGCTTCGTGACGGAGCAGCACGAATCGACGCTGCACTGAGCAGGCAAACTGTCTGGCGCTTATCGTCCGGAATTGCGAAAAACCCGGTCAGTCGGCCTTCTTCTTCTGACCCGGCTCGACCGGCAGGCCGGCGGCTTTCCAAGCGGTGTAGCCGCCAAGGATGTGCTTGACCGGCGTAAGGCCCATGTCCTGCGCCGTCTTGGTGGCGAGCGCGGAGCGCCAGCCGCCGGCGCAGAAGAAGACGAAGGTCTTGCCCGAGGCGAAGAACGGCTTGTGGTAAGGGCTTTCGGGGTCGATCCAGAATTCCAGCATGCCGCGCGTCACATGCCTGGCGCCGGGGATCTTGCCGTCCCGCTCGACTTCGCGAGGGTCGCGCAGATCGATGAAGATCGTGTCGTCGTCCTCCAGCAGCCCTGCCGCTTCCTCGGGCGAAACCACCTCGATCTCGGCATTCGCTTCATCGAGAAGCTCGCGATATCCCTTCTTCACGGCACATCCTCCAGGCCATGGTTCAAGGCCGCCGGAATTTCGATCACAAAGAGCGGTCTTTGTCACGGAGCGATGTTGTCACGGACCGATGTTTGTCACGCTGCGGCGCCGGCCGTCGTCGACCACACGGGCAGGGCGCTTGTTGCAGTCGTCATAAGGGCAGCCCGCTTGGTCCGTCGTGCCCGTAGCCTGGGCTCGCCAACAATGAGGGCAAGTGCGGCACTACCATCGATAGTGACGACGGCGCCAGACTGTTCGCAAGCCGCTGGAACCGCAAACAGCCTTATCCGTTCCGAACCTCAGAAGGAGGTGAAACCGTTCTGCAACAGGAGCGCGGAAATTTATAAAAGCTTAACGAAATCGGTGTGAATCGGTATAGTTGCGCCTTACATCCGCCATGCGTTGGGCGGGACCGTCAGGCGGCGCGGAACGGGAAACCGGTTCAACCGGTGCGGGTGATGCATGAAAATCCTTGGGAACAAAAAAGCGGTCATGCCGATCGCGATTGTAGCGGCGCTTGCCCTTGGGCAGCAGCCGGCGAGCGCGCAAGGCTTGTTCGACATGCTGTTCGGCGGCGGCATCCGGCACAATCCGCAAGGTGAATTTCCGCCGCCGCCAAAGCCGCGCAAGGTGCCTGACGGAGGCGGCGCCAGGATCAGCAGCCCTACCTACAACACCTACAGGGCCGACAAGCTTGTGCGCGTCGACTTCAAGTCGCTTTTGCCGGCGTCGCCGCCCGCGACCGCGCAGGACGCTGCCTTTGTGCCGTCCGTGACAAGCACTGCGTTCCGCGACGCGCTGGCCGGGCTGAGCGACTACGAGCTTTTCGCCGAACCCGATATCGCCAAGGCGCTGATCGCCTATTATTCGGCCAATCCGGATTTCATCTGGGTGACCGGGAATACGCCTAACGGCAGGGCGCAGGACGCGGTGCGGGTGCTCGGCGAGGCTGCGAGCTACGGCCTGACGCCGGCCGACTATTCGGTCGAAGTTCCGGCGGCCGCGACCGCAGCCACGCCGGAAGAGCGTACCAAGGAACTGGTCCGCTTCGAGATGGCGCTGTCGGCGCGCGTGCTGCGCTATGCCCATGACGCCCAGAGCGGCCGCGTCGACCCGAACCGCATGACCGGCTACTACGATTTCCCGGCCAAGCCGCTCGATCTCGAAGCGGTGCTGAAGACCCTGGCGCACACTCAGGAAGTGCGCACCTATCTCGAATCGCGGCACCCGCAGAGCCCCGAATACCAAGCCCTGCGCGTCGAGCTGGAATCGCTCCAGGCGAGCGAGGAGAACGAGATCGTCGTCGATCCGAAGCTGGTGCTGAAACCCGGCGAAAGCAGCCCGGAACTGCCCAAGCTCCTGACGCTCATCGCCCGCAATCTCGACGACGAGATGGGCGGCGACTATGGCGAGATCCTTGCCAGGCTCGGCAAGAGCGAGGTTTACGATCCGCAACTGGTGCCGGTGATCAAGGCAGTACAGAAGCGGGCGGGCATGAAAGGCGACGGCGTCATCGGCCCGCGCACAGTTGCTTCGCTTGCCGGCACATCCAAGGCCGACAAGATCGAGAAGGTCAGGGTGGCGCTCGAAGAGCTGCGCTGGCTGCCGTCCGATCTCGGCAGCCCGCGCGTCTTCGTCAACCAGCCGGCCTTCACCGCAAGCTATATCGACAATGGCGAGGAGAAGCTGAAGACCCGCGTTGTCATCGGCAAGGTCACCAACCAGACCGCCTTCTTCTACAATCAGATCAAGCAGGTCGATTTCCATCCCTATTGGGGCGTGCCGCAGTCGATCATCGTCAACGAGATGCTGCCGAGGTTGCGCAGCGACCCGGGCTATCTCGACCGCGCCGGCTATGAGGTGACGGATTCCAGCGGTAGGCAAATTCCCTCGGCCGAAGTGGATTGGGGTGCCTACGGCGCCAAGGTCCCCTTCAGCGTGCGCCAGCAGCCGAGCGAGGCCAATGCGCTCGGCGAGTTGAAAATCCTCTTCCCAAACAAGCACGCCATCTACATGCACGACACGCCGCAGAAGTCGTTCTTCGAGCGGGACATGCGCGCGCTGAGCCATGGCTGCATTCGCCTGCAGGATCCGCGCGGCATGGCCGCCGCGGTGCTCGGCACCTCGGTCGACGATATCGCCGAAAAGCTGAAGCACGGCCATTCGACCGAGAACGTCACGCGCGTCATCCCGGTCTACGTCGCCTATTTCACCGCCTGGCCGGACATGTCCGGCAAGGTCGAATATTTCGACGATGTCTACGATCGCGATTCGAAGCTGATGCAGGCGCTGGACGCGACCGAAGCGGTGCGCGCGCCGTCAACCTGAAAGCTTCTTTTTTTCGCGCAATTACGGACGGAAGGCTACGGCAAAGCCGCCGAGCCTAACCGCTTCGCACCTTTCCTGGAATTGCTTAAAGCATGTCTCCCGAAAGTGGGAACCGGTTTCGGGATAAAGACATGCGTAAAATCAAAAACCTAAAGCGCATGGAGCGAATCTGAAAGATCGCGACGCGCTTTAGGCGATCGGGCGGCGGAAGCCGGCGTCGCGCCCGGCGATCAGCCAGTAGACCAGGCCAGCGACGAGACCGGCGCCGGCGATGATGCCCATGTCGGCCCAGCGTTCCGGATCGTCCGGCGCGTCAGGCCAGAGCAGCATGAAGCCGGCAGCGGCAGCGGCGGCGCCGAACAGCATGTGGAGCCAGAAGCCCCGCAGCGAAAAGAACTCGGCGATCAGGGCGAAGACCAGGGTCTGAATGCCGGTGACCACGATCGTCAGGAAATAGACGAACATGCCGAGAGGCGGCACCACGAACACCGCAACGGGCGTGAACTGCATCAACTCGAAATAACCTGGAGCGTTGGGCAGCGAGCTCAGCACAACATAGATGACGACCAGCGCGATCAACCCGACGAGCACCGCGACCAGATAGCCCGCAAGCACCATCAGGATACGCTTCAGCACGTAGCCGATCATTGCCATGCACCCCCGTGCCCGCAATCATGGCGCGCAGTCAGCCACCAAACACGCGTTGACGCAAGTCTTGGGGCGGGGCTGGGATGGGCTACCCAAGCGCTTACTTCGGCTCTGCGGTCACCGGATCATAGGTGATTTCGACCTTGGCCTTGTCGGTTGTGTAGTAGATGACGGTATAGCCGTCGCTACTCCAGCCGACCTCCTTTACGTAGCGGAAGTCGTTCCGCTTCTCGACCTTGGCGACGATTTCCGAGAGTTTCTTGCTATTTTGCGGCGGCACCGCTTGCTCTTCCGCCGTGAAGGCCGGCCCGCCGATAAGGAAAAACGCAATACCGCTTGCCAAAACAACAGCGCGCATGACTGCCCCTCAATCTCGTGTTGGCATGAGTGCGCTGAAAAACTCGCATCCCAGCCGGTTGGTTCCGCCAGGGACGGATAATGCCTGCTCCACGGACCGGCTGGCAAGGGCGCTTCCACGGTTCATTTGCGAGATTCTGAAATAGCCAAAGCTTCGAGATTTCAATATGTAAGCAGGTTTCTGCGACTTGGTGCTTCAGGTAACAAACGGCTAACCATGGGTTGGAGCGGCGGCGTATTCCATTAGCGGTTCGTGGTAGAGCTTTTGGCAAGACCCTGTTAGACTTCCAGACCTGACAGGGTGGCAACGGCGCGCCGAGCCTGCCGAGGTTTTTCCGTCGGCAAACGGCGAAGTGTTTCGAGAGCGGACGTCGCCTGTTCTGGACCAAAAGCAGGGACCGGGGGCGCAACCATGGCTGAACGGCACTACACCCGTCAGCTTGCGACAATCATTTCTATCGACGCCGTGGGCTTTTCACGGCTGATGGGCATCGACGACGAACTCGCCGTCGCGGCCTTCGAGGAAAGGCGCGATATCATCACCGACAGCTGCGGCGCCTTTGGCGGCCGCACCTTTGGCGTCGCCGGCGACAGCATCATGGCCGAATTCGGCAATCCGATCGAAGCCTTGCGTGCAGCCTTCGATTTCCAGGATCGGATCGTGGCCCTCAATGCCTCGGTCGCCGAGGACATGCGCATGCCGTTTCGGGCCGGCATCAACACCGGCGACGTCATCGTCCGCGAGGGCCGCCTCTATGGCGACGATGTCAACATCGCCGCCCGGCTCCAGGAATTCGCCCCGCATGACGGGCTCGCCATCTCGGAGACGACCTGGCACCACGTGAAGGACAAGACGGCGGCGGTCTTCACCGACCTTGGCGAGTTCATGCTGAAGAACATCGCCCTGCCGGTGCGCGTGCTGATAGTCGGGCGCGGCGGCAACGGGGCCGCGACGGCGGCTCCGCTCGCCGCAGTCGCTCCCGGTCATTACAAACCCTTCGCCAAAGGGCCGCCGGCGATCGCGGTGCTGCCGTTCCAGGGCGACGGAAGCGAGCCCGATGTCGGCTATATGGCCGACGGCGTCGCCGAGGACATCATCTATGGCCTCTCCAACACACGCTGGCTTTCGGTGATCGCCAAGGGCTCCAGCTTCCAGTTCCGCGACGACAGTCTCGGAACCAGGCTCATCGGCAACGCGCTTGGCGCGCGCTACATCGTCAGCGGCACGCTGGCGCGCTTCAGCGGGCAAATCCGCCTCAACGCCTCGCTCACCGACACGTCGAACGGGCGGCTCGTCTGGTCGCAGCGTTTCGACCGCGACCTCGTCGACATCTTCAGCCTGCGCGACCAGATCGGCAGCGAGATCGTTTCGATCCTCGACAAGGAAGTCGACCGGGCCGAGCAGGTGCGGACCTTCCAGGTGCCGTGGGAGAGCCTGGAGACCTGGCAACTGGTGCGGCGCGGCCGCTGGCACATGAACAGGCGCACGCGCCGCGACACCGAGATCGCCCTCGAGTTCTTCGACAAGGCCTACCAGGAAGATCCGAACTCCAGCGCCGTGCTGAACGAGCTGGCATGGTGGTATTTCTGGCGGGCCTGGCTGCGCTTCGGCGACAGCGACGATCTCGACAAGGTCGAGGCGTTCGCGCGCAAAGCGCTCCTGATGGACAGCCTCGATGCGCGCCCGCACGCCTATCTCGGCGCCGCCGACATCATGCGCGGCCAGCCGGCCTCGGCGGCGGAGCATCTCGCCGAAGCGATCCACATCAATCCGAGCTTTGCCTTCGCCCGCTCGGCGATGGGCAGCGCGCGCCTGCTGCTCGGCGATGCCGCAGGAGCGATCCCGTTCTTCCTCGACACCGAGCGGCTGAGCCCGTTCGACCTCTACCGCTTCCACAATCTGGGCGAACTGGCCGTCGCCTACTGCTTTGTCGAGGACTGGGAGGCGGCAATCGCCGCCGCCGACCGCTCGCTCAACCTTTCGCCAGGCTACTTCTACGCCAGGTTCCTGAAAATCGGCGCCTTGATGCGGAGCGGCCGCCGCGACGAGGCCAAGCGGGAACTTGCGATTTTCTCGACCAGGCATCCGGATTTTTCTGAGCAGAGGATTCGCTGGATACCGTTCGTTGACGCGGCGAAAAACAATTTCCTGATCGCCAATTTCGACCAGGCCAAGTCCATTGCATGATCACCACCGCCGAAGACAAATGACTGTGATGGAATTCACATACGCCGGACCGAAGCAAACCTAGGCCATAAGATTGCCGGCATCTCAATGACGTGGACAGCTGGGGGGCTCGAACGCGCATGATCAGGTGGAAGTATTTCAAAGCCATACGCGAGGCCCAGAAAAAACAGGGTCCCGTGTCGGCGATGCCGCCATTCGACATCGATCGACTGCGCACGAAGGGCCTGTCCGCGCGCATAGCCAAGTTCCTTGTGGAGGATCATCCGCGCTGGTGGCTGGCCTTGCTGCGGCGCTTCCATCCGAACCTCGCCATCGGCAGAAGGTTCCTCCTCGTCACCAAGGGCGTCGACGTCCGCGACATTCTGGAGCGCGGCGACGAGTTCGAGACGCCCTATGGACCGGAAATGACCGAGCTGGCGCGGGGGTCGAACTTCATTCTCGGCATGCAGGACAGTGCCGCCTACCGGCAGATGAAGTCCGCTGTGCTCAGCGCCTTCCCGCCGTCGGAAGTGGAAGCCGCCGTCAGGCCGATCGCCGAGCGCCATTCTCGCGATATCATGACCCGCGCCAGTCCCGGCTTCGATGCCGTTGCCGGATTGATGAAGATCGTGCCGGTACGCATCTGCCGGGACTATTTCGGCCTCTTGATCGACGATGAGACCGAATTTGCCAACTGGTCGATTGCGCTCAGCGCGCTGTTCTTTTCCGATCCGACGGCCAATGCCACCACGCGTCAGCTCGCGGTCGTCGGCGGCGACCGCCTGATCAAGGTCATCGACCGTTCGATCGCCGCGATCAGGAACAGGCAAGAGAAGGACGACCGGCCGCTGGCGCGGCTTGTCGCCCAGCTCGATCAGAAGCGGCTGTCGCTGCCCGACATCCACTCCATCATGCTCGGCATGATCGCCGGCTTCGTG
The DNA here is from genome assembly GCF_033977205.1 of Mesorhizobium album. NCBI lineage: Bacteria > Pseudomonadati > Pseudomonadota > Alphaproteobacteria > Hyphomicrobiales > Phyllobacteriaceae > Mesorhizobium > Mesorhizobium album. Next base: position 10,584 of record NZ_JAVIIW010000074.1, on the reverse strand, counting down.
CCGACCAACGTGCTTGCCGGAGGCAATTGCCTGGACGTGATCCTGTCGCGCGCCGATGCGCGGCAGGCCGTCGATGCGGCGCTTGCCGAAAACAGCATCGACAAGCTCGACCGGGCGATACTCGAGGCCATGCGCTTCAAGCCGATCTGGGTCGGGCCCTGGCGCTACACCAGGCGCGACGCGATCATTGGCAAGGGTACGCGTCGCGAGCGCCTGGTCAAGGCGGGAACCCTCGTGATGCCGGCGACGCTGTCGGCCATGTTCGATCCGGAAATCGTGCAGCGGCCGGACGAGTTCGATACTTCGCGGCCACATCGCGACTACATGGTTTTCGGCCACGGCATTCATCTGTGCATCGGCGCCGAGATCGCCCGCATACAGATTGGCGAATGCGTTCGCGCCCTGTTCAGCAAGCCGAAGCTCAATCGTGCCCGGGGCAGGGCCGGCCAACTGGCCTGTGTCGGCGCCTATCCGGCGAACCTGAAGGTCGATTTCGAGCGTCCGGAGTTTTGCCGCACAGTCGATCAGTCCATGGTCACCGTAGTTTGCCCGATCAAGCGCGCGGTGCCGCTGGACGCCGTGCGCGACAAGGTCGGCGCTCTCGGCAATCCGGCGATCGAGGAGGTGGGCGACGCGCTCGACAAGGTGGGCTCGATTCATTTCACAAGCCTCGCCGTCGCCGCCACAGGCAAGGACGAGAAATCGGGCCTCGAGACCGGGGCGCTCGTGCTTGAAATCTCCGGCGACGGCAGCTCCGACGATGTCATCGGCGCCATCACGCAAGCCATAGGCCACCGGCTGAGGCCGATCTTCAGGGATGTGTGCGGTCTGCCCGACGGCGGTTCGCTGGAGGACTTCCTGAGGAAGCATCACATCGAAATATCGCCGTCCTTCGGCAGCACGGCCGGACTGGTGTTTTCAGGCACGCCGGGCCATTCGGTACGCCGCATCCTGGCAGAGGCCAAGCTGGCCGATACCGTCCGCGAGATCGTCGAAAAGCCGCGCGCCGGGACCGGCAACGCGCTTGCGGTCCTGACCGAGGCGCGGCGGCATGTCCAATGCCTCGGACAGTTCGGCTGGGCCTTCGAGCCGGCCGAGAGCCTGCTGGAGCGGCCGCCGGGCCGCTGGTGGCGGGCACTGACGACGACGCTGCTTGCACCGGCGGTGCTTGCCACTGTTGCGATCGTCGTTTTGGCCTGCTGGCGCATGACCTATGTGCTCGTCTTCGGAAACCCGCACGGCATCACCTTCACCAACATCGCAATTGCCGGCACGGCGCTGCTGCTGGCGGTGCTGGGACTTCTGGCCATTGGCTTGCTGCTCGTTGGCCTGTGTTTCCTCGCCCTGCGCCGCCTCGAGGATAAGGACCGGCTGCAGAACACGCCGGTCGACATCGGCGCGCTCGACAAGATCCTCGCCAATGAGGACCATGCGGAGCAGAACCATCTGACCGCGATCTCGACGATGAAGGCCGGCATCTTGCGGCGGGTGGCGCTGAGGTTTTCCTTCTACCTGATCTCGATAACGGCGCAGAAAGTGTTCCGGCCGGGATTCCTCGGCACCATCAACACCATTCACTTCGCCCGCTGGGTGCTGCTGCCGGGCACCGGCAAGCTCCTGTTCTTCTCCAATTACGGCGGCAGCTGGGAAAGCTATCTGGAGGACTTCATCGCCAAGGCCTCCGAAGGCCTGACCGGGGTGTGGAGCAACACGGAGGGTTACCCGCGCACGCGCTGGCTTTTCCTCGACGGCGCGCGCGACGGCGACCGCTTCAAGCGCTGGGCACGGCGCCAGCAGGTGCCGACGCTGTTCTGGTATTCGGCCTATCCCCATCTCAACACCACGCGCATACGCATCAATTCCAGGATAAGGCGCGGCATCGCCTCGGCGACCGGCAACGAGGCGCGCGACTGGGTGAGCCTGTTCGGCTCGTTCCAGCGGCCGCAGGCGAGGCCGGCGGAAGCATCTGCCAGCCGTGAACCGGCTCCCTTGCCTGTCGAAGAGCTGGAATCCGGCGAGATCCAATCCATCTTCTTCGGTCCCTTCGGCGCGCTCGGCCATGCGCATATGCTGGCAATCCGGGTGCCGGAAGACCTGCCGGCCGTGCAACGCAGAGCGTGGCTGGACTTCATCGTCGAGAAGACGAGCTTCGGCGACGGCGTGCCCGCTGGACGGGCCATGACCGTGGCCTTCGGCCCCGACGGCCTTCGCCGTCTCGGGCTGCAAGGCGGCGTCGACGACGATCCGTTGGACTCATTTCCAGCCGCGTTCCGGCACGGCATGGGCAACCCGGAGCGCGGCCGCATCCTCGACGACACTGGCCCGGACGCGCCCGACAAATGGCAGTGGGGCTCGGCCAAGACGCCGGTCGACGCGGTCGTTATCTGCTATGCCGGGGAACCGGCCGTGCTCAAGGCCGAGGCCGCCGCCGCGAAGCGAAAGACGACTGGCGCCGGGATGAAAATCGTCGCCGAGCTGCCGCTTGTCGTGAACCGCGAGCCGAAGAAGGACGGCGCGAAATCCCAGCATGCCGGCAACAGCGCCAGGCCGGACCGCCAGCGCGCCTATGAGCATTTCGGCTTCGCCGACGGGATCTCGCAGCCGATTGTCAGGGGCACGTCGCGCGCCAACAAGGGGGCGGCGCCCATGCATCTGGTCGCGCCTGGCGAGTTCCTCTTCGGCTATCGCGACGAGCACGGATTTTATCCGGCCTCGCCGTCCGTCCAGGCGGCGCAGGACCGCGCCGGCATCCTGTCGCAGGTGCGACGGAACCGGCAGGTTCCAGGTCTACCTCCGCCGCCGCGCGACTTCGGCCGCAACGGCTCCTTCCTCGTCGTGCGCCAGTTCGAGCAGCATGTCGAGCTGTTCGACGACTACTGCAAGCAGGCCGCCGCGCGGGCCGCGCGCGAGACCGGCGACGACGCCATCACGCCCCGCTGGGTGGCAGCCAAGATGCTTGGCCGCTGGCAGGACGGCAGTTCGCTGGTGCGCAACCCCGATGGCCGGCCGGGCCGCGGCGCCGACAATGATTTCGCGCTCGGCGCAGAGGACCCGCAAGGGCTTCGCTGTCCGCTCGGCTCGCATATACGCCGTTCCAATCCGCGCGATTCGCTCGGCGAGGACCGCGAGACCCAGATCCGGATCGGCAAGCGCCACCGTATCCTGCGCGTCGGCCGCACCTATGAGAAGAAGGACCGCAACGGGAAGGTCGAGAAGGGGCTGCTTTTCATGTGCCTCAACGCCGACATCGAGCGTCAGTACGAATTCATTCAGCAGACCTGGGTTTCGTCGAGCTCGTTCCAGGGCCTTGTCGGCGAAAAGGATCCGACGATCGGTTCGCGCGACAGCGGCGGCCGGTTCTCGATCCCGTCGTGGGAAAAAGTGACGGTGCTCAGGGACATGCCGCAATTCGTCAGCACGAAGGGCGGCGGCTACTTCTTCATGCCGAGCCGGTCGGCGCTGCGCTACCTGATTTCGCGGCTCTGATTCGGGTCGAAAATCGCTCAGTCGTCATCTTGCGATTCGGCGATCTGCTTCAGCGCGGCGGCATTGGTGATGCGCAGCCCGCCGCGTTTGATGGCGATCATATGCCGGTTGCGCCAGTCGTTCAGCGTCTTGTTGACGGACTCGCGCGTCGCGCCGAGGAACTCGCCAAGCTCCGACTGCGAGATCGGGATCCAGCCGGCTGGATCGGCCATAACGCCGCTCAGGAACACCAGCCGCTTCGCCAGCCGCGCCTCGATGCCGAAGAAGGCCTGGTCGCCGAGCTCGCCGCTGACCCAGCGCAGCCGCGCGCACAGGAGCTCGATCATGGCGCGCGCCAGCGGTGGATTTTTTTCAATGCGGTCAAAGAGTTGCGTCCGGCTGAGCGAGACCAGCTCGCATGCGGTGAGGCAGATCGCGGTTGCCGTGCGCGGGCGTCCGTCCAGGGCGCCGATCTCGCCGACGAGGCTGCGCGAGAGCTCGATATTGGCGACCAGCTTCTGTCCGCCCGGCGAATAGAGCGAGATTTCTACAGTGCCGCTGATGACACCGTAGATGCGGTCGGACGCATCTTCCTGGACGAACAGGTGCTGACCGGCGGCGTAGCGTTCCACCTTGCAGCCGCCGAACAGCAGGTCGAAATGACGCGGATCGATCCGCGCCAGACGCGGCAGGGAGCTCCTGTCGTCTGCGCCGGCTGTGGACATGATGCGATTCCGCCTCTCGTTGAGCGGAAATTGTATGACAAGTGCATGCTCGATCAAGCCCTGGTCTCCTTTCGTGGCGTCTACGGCAGCACGATGGCCTTTGCTAAAGATCGAGCGCCAGACGTGTGCCGCAGGCATCAAATTAGCCGGCGACTTTCCTCGCAACGGGATCGGAGCGCGCTGGCGGCCACGGACCGGTCTTGGAAACGCCGTCCGCGCGCGCGGCGGGAGGTAACCGAAGCGCGCGGACAGCAAATCTGAAAATGGCTAGGTGATCGAAATTCCCTGCCGAGGACCGACCCATTTTCAGGCCCGGAAGCCATTCGGACCCGTGCGTTGAAGCAGAGCCGGTGCCACCCGGTGCGCTATTTGTGTGCGAAGCCCGCCCGACGTATGTGAAAGCAATCACAGAAGCGCGCGTCAGCCGGCGCGATTGTTGTTTGTCGAATGTATTTCTGGGTACCAGGCATTTGTGCAGGAACACGATCGACATGATTTCGTAGTTGGCAAATACACCGATCGAATCATGGCTTAAAACTTGGCTTGACTGGAACTGACAGCCGGCGCCATGTTTCCATTTCCGGGGAGGGGTGTGCCATGGCGGCGAGCGGACTCCTGGTCAAGGTTCGGGGCGACGGTGCCGGGTTTGCTGCCCAAAGCCGGTCGCTTGGCATCGGAGAAAGCGGGGCTGAACCGATCCTGGCCGTGCCGGCGGGTGCTTCCGGCGCCGACTTCGGGGCAGCGGCGGAGCACGGCGCGACCTGGCTGCGGCTCTCCCCCACGGCCGACAGGTCGGACAATCCCTGGGATGATGCCCACCAGCTCTTAAGCCGCGGCGGAGATTTTGCCGCTGCCGGCGCCGATGTGCTGGCGATCGAGCCGGACATCGTCCAGCAATGGGAATACAAGAACAGCAATGGCGATCGCGGCATGGCGGCCAGCGCCAGTCCTGCCTGCACCTTCGACGACCAGGACGATCGCGGCGGTCAAACGGTCGTCAAGGACGGTGTCGCCTGGAACGCCGGGCCGAATTTCAGCCAGTTCGCGGCCGCTCGCGCCATGGTCGGCGACAAGCAGGCCAACATCACCATCGCCCATCTCGATACCGGCTTCGATCCGGGCCACCGCACCTTGCCGGCGGGGCTTCTCGCGGCCAAGCAGCGCAATTTCGTCGCCGACGGTTTCGGGCCGGGCAATGCGACGGATCATGCCCCGGCCGGCACGCTCACCAGCAATCGCGGCCATGGCACCGGCACGCTCAGCCTGCTTGCCGGCAACAAGCTCGACGGTACGTCGCCGCATTGGCAGGGTTTCACCGACTTCGTTGGCGGTGCTCCTCAGACCAAGATCCTGCCGGTGCGCATCGCCGATTGGGTAGTGCGGTTCACAACGGGCACCATGGTGCAAGGCATCGACTATGCGCGTCGGCAAGGCGCGCATGCGCTGTCGATGAGCATGGGCGGTTTCACCTCGCAGGCCTTGGTCGATGCCGTCAATCTCGCTTATGACCACGGTCTGGTGATGGTCACCGCGGCCGGCAACAACTTCACCATCACACCACGCAGCATCGTCTATCCAGCGCGTTACAACCGGGTGCTGGCGGCATGCGGCGTGATGGGCGACGGTCGCGCCTATGCCGGGCTTTCCTTTGGCACCATGCAGGGCAATTACGGACCGCCCTCGAAGATGGCGACGGCGCTTGGCGCCTACACGCCGAACGTGCCCTGGGCGGAGATCGACTGCCCCAAGGTGGTCGACATGGACGGCAACGGCACGTCGGCGGCGACGCCGCAGGTCGCTGCGGCAGCGGCGCTTTGGCTGGCCGAGCACTGGGAGGACGTGAGCAAATATCCTGAGCCGTGGATGCGCGTCGAGGCGGTACGCAAGGCATTGTTCGCGAAGGCCTTGAAATCGACCCCCAGGATGAACGCCGCCGAGACCAAAGAGAAGATCGGGCAGGGCGTGTTGCGGGCATTCGACGCGCTGGGCTTCCAGCCGCCGGCCGCGGCCGACCTTAAGAAGCTTCCACCGGCAACCTACACATGGAGCTGGCTCGAACTCTTGACCGGCGGCAATTCGCTGGCTGCTCAGTCGCCAGCGGCATCGCAGCGGCAGAGGATGCTGGCGCTGGAGCTGATGCAGATGGCGCAAAGCACCGCCGCCGTCGACCAGGCAATCGCCGATCCGGACGGCGATCCGGCCGCCATCTCGGCCGCGGCGCGCAACCGCTATCTGGAAGCCGCTCTCGACGAGGGCAATCCGTCGAAGCCGCTCAGGGCCTTTCTCGAGAGGCTGCTGGGCAGGGCCGCCACCAAGCCGGCACCGGCCGCCGTTGCAGCCGCGGCGGGCCCGACGCCGCCGATCAGGCGCAAGCCGCGCCCGCTGCCGCCGCCGCAGCGACGCCTGCGCATCTACGCGCTCGACCCTTCGATCGCCAAGCGACTGGACTCGGTGTCGGTCTATCAAGCGACGCTCTCGGTTCCGTGGGACGACGAGCCGTCGGCCGACAAGCCGCTGCAGCCTGGCCCGATCGGCGAATATCTCGAAGTGATCGATGTCGATCCGGCCTCGGACCGCGTCTACGATCCGGTCGACCTCAACGATAAGGTGCTGCTGGCGCAGGACGGCCTGCCGCCTTCGGAAGGCAATCCGAAATTCCATCAGCAGATGGTCTACGCGGTCGCCATGACCACGATCGTCCATTTCGAGCGCGCGCTCGGGCGGCGGGCGCTATGGGCGCCGCACTATTCGCAGGACCACGGCCGCGCCGGCGACATGACGATGAAGGCCCACTACGTGCCGCGCCTGCGCATCTATCCGCACGCGCTGCGCGCCGAGAATGCTTATTACAGCCCGGAAAAGAAGGCGCTGCTGTTCGGATATTTTCCGGCGGCGAGCAAAGAGGGCGACGTCACCACGCCCGGGACGACGGTGTTTTCCTGCCTGTCCAGCGACATCATCGCGCATGAGATGTCGCATGCGCTGCTCGACGGGCTGCATCGCCGCTTCCAGGAAGCGTCCAACCCGGACGTTCCGGCTTTCCACGAGGCCTTCGCCGACGTCGTTGCGCTGTTCCAGCATTTCACTTTGAAGGAGCTGGTGAGCTTCGAGATCGGCAAGGCGAGGGGCGACGTGTCGGCGGCCTCGCTGCTCTCCGGTATCGCCAAGCAATTCGGCGAGGGCAGCGGCCGGGCCGGGCCTTTGCGCGAATATGGCGGCGCCGGAATGGCCGACCTCGACTACGACAAGACCGTCGAGGCGCATGACCGCGGCTCCATCCTCGTGTTCGCCGTCTACCAGGCCTTCATCGCCATCGCCGACCGCCGCACCGACGACCTGATCCAGCTTGCCACCGGCGGCACCGGCATTCTGCCGGCGGGCACCTTGCATCCAGGTCTCGTCGAGCGCCTCACCGACGAGGTCGCCAAGATCGCCAGGCAGATGCTCACCATGTGCATCCGCGCGCTCGACTATTGCCCTGCCGTCGACATCACCTTCGGCGAATATCTGCGGGCGCTGATCACCGCCGACCGGGATGCCTATCCAGACGATCCGCTGCACTATCGCCTGGCCTTCCTGGAATCCTTCCGCAAATGGAAGCTTCTGCCGCGCGACGTGCGCACCATTTCGGAAGAGACGCTCGCCTGGAGCGCGCCGGAAGATCCTTCGCCTCCCTGGCTGAAGGGGTTACTGAGCAAGATCGACCTCGGCTGGAACCAGAAGCTGAAGCGCTCCGAGATATTCGCTCTCAACGACAAGAACCGCTATGCGCTGTGGAAAGCGATGCACAAGGCCTTCGTCTCCAATCCGGACCTCTACAAGCAGTTCGGCCTGCTGCCCGATCTGCCGCGCTACAACGAGGACGGCACGGTCATGCACCAGGCGAAGAAGGGCGAGACGACCTTCGACATCTACAGCGTTCGCCCAACACGGCGGGTAGAGCCGGACGGCTCGTTCCGGGTCGAGGTTGTCGCCGTCATCCAGCAGCGGCTTCCCATCGCTTTCGACGGCAATCCGGCGCCGCAGGGCGTGAACAAGGGCGAGGGATTCTTCTGGTTCCGTGGCGGCGCCACCATCATCATCGACCCGCGCGAAGGCTTCGAGGAGATTCGCTACTCGATCATCAAGAATACCGGCAGCGCTGATCGGCAGAAGCGGCAGGTCCAGACGATGACGGCGAATTATCTGTCGCCACTGCGAGAGCTCTATTTCGGCGGCGAAGTTTCCGAGCCATTCGCCATGCTGCACGCCAGCGACGGAGACGACGACCATGTCTAGACGGCCAACGGCAAGGAGGAGGCCGGCGGACGCGACGGCGCCTTTAGCGGCGCGGGCGCCGGCCGTCACCGTCCGGCACTATTGCCAGGGCATCGGCGACTGCCACCTGCTCACTTTCACGAAAGCCGACGGCTCGCCCTTCCGCATGCTCATCGACTGCGGCATCCATGTCTCGATCACGGACGGCCCGGCGCTTGTCGCCGACATCGTTGCGGACCTGAAAAAAGAGACGGGCGGCCGGATCGACGTGCTCGTCGTTACGCATGAGCATTGGGACCATGTTTCGGGATTCCTGACCTCGAACGATCTGTTCAAGGACTTTGCTGTCGGCGATGTCTGGATGGCGTGGACGGAGAATCCCGGCGATCCGGAGGCCGCGGAACTCGATAAGTTCAAGGGCCAGGCCTTGGCAGCGTTGCAAGGCGCCAGCCAGAAGCTCGACGGCATGCAGGGCCTCAATCCCTACATGAAGCGCGTCCGCGACGGCCTGCAGGCCGTGCTCGGCTTCCAGTTCGGCGCCGCGGGCGAAAGGGTGCGTTCGGCCCGCGATGCCGCGGCAAAGCTATCGGCAAAACCGTCGCCCACCTATTTCGAGCCCGGCGGTCCGCCGCAATCGATCGAGGGGCTGCCCAACCTGCGGATTTACGTGCTCGGTCCGCCGCGCGACAAGGCGGCATTACGGCTGGAGGAGAAAGCGAGCGAGATGTTCCCGCTGGCGAGCGGCGGGCCTTTCGCGAGGGCGCTTTCATCCGCGCTCAAGATCAACCAGGCCGACGACCCGACCTATATCGACGAGCTGAGCCCCTTCGAACGCAATGTCGGCACGCCACTTTCGGCGGCGCTGAACGGCGAGAAGGGCGCCGATGCGTCCATCGATATCGGCGCCTTTACCCGCAGGCACTATTCGGGGCCGGTCTCCAGCGCGGCGCCTATGGAGGACCGCGACCAGTCCTGGCGCCGCATCGACGCCGACTGGATGGGGATTGCCGCCGATCTCGCGCTGCAGCTCGACCGCGGCGTCAACAACACCAGCCTGGTGCTCGCCTTCGAATTCATCGACAGCGGCCGGGTGTTCCTGTTCCCCGGCGACGCCCAGATCGGCAACTGGCTGAGCTGGAAGGACCTCAAATGGCCCGTAGAGCAGGCGACAGTCACCACCGTCGCTCTGCTCGCGCGCACCGTTTATCTCAAGGTGGCGCACCACGGCAGCCAGAACGCGACGCCGCAGAAGCAGGGCCTCGACCTGCTGACGAGCCCGGACCTCTCGGCCTTCATTCCGACCAACCAGGGCGATGCCGAGAAAGTGAAATGGGGCAAGATGCCTTATGATGCCATCCTGACCGCGCTTGCGGCAAAGACGAAAGGCCGCGTCATTCGGGCCGACGATAAATGGCTGGCCGGCGCCAATGGGAAGCCAGCCTTTGCTCCGCCCTCCGGCTCGATTCTCGCAGTGCGCAGCGAACCGCGCAATCCCGTACGGGGAGAGGGAGGGCTCTGGGTCGAGGTGGATCTGGTCTAGAGAGCCACTGAGCGCAAAGCTGCAATGGGCAGGCTGTGTCCATGTCCTGCACAGGGCTAATTGCGGAAAATCGAAAACCGATCTATGGAGCGCTCGGCTGATTGAGGGCGGCTATCCATATCATTTCCACAGGTCGCCCATGCCCGATGAATTCTCGCGCATAATTGCATTTCTGGCCGTGGTGATGGCCCTGTTGTTCGCTGGAATTCATTTCCACCATGGCAACATCCTGGCCACGCTTTATTTCATGATCGGCGCCATCCTGGTGACGGCGGTGACATATTTGAGCGTGCGCAGGGGTTTGATCTGAGCAGCATCGGAGCCGCCTGCCAGCGGCTGCGGATATTCGAGAGATTTTCTTGCGGCCGGATCATCCAACTTGATCAAGGAGTTGGATGGTGGGCGATGCAGGGATTGAACCTGCGACCCCACCCGTGTGAAGGGTGTTTCTGCAACTTGTCATCGTTTGTAGAAGTTCGTTGCAATGTAACCGGGGCAAAACCGGTGGTGTTGCGCGGGTGGATCTGCTGTTGGGGTTCAGCGAGCGGCGATGAGAACGGGAAGCGGTAGGACCTTACTGCCAGGGATGCCGAGGCG
>NZ_JAVIIW010000073.1:0-20990 GCF_033977205.1 Mesorhizobium album | reverse complement strand
CGCAGACGAGGGCGTGGAGGACTGCATCTGCGTGGTGAGCCAATCCCAAGCCCCCTCGAACGGAGTATGCGGAGCTGAGGAAAACTCTTGAAACGAGCTGGCCTGCTGGGCGCCTTCCCCGGCGAACGAACCCGCCTCCTCAGGATCCCGCAACCCGAGCGCTCTGTTCGCCTCAACGACTTGTAGGTATTGCCGAAGGTCGTTGAGACGCAGCTTGGCATGCTTAGTGGCTTGTTCGAAGCCCTTGACATCTCGCATCAACTCACTTTGTTGCTGCTGACCCCCCTTGAGTCGGCTCACTATGCTCCCCTTCTTCTCCCTTTGGAGCCAATCACTAAACCTGCGTTGCACGCTAGCCGCATGGAAAATAGGGGCCTTCTGTTTCGCAGTCGGCTCGGGTCCAAGGTTGCTCAATCTTTCTTGGGTCACAAGGTCGATAAGTTCGGCGTCGTCGGGATAAGCATCCAGGAGGCGCCGCCCCATGATACGCGGGCCGGGCCCGATCTGTTCGATGCCGCACCCTTCCGACATAAGCCTCCGGAGATGATTCAGCGTCGACTGAAGACGGTTCTCAGGGTCGTTACCCTGGGCTTTATACAGGTCTAAATCGTCCGCCAGCGATTCATCTCGAAACCGAGAAGCCAACGGCTCCTTGTCGTTCTCATGGAGCCAGTTGGCGAATTTTTTTGCATGTATCAGGCTGCTGTCAATCGTGTTTTTGGGAACCCCGGCTTGCATGGCTGCCGTTTTGAACCTCTTCATGAGCGCAGCATCTTCGGCAGGAGGGGCAGCCAAGCGCTGTCGGCGGTGGGGGTTGAAATTTGGGGGGCGTTCCTCGACGTTCGCGGCATGGAACTCCTGAAGCACTGTCAATGCCGCATGGATATCTCTTGTGCCAGAGCGTGTCGCAAGTCGATTCAGATCCTCGGGGCGGTCAAGCAAGCTGGACAGCGTTAAGTTCGTGGGCCGTAGCCAGGTGCGGAATTTATGCAGACTCGTCTCCCACCCACTAACGGTCTTTCTCGCACGGCCGGCGGATTGGGCCGCCTCGCTGAACCCCGCAATAAGCCTCTCGTCATCTGTGAGCTCAGCTGGTGGCAGATTGGTTTGTCGTATATTTTCCAATGCCTCTATGATTTGATCTTTGGTTTTCTTGCTGCCGGTAGAGTCAAATTGCTGCGCATACTCCCGTGCATCGTTGTCCAACTCATGGTCGTTCAACCGGTCGGCAATTGGGTCCCTCTCGCGCTGGTTAAGCCATGCACTGAACTGGTGCAATTGAGATGCATTCCTCTGGGCAGTCTGCACGAATGTGCTGCCGAGAGACGCCCTCAAAAACCTGGAAACAAGGATTTTGTCCGCCTCAAAGGGCTCGGTCGGGAGCCGTCGCTTCGCGTAATATATGCGAAGCTCTGAATGAACTACATCCGACGCCGACATTCCGGACGAGTCCTCGCGACAACTCCCCGAAAAGGCTTTGACGACACCCGACTTCACACGTGACCATAGGTGCCGGCCTTTGCCGTCCTTCGTCCGCACAGCAGGAGGCGCTCCCAAGGGCCCGGTGTAGCACGTGCTGCTGAACCCGCCATTTCGTGGCTTGGACTGCGGAGGCATCCACATTGAATCCTCTATGTCAGCGCGCTGGGGGGTTCCATGCGGCTTGGCCGGGCGAGTGTCAGGCATACTAGCTTCAGGGTAAGTAGCATCACTGGGGCGCGCACCAGCGGAACTGAGCTGCAACTCGCTCAGTTGCTGTTCAAAATGTGCTTGATCCGCGGGCATGCCTCCCGATTGTTGCCTCGCCCGCTGCTGTTCCTGCAGAGCAGCGTAGTCGCGCATCCAGGCGTCCGTATCAAACCATCCGTTGTGGGGCTCCAAATCACTCTCCCTAGATGAGACAAATCATAGCTGGACCCAAGCTAAGCTCGGATGCGGAATTTGCATTTCGATCGAACCTAACGGCCGCTTCGAAGGCTTTGCGTTGTTCAACGTCCGGTGTATCTCTCATTTAGCTGTCAAAAGGCTGACGAGCACCTTTGTACGTGCCGGTAATTTCACAGATATTGAAGTGCGCAGCCTGTGGGTGGCAATGACGAGGCTACTGGTTTGCCGGTCTGATGTTTGATGTTCAAACTGGTTGCGAACTCGGATGGCTGAGCGGGAATGAACAGGCAGATATGATCTCCTCGAACGCCACTGACAGACTGCTTCGACGTCACCGTGTCTATTGAGCTCTCGCCGCCTGCGTCCCATCGAGCGATCAGGCCATTGCGGCTCGTTTTGTGGTCACGACACGCGCCCTGTTGCCCAGGACAGTGTCGACACGAGGGTACCGACAGGAATCGAATTTTTTGCAGCTGGCGAACAACGCCTGCATGGTTGCCCGGTCGTCGGTCTGCAGCCGATATGGCAGGCGCGCAATTCCCATCGTTCGGCCTCTTCGGCCACGGAGCGGCCGCAGGGCTGACGATGACGCAGATTGCTCACAAATTTCCAGTTCTCTCAGGCTGTAGCCCGCGCCCGCTGCCGCAGTAGTTCCAGTGGTCTTCGCTTTTAGCAACTTCAGCATTTTGGCTGAGCGCAGGTCAGGTTTATGTAAGGTAAGGACGGCTATGTGCGATGGCCAAAGCTTTGTCATTGTCTCAGGAAAGCAACATTTTGCGAAAGATCGATGTCTGTCGGGTGGTACGGGGGACATCGTCGCCTTTGGCGCATGGCTCGATGACCGCGGTTCCCGTTATTTCCATGCCGCCGACGTGCGCGCGACATCTCCTGCCGCGACTGCTGCGCGTGCTCCGGATTAAGGCAAACTTTGGGAATAGCCGCCGGTGCCGTGCAAGCGATCGCGTCAGGGCGATCCACAAGACCTCGAACGGGACCGATGGGGTCTCACGCATGCTGAGTTGACCAATGGGGTGAGTACTTCGGTCGCATGCGCTTCGAGCGGCTGATGAGGGCATGGCCAGCGTCAGACTTTTCAGAACCCCCGTTTCTTGAAGACCATCTTCGCCTGGGCGCCCGGTCCACCGCACTTCTCGCCCCACGGATGAGCGAATCAGCCTCGACACTATAGGCGGCGCATTGCCCCCATTGGAGATTGGATATGACAGGCATTGGACGATCTGGAAGATCGCACATTGGAGGTGCTGACTCCGGCAGCACGCGGGGATCGAGCGGTCCGTGCTCGCAATCAGGCCGCGCCCCTGAAGAAGGCAGTCAATCGTTCAATTCCGTCGTGCAGCGGATGCACTCTGGGCCTCAAAACCAAGGGACGTCCTCCGCTCCCATTGCGCCCCAAGCCGATAATTCTGCTGGCGGCCGCCCTGCCGGTCCCTCGCTTGGCTCACACCGACTTTTGGCTGCTGCTCTAGGTCAAATCAGTGGGCGGCGTCGTCGTTTCCCCTCGGTGTCGGAGGGCGAGGGGCCAACCCGAGAAGAAGGCTTCTTGCATCCTGATGACGAACCCTGGCGCGGCGATCGATCAGCCGGACCTTCATATACAGCCGCGCGCCCACCGCGTCAGCAAAGCGTGAGCGAACCTGCTGCCAGACCGGGAGAACGACCGATCGACAATAAAGCCGGGCGGGACGGTCACGGCGGAATCTCGCTACGGAACGGACCAAGGCGGCAGCCCGGTGGCGAACCCTGGCGCAGCCATCAAGCGGCCGGAAGCTCGCGCATCGACGCGTTGCCGCCACATCGACAAAGCGTACCCGATCTGGGCGCCAGATCAGGCGAGCGACCTATCGACCATGTAGCTAGGCGGGATGGCCGCACTGCAAACTCGCAAGAACTGCTTAATGGCGCCCTACACGACATCGGTTTCGCTGGTGACATCCGCAAATTCTCAATGGCTGTGGTGCGCTATCGCAGAGATCTGAAGATGCCGGAACTTGCAACATTCCTGCAGCAGGCCGCTGCCCAGTTCACATCTCGATTTGTCACCAACTGGCAGCACGATATCCGCGTCCGGCAAACATGGGGATATGCCACAGTTTGCAATGCAGTGAGCCGCGAGGAAGGCCCGGCAGGCATGGAAGCTTGCCGGGCCATGGCAGCTCAGGTGTCTAGGTTTGCCCACGAACTCATTGATGTCGAGCCCAAAGCGCTTGCGCTCTTGGCGTTATCGTTCAGCCGATATCCACGGGTGCCGGCTTGCCAAAATGGGATGGGCAGAATTGCTGAATTTTGTTGCGAGCAAAGCGGAGTGCTTCGGGAACTCGACAGTCAAAGCCTGGCCCTGTTGGTGAACGGGTTCAGCAAATGGCCGGAACAGGAAAACTCACGCCTTGCCTCGGTCGCAGTCTCCGGTGAGGTCCGTCGCCGCGCCGAACGGACAAACGGCCTCGCCGGTTTTGAGCCACAGCATTTGGCGAATCTGGTGAACGGTTTCAGCAAATGGCCGCAAGAGACGGGGTGTGGCGCGGCCACGGTCGCCATCGCCAGCGAGGTGGGCCGTCGCGCTGGCCAAGCCAACTGGCTCTGTGATTTTCATCCGCAGGAATTGGCCAATTTGGTGAACGGTTTCAGCAAATGGCCGGAAGCTGCAGGCTGCGGTGACGGCACAGGCGCAATCGCTGGTGAGGTGCTTCGCCGCGGCGGCAGCCGGCTCTCTGCTCTTGATTCGCAGAACTTGGCGAACTTGGTGAACGGTTTCAGCAAATGGCCGGAGAGGACAGGCTGTGGCGCGGCCACGGCGGCGATTGCCAAAGAGGTTCTTCGTCGCGGCGCCGATGCGTTATCTGATTTTACTCCGCAGTGTCTGGCAAATCTGGTGAACGGCTTCAGCAAGTGGTCTGACACAGGGGGGTGTGGTGCGGCCACCCTCGCGATCGCGGGTGAGATTCGTCGCCGCGCCAGTGGATCGGATCGGCTCGCCAATTTCACTCACCAGCACCTGGCAAACTTGGTGAACGCCTTTAGCAAGTGGCCTGGACAAGAGAGTTCACGCCTTGCCACTGTCGCGATCGCGGGTGAAGTCCGTCGCCTTGCCAACCGGCTCTCGGGTTTTGATTCGCGGGACTTGGCGAACCTGGTAAACGGCTTCAGCAAGTGGCCTACCGAGTTGGCATGTGCCGAAGCCACGGTCGCGATCGCCTGTCAGATTCGTCGCCGCGCCGATAGGCTGTCCGATTTTACTCCGCAGGCACTAGCGAATCTGGTGAACGGCTTCAGCAAACGGCCGGACCAAGTGAGCTGTAGTAGCGCCACGGTCGCGATCGCTGGTGAGCTGGTTCGCCGCGGCCCCGGCCGACTTTCCAGTTTTGCGCACCAGCATCTGGCAAACCTGGTGAACGGGTTCAGCAAGTGGCCCGATCAGGCGAACTGCCGCGAGGCCGCGCTCGCGATCGCTGGTGAGGTTCTTTGCCGCCGTGCCCGCCGGCTCCCTGGTTTTGATTCGCGCGAGCTGGCGAACCTTGCGCTCGGTTTCAGCAAATGGCCCGATGAAGCAGCCTGTGGTGACGTCACGGTCGCGATCGCTGGTGAGATGCTTCATCGCGGGGACCGTGCCGATGAGCTATCTGCTTTCAGCCCGCAGGATCTGGCACACTTGGCGAACGGTTTCAGCAAATGGCCAAAGCAGGCGGGTTGTGCTGCGGCCACCGTCGCTCTAGCCGGCGAGGTTCGCCGCCGCGCCGACGCGCTGTCCGTCTTTGATCCGCAGGATCTGGCCAACCTGGTAGGTTGCTTCAGCAAATGGCCGGAACAAGTGGAGTGTCGCCGCGCTACCGTCGCGATCGGTTGCGAGATCCGGCGCCGCGCTGACCACGCTGGCCAGCTATCTTATTGTACCCCGCAGTCTCTGGCGAACCTGGTGAACGGCTTCAGCAAGTGGCCGGATGAGACGGGCTGTCGCCAGGCCACCCTTGCGATTGCCGGTGAGGTTCGCCGCCGCGGCGCCCACCTGACCGATTTTACTGCGCAGGAGCAGGCGAACCTGGTGAATGGCTTCAGCAAGTGGCCGGTAGAGGCGGGCTGTCGCGAGGCTACCGTCGCGATCGCCGGCGATGTGCTTCGCCGTGCCTATCGCGCCGAGCAGCTATCTGCTTTCAATCCGCAGGATCTGGCAAATCTGGTTAACGGTTTCAGCAAGTGGACTGACGAGACGGGGTGCGGGGACGCCTCGGTCGCAATTGCTGCTGAAGTTCGTTGTCGCGCCGACCGCACCGGGGGGCTGTCCGATTTCTCCTCGCAGCAACTTGCCATTGTCCTGCATGGCTTCAGCAAATGGCCCGAACAACCGGTATGCCACGGGGCGATCATGGATATCGCGCGCGGGTTCGGCGCGGCGGGTCCAAGATTTAGCACCTTCACTACCGTCGCGCTCGGCACCATCGCCAATATCTTGGGGCGCGGCGTCGTGCGGGGACAGGACGCCGGAGAAATTGCAGACACCGCTCTGCTGAGGGATCGGCTGCATCAGCTGGCCCATCATCTTCATTACGCCAGCGATCGCCTGGAGCAGGCCGACGCGCTAAGCATCGTGCATATCTTCAAGGCGCTGGCGAAGGCGCAGTTGCATGACGATTTGGGTCTACTGGCACGGACAGGCTTGGATCGACTCGAGGCATTGCGTCGGACCTCTGGCTTTGCCCCCGAGAACCTCGAGACCATGGGCAATCTCTGCGCCGCTCTGGTGCCGTTAGCGCGCAGCTCCCAAAGGGCGTTGCGCTGGCACCGCAGGCAGACTTTGAACCTGCTGAACGACATTCAACCAGTCATGGAGCACAAGATCAAGGCGCAACTCAAGGCAAGCGAGGCCGAGCGGATCGCTGGACCGAATTCGAGCCGCTGTCCAGCCTTGTCGATTTATCAAGTGCTCAAGGCCCGTGCTGTCCTTGAGGGGCTTTACAAGAGGCCCTACGTCGATGCCGAAAGTTCCACTTTGAAGCGGCGTCGGGATGAGCTGCATCGCGGAACCAGGGAGATCCTGGCCAGCACGCGCGGCCTCATCGAAGGCGACCTTTCCAACATGAGCTGGAACCTGATCGCGCAGATCGAGGCAGAGGGGCCGGTCGAGGCGCTGGACGAGTTCATGGCCCAGAACGCGGCACTGATCCAGGCCCGACATCCAGCCGCCGTCTTCGATGTCCATAAGGTATTGCGCGCTATGGACCACGAGCCGAGACCGCCGGAGGGTGATGCGGGGCTGATGCAGTTGCCGGTGGTGGACATGCAGGGGCGGCGATTGCCGACGGAGCCCGAGACGCGCTATTCCATTTTCCATCGCCTGACCTCAGGGGCGGTGAAGGTGGTCGCGGTACAACTGCCGGGAAAGCCGAGCGCCTTCATGCTGGGGCGGACATTGAGTGTCGAGGGTGTGCCATACCGGATGGATCTATTCGGCGGCAGCAAGTCAAAACCGCCGAAAAAGACCCTTGCCCAGATCGCCGCCCGCGCTCCAGGCGAAACGGGGGCTCAGGCGCTCGGGGGGAAGCTGCTGGCAATTCCATATGCCGAAACCGCACCGGGTACGGCGTTCGAGCAGCTGTCGCGACACTGGGCGCCATTCAAAGAAGCCTATTATTACACGCAGCGCCGAGGCTTTGCCGCGCCCCCGGCGATCAAAGGTCTAGGGCCCCACGACTACGCACTCGAAGGAGCCTTCAAACTGTCGCTGCTGCCGGACCGTCTGACGGGCGAGGCGCATCCCTTCAGGCTGACCGGGCCGGAAGGCCCGATCGCCTTGCGACCGCATGACGGTTGCGGCTTCATAAAGGCTTCGTTGGCCGAGCGTATGCCGGCTGTTCGTCGGGCCGCTCAAGGCCAAGGTCTCGATCGGGTGGCTGCTTTTGCTGAGGCAAGGAGATCGTCCGTTCCTGCCTCGGCGCTGCAACATTATCCGCGCAGCGAGCTGGTGGCGGATGAGACGCGCGAGAAGGCCAAGACCTGGCTCGACAGCAGAGAAGGACAAGAGCTGGGGGCCGAGGATCTGTTTCGCACCGTGACGGCCGGACACATCGACGCTCCCGGCGCGGTCGCCGTACCGTCCAGTGATGATTGCGTCCATGTGCCCACGCTCAAGAGCGAGACCTTGACGGGGAGGGGTGGCGTGCTGATCGGGCGAGCCCCCTATGACAAGGCCAACCTGCGGCCATTTGGCGCCAAGCAAGTCAGGTCGGCAGGTGATGGGGATCCGACTGCGGCCTTCCTGGATGGCTGCGTAGCCATTCAATACAGTTTCAATGTCGCCGAGAAGAACGGGAAAGAACTGGCGGGCGACGATCCGATGTTTTTTGCCAAAGGCATTCTGATCGTCGTGCCAGACAAGATGTGGCCGGCCGACTACGCCGAGCGTGGGCTGGTGCTGTCCGCCGAAGACGTCAAATCGCATTCGAGCTGGACACACGGCAAGGATCGCGCCAAGGTGGACACGCCGGTCGACAGCATAGGCATCCTCCAGGCGACGGAGGTGTTTGCTCCGGGCTCTTTGGTTGCTATCCCGACCAGTGAACAGAAGAAGCTTGACGGCGACTTCGACGGGGACGCGGTCATCATCATCGGCGACCGACCGCAGCTTTATGAGCATGTGCGGCAGTTCGATGAGAAGGAGCAAGCGCGCGGCGTTCGCTCACTCAAGCCGGCGAAGTCGCATACCCCGGCGCTTAAGGACGATAGCTACCAATTCAGTCGTGCCCGCCAGATCCTTGCCACCACGCAGGACGTCCTGGAAACCTATAGCTGCCTGCAGCGAAACTTTCTGGCGCAGTCCGACGAGGCGCGACGCTGGTTTGCCGAGCGTGCTGTCTTTGGCACCTACGAGGGCATTCACCACGAGCTCAGGCGCGACATCGCTAACCTGTTGAACGCGGAAGAGGTGCGGGGCCAGGATATCCAGGACACGCTCGCCAGGGCGAGGCAGGAGATCGAGGTCGCCCGGCATCCGGTCGCGCGCGAGATGGCCGCGTTGCTCGTGAC
Source organism: Mesorhizobium album (assembly GCF_033977205.1). NCBI lineage: Bacteria > Pseudomonadati > Pseudomonadota > Alphaproteobacteria > Hyphomicrobiales > Phyllobacteriaceae > Mesorhizobium > Mesorhizobium album. Next base: position 12,068 of record NZ_JAVIIW010000073.1, on the reverse strand, counting down.
CGAGCTTGCGGCATGGGCGGCGAAGGCGGATCAGCAAAACTTGTCCGCAACCGTCGAGATCGTGGACGATTTAAGCCCGTCGGTGAGCCCAGCGCTTGCAAACCTCTTCCAGGAATTAGCGGAGAGCTATCCGGCAACGTCCCAGCCGCGCGACCGCGTCCAGCTTTTGCTCGACCACACTCAAGCCCGGATCGATCCTTCCCCAGATGGCTACAATCCGGACGACCTCGTCGAAAGCACAAGCAACCTGCTGAGCCTCGGCATTAAGGTCGGGACGGATGCCTATAAATCCGACACCGGCACCCGCCGGTTTATGAAAAAAGGCCATGAGCTGCAGCGGCTCCTATGCCAGACGCCGGGCTTGCAGCCCGTGCCTTACGTCAAGAGCATGGCGGCGACACTCAGCCAGGGCAGGTTCGATGTCGATGCGACCTTGGAGGAACTCAAAGACAATCCCACGCTGGCGGCTTGCGTCATGGAGGCCTCGATCAAATTCGCCGCACAGAACGGCCTGTTGCCCGAACGCTCCGGCCGCCGCCCTGCCGCCGTGGATTCCGATGTGACGGTAACGCTGAGCCGCCAGGAAGCATCGGAGCAGGCCAAAATCGAGGCGACGCGCGCGAGAGCTGAAGAGGAGGCAATCACCGCAGCGGCAATCTGGGTTGCCGAGAGCCTCAGGCAGGCCGGCATCCCGGTGAACATGCCTCATTTCGATCGCCGGGTGCGATCGGAAGGCTCGATGGCTGAACAGCTCACCGGATTGAACGCCCCCTCTGGCAGCGCGCCGCAGCTGATAAGCAACGCTGTCCGCCACATCTTCGAACTCCCCGACCAGGATTTTACCCGTGGCTTTAAGAAAGCCATCCTGGCCTTCGACGAGCGCGGCTACGCCGAACGCCACACAACCAACTGGTTCAGGATGCGCAATCCGACTTTCAGCGGCATCCAGAGCGTGCTCGCCACACCGCATGGTTATCGCTTCCAGGTTGAGTTCCATACGCCGGCCAGCTACCAAGCCAAGCTCGCCAATCATCACACATACAAGCAGCTGGACCAGCTGCGGCGGGCGGGTGGGGACGCTCCTGCGGAGCAACTCATGCAGCGCGTCATGGAAAACTGCCAGGGCGTTCCAGTCCCCGATGGCGCTCTGGCCGTGCTTCAGTGGGAAGCCGAAGGCGAACGCGGTGCAGGCGCCACTGCGGCCCTGAAATTGCGACCTGTCGGGCAACCAAGCATGCCGCAAACCGTCGGGTCATCACAGGCGAAGGAAGTCGTCGCGGCGCTCGGCAGTCGGCCGGTCGTGCTCGTTGGCATGCCGGGCGCCGGCAAATCCAGCATCGGCCCAGCTCTCGCGAAGCGACTGCAGCTCCACTTCCACGACACGGACAAAATAATCGAAAAGCAGACCCACAAATCGATCTCGCAAATCTTCGAAGAGCAGGGCGAGGCCTACTTCAGGGAGATGGAGGCGAAACTGATCGCCCGTCTGCTGGAGGAAGCGCCCGCGGTGATCGCCACCGGCGGCGGCGCGTTGATGCATGAGCAGAGCCGCCGTCTCATCGGCGACAAGGCGGTCTCGATCTGGCTCGATACCAAGCTGGAGGTTATCAAAAAGCGCCTCAAAAGGGATACCAGCCGCCCGCTGCTGCGAGGCCCTGACCCGGAGCAAAAGATCGCCCAACTGATCGATGAGCGCAGACCATTCTACCAACAAGCCGATCTCACCTTCATCCCGCCTCACCAACAAGACAAAAAGAACGCGGATCCATGCCTCAGCGCGCTACACGCCCATCTGTGCCCAACGCGGCCGCCACTCAGCAATTCGCCAATATTGTTGCGTCACCAGGATAAACCGTAGACAAGCACAGGAACTGAAGGGAGCGTGTGAATGAGCCCTCGGTATCGTTTCAAGTCGCAGGGCAGTGAAAACACCGATACGAGAGAGTAATAACCACCGAAGCGGAGTCAGGGGGGCCATCGTCGATGGCCTCATCGCGCGTCCGGATTTGTTGCCCCCCCAAACGCCACCGCAGCCGCCAAGCGCTCGCTGGCAAAAGCACTCGCTGACGTGCGTCTGAAAAAATAAAGCACCGTTCCGCACCCGCGCTATATACCTATGGACCGCCAGTTTAGCGGCGATCGTGAACGGGTCTATAACGATGGCGCGGCGAGCCCCCTACCATCTGAATTCATCCATCGGCAGAGTTCGCATACTACGAACACGCTTCACATCGAACTGCTTCAATTGCGGCACCGAGCATGACAGCCCCTTCCGATCCCACCTGCCGGGAAAATGGCGCCTTCAAAGCCGCCGTCGCATCGATATGAGCAGGCCAGCCCGTACACGACCATCAGTTTTGTGACAGCGTCCCTTCGTTTTTTTTTGAGCCGTCAGCTTCTCGAAAGCTCGCGCTCTTACTTTGAGCAAGTCGATTTTGAACACTGCATCGCAGCCTCTTGAGGGCAATAAAGGAACCGAGGTACCTGATGGTCGGAGCAATTAGAGGTGGAGGTGGCGGCAACGGTGCTTCCTTGGCTCGTGCGGGCCATGGGGATAGGCAGGATGAGCCCGGCGGGCCTTCTGGTAGTGGCCGACCGGTTGGGGAGGGTGGTCGGGACAGCGGTTCGGTCAGTTCCGGAAGTGACCCGCAAGCCGTAGATCAGAATGCGGCATTCCAGAGTGTTCTGAGTTCCATTGCGGTACAAATGGCGAGCGATACCATGGCTGATTTCGATGACGCCATGGGTGACACGGAAGAGGATGCCTGACGCCGGATCCTTCGGCGTCAGGAGTGTAAGCCGTCAAGCACGGCACAATTCGAACGGAAAGGAAAAACGATATGTCTAAAGTTGCTCCCCCTGCTGGTGGTGGTGCTGCTCCGGCCATTGGCAATATGGCTGCTGACGGGGCTGGGGCTGCCGCCTTCCAGTCGCAAATTGCGGCGCTCACGGCAATGAGCGCAGAGGCGACGCAAAGGAGTGTGATGCTGCGCACCGTTACAACCAACCTTCAAACAATCAAGAAGGTGGCCGACGAGCGCGTTCAGTAACATTGCAAACGGGACGTAGTGTCGTCCCGATCGCTGCCTTGGCAGTGCAATGTGGAGTCAAAATGAGCCGTACGGCCATGCTGTACGGCTCATCTCCTTGTGCGGGAGAGTTCCGTGAATGACGCCATTTCCGTCGATTTCGAGGTGCTGTCGGGCCTCTATTCTGGGCTGACTGGTAATTCGCCTCTGGGGCCGAATGTAATCGGTGGTGGTCTTGAGTCCGATATAATTTTCATCGAGCAAGGGCTAGAGGCGCGTCATCTTCGTATCAGTCTTCTTGGCAATTCGATCGAGGTCGAGGCCCTTGCGGATGGGGTCCGCATAGAGGGCAACCAAAATGTTGCAGCAGGCGAGCGCGTTGTTGTGTCTCTTCCTGTCGTCATTCATGTGGGCGCGATGTCCATTCTCTGGTCCGTTCAAGATGCCGGGCAAAAGCGCCCCATTGGCATGCGTCGCCTCTCAATGCCAGTGATAGCCGTCGTCTTGCTGAGCTGCATTGGAGTCGGCGCGCTCTCAACCATTTTTTCCCTCTACGGCAGCGCCAGTGGATTGAGCGCCAATCCTACTAACCCCGCACCTATATCGAAGGTAACCATCAACCGCCCTGGTGATCAGAGCGTCCAGTTAGCGGCGAAAGCGCTGCAAGACGAAATTGATCGGGCGCAGTTATTCGATATCAAGATCAAATCCGCAGACAGTGTTGTTACCGCCGAGGGCACCGTCACGCCTGCCTTGGTCTCCAAGTGGCAGAAGATCCAACAGCGGTTCGATCATCGCACGAATGGAGCGCTAACACTCGTGAACGGTGTGGTGATCAAAGAGGACAAGGCGCCATCAGCAATCCCCATTGAAGCTGTTTGGCGCGGGAATCTGCCACATCTTCTGATCGGTGGGCAGAAGTATTTCGTCGGCGCTCTATTGGATAATGGATGGATGGTCGATCGGATTGAGGACGCTCATGTGCTGCTGAGCCGAAATGGCCGCGTTGCTGCGCTCCCTTATTAAACTTCCAGGTTCGGTAGGAGAACTCCATGGTCAAGATGTCCAGCTACCCTGTCGGCTCCGGCACCTCGGCGCGCGATCTTAACATCGAGCCTGCAGGAGCAGCCGAGCCGGCCAATGATGGAACCAAGAATGCGGGGAAAATCGCGCTTACGAATATGGAGATCGATCGCGCTCATGCAAATAGTAGCAAGAAGCATGCATCGACTTTGCGGCGTGCGCACGCGCACGATATGCCGCTCGCACGCACGGCCAACGGATCGTTGGGAATTAGTGAAATCGAGGCGGTCACGCGCGTCAGCCCAAGCGAGAGCACTCAGATCAGTGAGATCGAGCCCCGCGCTGCAATGGCCGCTCTTTATGGCCATACTCTCGCACGTAGCCAGCTCTCCTTCATCACGCCACGCCTACGTCATCCGGAAATCCTGCGCGAAGGGAAGCGTGGTGTTCTTCTGGAGGCCTTGGTCGACGCGCTAGCGGCGGTACCTGAGGATTCGGTGGCGCGTGAAGGTATTTCCGCCCTCCAAGAGGAGTTCCGGCGGCTGGTGCTGTTGCGACAGAACCGGAACAGCTTGATCAAGGCGAGCGAAGGTCGACCTGGATGAAGAATAACACTCAAATGTTACGTCATCCCGTCGGGACACACGTTGCCAAAGACCGGTGATGTCGTGCTGATTTCCGAGCAGGAGCGAGATTTGCTCTGCGCCCTTTCCTATGCCCACCTAGCGTGTGGGCAGAGCGCCCAAAGCCTAGCCTTGTTGCGGCTCGCCGTCAGCGACAATTCTCAAGATGTCAGCCTGCTACGGATTTTCGCCTATGCGCTGATTGCTGAGGGTCTCGGCGATGAAGCACTGACGATCCTGGACAGGCTGGACGTACTTGATGACCAGCAATCTTCTCGCGTCCCTCTCACTCTCATGCGTAGCCATGCGCTGCTGCGAGCCCGTCGCATGGACGAGGCGCGAGCCGTTTTCCAAAGCTACGTTTCACTTCGCAGCGGCACAGTTCTTCTCAAACAAACATAAAGAAGGTCGCAATGGCGAACCTCATGCGCAACTTCATCGCGCGAGCGCCGGCCAACCCGGATATAATGGTCGCGTTAATGCTGCTTCTGGCGATCGGCATGATGATCATGCCAATCCCAATCGCGGTCGTTGACGTCCTGATCGGATTCAACCTCGGATTCGCCATACTTCTTCTAATGGTTGCCCTGTATGTCGGCACGCCACTTGAACTTTCTTCCCTGCCCGGCGTCATTTTGATCTCTACGGTGTTCCGCCTCGCGCTTACCATTGCAACGTCGCGACTAATCCTTGCGGAGGGGGAGGCCGGCAGCATCATCCACACGTTCGGCGATTTCGTAATCTCAGGCAACATCGTCGTAGGTTTTGTCATCTTTCTAGTGGTGACCATGGTCCAGTTCATGGTTCTCGCAAAGGGTGCCGAACGCGTTGCAGAAGTGGCGGCGCGATTCACGCTGGACGCTCTGCCAGGCAAGCAAATGGCGATCGATGCCGAGCTAAGGAATGGCCACATCGATGAGCATGAATCTCGTAGGCGGCGCGCCATGTTGGAGAAAGAAAGCCAACTTTATGGCGCTATGGACGGGGCCATGAAGTTCGTAAAGGGCGATGCCATCGCCGGGCTGGTGGTTATCTGTATCAACTTGCTGGGCGGAGTTTCCATCGGGCTGTCTAAGGGTTTGCCCTTCGGCGAGGTGCTGCACCAATACACTCTGCTGACCATAGGTGATGCATTAATCTCACAGATTCCGGCGCTGCTGCTGTCGATTTCATCGGCGACCATAGTCACGCGTGTAGGTGGGGCCGGGAGACTCAACCTTGGTGCCGACATAGCCGGCCAGCTCACCGCCAATACGCGGGCATTGAGGCTGGCTGCTGGTGTCATGGTTGCGATGGGGTTTGTTCCCGGCTTCCCTCTGCCCGTCTTTCTCGTGTTGGCCGCAGTCTTCGCGACGGCAAGTTTTACCAAAGGTGATAAGCAAAACGGCGACAATGCAAATGCTACCACTGCAGCTCCCGGGGAGCCAAAAAAGCAAACCCCACCTCCGGAAGGAGGTCCGATCACCCTGCTCCTTGCACCGAGCCTTGGAGATGCGATCAACCAAACCGAATTGCAACAGCACATTGAGCGCGTTTCGGAACTGGTCTCATCTGACCTCGGCATCATTGTTCCTCGCATCCCTGTTGCAGTCGAACAGCAGTTGCCGGACCCGCAGTTCAGGATAGATGTCGAGGGCGTACCGGTCGAACAGGATGCGATTGATCCGACGCAGCTAAGGCTCACCGACGATCTGGCCAATATTGAATTGAGCGGCATCCCCTTCCAGCATGACCCACAAGCGGGCAAGATCTGGGTCGAACAAAGCCATGCGTCGGCTCTCAATGACGCCGGCATCGGCTATCACAGTCCCATCGAACTTATTGCATCGCGAGTCCAGGCAACGCTGACGCGCCGTGCGCGGCGCTTGGTGGGCATCCAAGAGACGCGTGAATTGCTGGGCCGAATGGAGCAGAAATATGCCGATTTGGTGAAGGAGGTGCTACGCACGACGCCGATCCCCCGGATTGCCGATGTCCTGCGCCGTCTACTGGACGAAGATATCCCGATCCGCAACACCCGCCTCGTCTTGGAGGCATTGGCCGAATGGGGGGAGCAGGAGCAAAACGTCGCATTGTTGACCGAATATGTTCGTTCGGGTCTGACGCGACAGATCTGTCATCGTTTTGCCAACGCTCAGGGTGTCGTGCCCGCCTTTATTATCGAACGTGAAACCGAGAATTTGGTGCGCGGCGCGATACGTGATTCGGCTGTTGGTCCCTACCTCGTATTGGGGGACGGGCAAAGTGAGATGCTGCTGTCACAAATGCGGCAGATCCATTCGAACCCTGCGCCGGGTCAGCGGCATCCTGTCATATTGGCTTCAATGGATGTCCGACGCTTCGTCCGCGGTTTCCTTACCCGCAACGGGATCGATCTCGCCGTTTTGTCTTATCAGGACCTGGATTCGGAGTTTACGATTCAGCCCGTCGGATCCGTCAAGCTCACCGCTGCAACGAATCGTGAAACGTCAGGAGATCGTAACAATTTGCGCGTTGAGCCCAGCTGAAGTGCGTGACATTAGTCGTAAGGATAGCGGCATTCACATGAGAACAACAGTCATTTCGCAGTTGCGTTCAGTTCGTCTGGCGTCAGTTCCCTTCGCAATACTTGTCATTCTTCCTCTCGGCGGTTGCGCTAGCTGGGGCACACAAGCTCTTTCAGTGAAGGAGACGCCGTCACCCGAGTTGCTCGGTGCCAAGGATATCAATCCGGCCACGCGCGAACGCATCTTGAGCTCCGTTGGTCAGGATGCTCACGAGCGGGCTTTGCGGGATCAGCTGCAGCAGCAACCAGGCAATGTCGACGCGGCGATCCAGCTTACGAAAGCCCTACTAGCAAGGAAACTCCCGACGGAGGCGCTTCAGGTGCTCGACGGGGTTTTGATTGCGGCTCCAGGCAACTTGCGCACATTGAACGCGAAGGGAGTTGTGCTCGACATTTGCGGACGGCATGGCGCGGCACAAGCGCTATATCGCCAAGCGCTCAGGAAAGAACCCGGGAACCAGATGTTGGTCAACAACCTTAACCGCTCACTCGCGCTTGACGAGAAGTCCGGACGGAGTGCGCCGGCACGATCGCGGTAGACTGGCATTCGCGCGGAAGCTCATCGCAGGCGATCAACATAGTCGCAGCAGCTTTTCATCAGTTGTTCCCCATTCTCCCCGCAAAACCTGACGAGCCCGAAATCAGCGCGAAAAAGCGTGGTCCATAGGTACGCGAATTGATCTCTCAAATGCTCAAATCCAGTAAGTGTGCGCCTTCTACGGCAATCAAACAGGGTATGTCTCCGAAGGTACGTGCCTTGAAACTTGAAGGCGCAGAAGAGGGTGCTTGTCGCTACGACATGAGATGTGGTTCAGAAAGGGCGCGGCATTTTGTTGTCAATGAAGAACTGGCGCGTGTCTCATCGGGTGATCCAGCTCAGTACCGGGGCAGTGCGGTTCAGCAAGAGCGTCCAAGTGGAATTTTTTCGAGTGTCTATTCTTGTGAAATCGGGCGTACCTTTCAGCTGGCCGACTGGTGCGAAGGACTATGAAAAAGGGGCCTCTAACCGACCTTTTAGTCGAACGGTTTGAGACGATGCCGCCTCAGCTCCAGCGGGCTGCCCGGTTTGTGTTGGACCATCCGCAGGACGTCGCGTTGATGTCCATGCGCGAGCAAGCGCATTTAGCGGGTGTGTCCCACACGACCATGATGAGGCTAGCGCGATGGCTCGACCTCGACCGCTACGAAGACATGCGCAGCATTTATGCGAAGGCCCTGCGCACGTCTGCCGAATCGCCGCTGCCTGAGCGTCGGCAAGATGGCGATGGCAGTTACTCAACGGTCGGAGTCGTCGCGGGCACGCTGGCAGCGGAAATCGCGAGGCTCGGGGAATGCGCGAACGCGATGCAGCTGACGGCTGCTGCCAGTGTCCTTGCCGAGAGCCGAAATCTCTTCAGCCTTGGCCTGCGCGCAGAGCATCCGGTGGCACAGCATTTTGCCTACACGCTGTCACGGCTCGGCCGGCCGGCGGTCGTTCTTGATGCGGCCGGGGGACTCGGCATCGATGCCTTGCGAGGTGTCGGGAAAGGCGACGTAGTGCTGGCGGTAGGCATCGAGCCTTACTGTCGTGCAACCATCGAAACGGCTAGGCAAGCAGCGCGCCAAGGAGTGGCTGTGGTTGCCATCACCGACAGCAGCGTATCGCCGCTCGCCCGTATGGCCAAGGCAAGCGTCATTGTAATTAGCAATCCTCAATCCTTCTTCAAAAGTATCGCGCCGGCTCTGGTAGCAAGCGAGATCTTGGCCAAGTTGATCGCTGCCAAGTCCGGATTGAATGTCTATGAGGTCGTGAAGGAAATCGAGCGCCAGCTGGCGGAGCTCGATGTCTTCTGGAAACGATAGTGGAAGCGCAGCGGGTGGGCGAAATGTAATCCAAACCGCTGGTACCGGGATTAGCGCGTTTCCGGAAATTACTTGATGATTACCCGCGTGATTATCCGCGCGAGACGACATGGAAGGCTGCGCCTTTCGCAAGCGCCTGAGGCAATACGCACGCTCACCTAGGTTGCCGCGCCGCAAGGCTGCATAGGCGAGGCGCGGCATCACCAGATCCGACAGCTTCGCAACGGCGGCTGGACGGGGCTCGTCGAACGGGAAGATCGGCGGGCCGTGCAGCGAGTTCCTCCTTCGCGTCTGGAGGGATGATCTCGACTGCGTCCTGCCGCGCTCTCGGTCCGTCAGCCTGTCGACAGCTGAGCCCCATAGAACAGTTTCCAGCCGCCAGGGCGGCTTGAGCTGCTCGGAACAGGCAAGGGAGATACGATGGGTCCCTTTAGCAATATCAATCGGTCCCACGTCTCAGATTTCGCTCGCACAGACGATGCAGGCTCGCAACAGCAGCAGACGAACCAGGCGCGTTTTCAGGAGCATCTGAACGCGTTGCAGCCGGGCCAGCATCGGCAAGCTGTTCCAAACAGCCGTCTCGCCAGGCGGCGGACTGGCTCAAATGCAGATGCGGTTGGACCGAGGATGCTGCAAGAGGAGGGCGCCGGGGAAGGCGGTTCGCACTTGCCCTTTGCTCCACCAGCTCACTCACCTGCGCAGAGTTTTGACCAGGACGAGCTCTTTGCCGCCGCCGACCGCGCCGGGCCGTTGCCGGCCGCAAGTTTCGCTTCGGCGCAGTTCTGGCAGGATGCGGAGCGGGTGGTCCACTCAACCGCGCAAAGTGTCGATCAGCCGCGGAGCCGCGCAGCGATTGGGCGCGCTTGCGAAGCTTCGAGTTCCATGCCGCCGCCGCGGGTCAACCTGCCCGCTACGGGATTTGGAAGCGCACCCGATGTCGTGAACTTCGCTCACGTCGTCGCGGACGCATATCGGCCTGCGGCCAATCAACAGGGCGATCTGACCGGCGCGCGCCATACAACGCCGGCCGAGGCGTCGCACCAGGCTTCCGTCGTTCAGCAAACGCGCCGCCGCAAGCGCGGCCGCGAGCATCCGGACGAGGTGCTTTTTGCCGCCTACCGTGCCGAGGCGGCTAAAACAGCCAAGGTGGGTGAAAGCTCGATTGCTGGCGATATAGTGGCGCTGCGCAAGTTCAGCAAATGGCTTGACGAGAACCACCAGAGCCAAATCAACGGTCGGATTGAGGATGGGCAGCTGGTCGGTCTGGTGAAGGACTTTGCGGGCAACGATGCCGTACTGCTGGGCGACACCAAAGTGGCGTTGGGAAGGCTCCGGCAGCATTCTGCCGGACAGCCTGTGACGGCTGCTTCGGCTGTTCGACCCGGCACGAAGGACGATGAGGAACTCTTCGCCCAATACCGGGCAAAAGCCGTGGTCAAAGGATCAGCCGTGAGGCGCGATCTAGCGGCCTTACGCAAGTTCAGCAAATGGCTCGCCGAGAACCACCGCACGCAAATCGCCGGCCGGATTGAGGACCCCGGGTTGGACGCGCTGGCGAAGGACTTCGCGGAGCGCGATGACGAGCGTATCAATCCGGCGTTGAAGAGGCTCCGGCAAGCTTCTGCCAGACAGCCTGGGACGGCTGCTTCGAATGTTCGACCTGGCACCAAAGACTATGAGCAACTCTTTGCCCAGGCTGCCGGCCTCGAAGAAGGGACCAGGGGAGGCGATTTGACCGGCGCGCGCCAAACAATGCCGGCCGCGGCGCCGCACCAGGCTTCCCTCGTTCAGCAAACGCGCAGCCGCAAGCAGGTCCGAGAGCACCCGGACGAGGCGCTTTTTGCCGCCTACCGTGCCGAGGCGGCGAACACAGCCAAGGTGAGTGGACCCTCGATTGATCGCGATACAACGGCGCTGCGCAAGTTCAGCAAATGGCTGGCCGAGAACCACCAGAGCCAAATCGACGGTCGGATTGATGACGAGCAGCTCGACAGCCTGGCGAAGAACTTCGCGGGCAACGATGCCGGACTACTGAGCGACACCAACGTGGCGTTGGGAAGGCTCCGGCAGGCTTCTGCCGGACGGCCTGTGACGGCTGCTTCGACTGTTCGACGACCCGGCACGAAGGACGATGATGAACTCTTCGCCCAATACCGGGCAAAAGCCAGGGCCCACCTCAAAGAACCAACCGTGAGGGCCGATCTAGCGGTGCTGCGCAAGTTCAGCAAATGGCTTTACGAAAACCACCGGACGCAGATCACCGGCCGGATTGAGGACCCGGGGTTGGACGCGCTCGCGAAGGACTTCGCGGAGCGCGAGAGGGCGCGTGTCAACCCGGCGCTGAAGAGGCTCCGGCAAGCTTCTGTCGGAGAGCCTCTGACGGCTTCGAATGTTCGACCTGGCACCAAGGACGATGAGGAACTCTTCGCCCAATACCGGGCAATAGCCGTGGCCCGCCTCAAAGAAGGAACCATGTGGCACGATCTAGCGTCGCTGCGCAAATTCAGTGCATGGCTTGACGAGAATCACCGGACTCAGATCGCCGGCAGGCTAGATGATCGGCAGTTGGACAGTCTGGCGAAGGACTTTTCGGGCAACCATCCCAAACTACTGAGCGAAATCAACGTGGCGTTGGGAAGGCTGCGGCAAGCCTATGCCGGACAGACTGTCACAACAGCTAAAACTCGCCCCGTCAACGAAGAGAACCAGGTGATCGAAGATGCATGTCGGGCAGCTGCAAGCAGGTACGGTCAAGTCACGCTAACGATCTATCGGAGTCATTTGTGTCGTTTCAACGGGTGGCTTAGTCAGAACTTCGGCAAGGGCATTGCCCAGATTGAACCCGCGGTGCTGAGCCGGGCGGTTGACGAATACAAGAAGAACGCAGCCCCCGTCTTCGGCACAGCCTGGGGCTTTCTGCAGAAATACCGGCAAATGGTCGCAGCCAACAATGCGCTGGGCTTGGCAGCCCATGGGCAAGCGGCCCCGCGCGAGCAGCCAAGCGGC
>NZ_JAVIIW010000072.1:0-21129 GCF_033977205.1 Mesorhizobium album | reverse complement strand
GGCGCCCGCATCAACTGGATGTTCTCGACCGAACAGGCCCGCCTCAAATTGGCCAAAGCCTATCCAAAGCCCACCGCCAAAGAGTCATAATCCCTGTGCAGTGCCACTAGGTGACGAAACCACGGGGCGAGATCGGACGTGCAACGGCGGCCTTCAGCGCTCAGAACCCCCGCATCAATCCACCATCGACGCGGATGTTCTGGCCGGTGATGTAGGCCGCCCCGTCGGAGGCGAGGAAGGAGATCGTCGCCGCCACTTCCTCCGAGGTGCCGTAGCGCTTCATCGGCACGCTCTGGCGGCGCTCCTCGACGGCCGGCAGGCTGTCGATCCAGCCGGGCAGCACATTGTTCATGCGGATGTTGTCGGCGGCATAGGTGTCGGCGAAGATCTTGGTGAAGGCGGCGAGCCCGGCACGCGCCACCGCCGAGGTCGGGAAGGCGACGCTCGGCTCCAACGCCCACGCGGTCGAGATGTTGATGATGACGCCCGACTTCTGCTTCTGCATCGCCGGCGTCACCAGCCGGGTCGGCCGCACCACGTTGAGGAAATAAGTGTCGATGCCCTTGTGCCAGTCCTCGTCGCTGATCTCGATGATCTGCGCCCGCGGGCCGTGGCCGGCACTGTTGACCAGCACGTCGATGCGGCCCCAGCGTTCGAGCGCGCCGTCGGTGAGGCGCTTCAGGTCCTCGTTCGACTGGTTGGAGCCGGTGACGCCGAAGCCGCCGAGCTCGTTGCCCAGCGCCTCGCCCTTGCCGGAGGAGGAGAGCACGCCGACCTTGAAACCGTCGGCCGCCAGCCGCTTCGCCGCCGCCGCACCCATGCCGCTGCCGCCCGCCGTCACCAGAGCCACCTTTTCTGTCGCCATGTCGCTATCCATCCTGGCTGTGAGATTGAAAGGCCTCTGTTAGCATGGGGAGGGGAAGGCACGAACCGGTTTGGATTGCGCCAACGATTGGCGAAAGCGGAGGAGAGCGTAATCTCCCCCCCTTGTGGGGCCCCTGTGGGGGAGATGCCCGGCAGGACAGAGGGGGGCGCTGTCCCGCCAGCGTTTCAGCACTTGGTCTCTGGCTCCGCCAACGCTTCGTCGTCCTCGGGCTTGACCCGAGGATCCATGCTGTGACAATCGTCGAAGAGCGCAACGGAGCAGAATTTTCAACCGCTTCAACGCCTTAGCGTCACGGCATGGATCCTAGGGTCTTCGCTCGTCGCTACGCTCCTCGCTCCGCCCTAGGATGATGAAGGCGATAGGTCGCATCCCTTCGCGCCCCCTTTGTCCTGCCCGTCCTTGGCAGCTTCTCCGCCTCGCATTCATCCAGCGGACGGACCTATACAACCTAAGCCCGCTTGAACGCGCGGCCGGATTGCGCGATTGTCGATGTCCGACCACCACCGGGTGAACAATGAAGCGCACGGAAAAGGCACGGCCTTTTGTGCCGACCGAAATTCATGTCGGCACGGTCACCGATGAGAGGGGCGCTATCGGCATCCTCTCGATACACACAACTGAAGGCCTGTTGGATATCGCGCTTGATCGAAATGCCGCCGAGGCCATCGTGAACGCCATCGGCACCATCCGGTCCAGGCTGGAAGCCGCCGAAACCTAAAAAAGAAGCCCGGTCGCAAGCCGGGCTGGGAGCTATTGGGGTACGCCGATCAAGAGTCGTCTATTCGGCGACTAAGAATTTGCATCATCATCATGACAGCTGGATGAATGCTCGCCAGGCCACGTCTGCCCAAGCATCAACCGGGGTCCTAGCCTATTGATTGATCTCGGGCTCGACGAGCCTTGCCAGGTTCTTGAGCGACTCCTGCCAGCCGAGATAGCAGGCTTCGGCCGGAATGGCGTCGGGAATGCCTGCCTGGGTGATCTCCATCTCCGTGCCGACCGAGACCTTCTTCAGGCTCACGCTCACCTGCATCTCGCCGGGCAGGTTGGGATCGTCGAACTTGTCGGTGTAGCGCACGAGCTCGCCTGGAACGAGCTCGACATAGTCGCCGCCGAAGGCGTGGCTCTCGCCCGTGGTGAAGTTGCGGAAGGACATTCTGAAGGTGCCGCCGACGGCCGCTTCCAGGTGATGCACCGTGCAGGTGAAGCCGTTCGGCGGCAGCCACTTGGCCAGCGCGTCCGCCTCGATGAAGGCGCGGTAGACTTTCTCCGGCTTGGTGGCGAGCACGCGGTGCAGGCGGATAGTGCTGGGCATATCGTTTCTCCTCTGATTGCCGGTCTATGCTCCTATGACGAACGAGGTTTGGCCAGCCCGACAGCGGCACCCAAATTTTTTAAGCCGCGACCGTGTACGTCACATCTGCTTCTGCGCCAATTCGCGTAAAGATGAGCGGCAACATCGCCATCGATGAGGGCCTGCATGGTCGAACTGAACGACGGACAATCGAGGCTGGTCTTGGCGCCACAGAAGGGCGCGGCGATCGCCCGCTACGACGCGCTGGTGATCGGCAGCGCGCCGGTCGCGCTGCTGAAACCGGGGGACGGCACGGGCGCGTCCGGCTGCCAGCTGCTGGTGCCGTGGTCGAACCGCATCTCCGGCGGCGGCTTCACCTTCGACGGCCGCTTCCACGCCGTCGAGCCGAACGTGCCGGGAGAGGCCTTTCCGATCCATGGCGACGGTTTCCAGAAACCGTGGCGGCTTGCGCGCCGCACGGAGACCGAAGCGGAGCTGGTGCTCGAAGACGGCGCGATCGGGCCGTACCGTTATGCGGCAACCGTCACCTATGCGCTGCAGGACGGCGCGCTGGACGCATGTCTGACGGTGGAGAACCGCGCCGGCATGCGCCTGCCTTACGGTCTCGGCTTCCACCCCTGGTTCCCGCGCGGCGACACAACCCTGCTGAAGGCGAAGGCGAAACGTGTCTGGCTTGAGGACGAGCGCCATTTGCCTGTCGGCGTCGTGCCGGTGAGCGAGCATCCGGGTTGGGATTTCGAGCGCCCCATCCCGCTGCCGTTCGATTGGGTGAACAACGCCTTCGACGGCTGGAACCGTCGCGCCTCGATCACGCAGCTCGAGGATGGGATCAGAATTGCGCTGAGCGCCTCGCCGGAACTTGCCGTCTACATCCTCTATTCGCCGTCGCCCGATGCCGGCTTCTTCTGCTTCGAGCCGGTCTCGCACACCGTCGACGCGCATCACGGCGAGGGGCTGACGGTGCTCGATGATGGGCAAACGATGAGCGCCGCCATGACGCTGGACTGGGAGATTGCCGAGACTGATTAAGCCGCGCGCCAGCGGCGGAGTGCGCAATCTTCCCTCGGGGGAGATGTCCGGCAGGACAGAGGGCTTAGGAGCGCCGCCTTCGCGGAACCGGATGGTGAGCGTTCTGCACCGTTGCAACGCTCGCAGGTCACGGCAGGATCCTAGGGTCTGCGCTGCGTCGCTTCGCTCCTTGCTTCGCCCGTGGATGACGAAGAGGATAGGCTGGCGGGACAGCGCCCCCTCTGTCCTGTCGGACATCTCCCCCACAAGGGGGGAGATTGGCAGCTCCGGCGCTTCGCCCCAATTCTCCAGCGCTCCAGCCCTCACAGCTCCTTCTCCGCCAGCTCCCTGAATTCATCCGGCACCGAGCGCGCTGCTTCCAGCGCCACGGTGCCGTAGCCGACGGCTTCCTTGCCGAAACGCTTACGGATCTTGTCGACGGCGCGGTCGGCGCCGAAGCGGGCGAGCCCGCGGCGGCTGCCGGGCTTGAGCTTTTCGTCGGCAAGTCCAAGCGGCAGCTCGAGCTGCAGCTCGGTGCTTTCCTCCAGATGCGAGACCGAGATCGCCAGCAGCGAGATTTCCCGCTCTCCCGGATGGGCGGCGAGCACGCCGCGCACCAGCTCCTCGGCGATTTCGGCGAGCATCGTTGTCGCCTGGATCGGCTGCTCCAGCGTCACCGAGCGGGTGACGGCGCGCATGTCGCAAAAGCGCACCCGCACCGTCACCGTGCGGCCCGGCCTGTCCTTGGCGCGCAGCCGACTGGCGACGCGGTCGGCCAGATGCAGGAGCGTCGGCACGAAGACGTGTGGCAGCGCCGGCTTGCGGCCAAGCGCCGACTGCGCGCCGGCCGAATGGGCGCGGCGATGCGTCTCCAACCGGCGCGGGTCGCGGTTCCAGGCGAGCGCCGCGAGCTTCTGGCCGGCGGCATGGCCGATCAGCCGCTGCAGCGCGCCGCTATGCGTGTGCGCCAACTGGCCGATAGTCTCGACGCCGATTTCAGCGAGCTTGGCCTTGGTTGCCGGGCCGACGCCCCACATCAGCGACACCGGCAGCTCATGCAGGAAGGAAAGCTCGGTGCCGGGCTCGACCACCACCAGCCCGTCGGGCTTCGCCACCTGCGAGGCGATCTTGGCGAGATGCTTTGTCCGCGCCACGCCGATCGAGATCGGCAGGCCGAGCTCGGCCTTCACGCGGCGGCGGATTTTTCGCGCAATCTCCTCCGGCGGCCCGAACAGATGTGTGCAGCCGGCCACATCCGCGAAGGCCTCATCGATTGAGATGCGCTCGACCAGCGGCGTGAAATCGTCGAGCACCCTGATCGCGGCGTCGCCCAGGCGCTGATATTCGCTGAAGCGGCCGCCGACGAAGATGAGCTGCGGGCAGAGCTCGCACGCCTTGCGGCCGGGCATGCCGCCGCGCACACCGAAAACCTTCGCCTCATAGGAGGCGGCAAGCACCACGCCGCCGCCGACCGCGATCGGCTTGCCGCGCAGCGACGGGTCGAGCAGCTGCTCGACCGAGGCATAGAAGGCATCGAGATCGGCATGCAGGATGGTGGCGGCTGAAGCGGCGTTCGTGGCGAGCATCGCGCGCTCCCGTCTCCATCCCCTTGCGGCGTCGCAGCATTAGCGACGACTGTTGTAAGAGGTTTTTACTGGAACATAGAGAGAACAAAACCGGTTTCTTGTCAAGCGACGACGCCGCGAATGAGAACGTTCGCAACCGCACGCAACCCATGCTTTCGGAGGCGGTTGCGTCGAAGCCGCCAATCCTCCCTCAGAACAAGGGGAGAGCGCTCAGACAGGCGATCGCTGCAATCGCCAACCGCCGCCCTATGCCGGCTTGGCGTATTGCTCGGCGCTGAGCACCTCGATGCACTGGAACGGCCGATCGCCTTCCACCCAGGCGTCATGGCCGGGCGGGATGGTGTAGGACATGCCTTCGGTGAAGGTCTTCTCGGTTCCGTCGTTCATGCGCACGGTGATACTTCCGGATACGACATAGCCGACATGCGAGACCTGGCAGCTGTCGGTCTTGACCACCGGTTTCACGCATTCGGACCAGCTCCAGCCAGGCTGCATGTTCATCCGCCCGAGCGTGAAGCCCGGCAGCCGCACGATTTCGACGCGCGTCTTGGCGGGCGAGCGGACCTCGTCGGGATTGTCGTGCGACTTGGATGCGAGTTTGGTGACGTTCATTGCAGCTTCGGCCATGACATCCTCCCCTGTTTTCAAGCGGAGCCGGACGCTGCGATCGTCGGCGACCGCTGCCGGATTCATACGCCTGTCAATGAGCAATTGCTAATGTAATTGCCGGGCGCGGCGGGTAATCGATTTTGCGGCGAGACCGCTATTGCAAGCGCGCCCTGCCGGTGATTTGCTGCTTCTTGCCTGGCACGGCGATGGTTGAGGGACCATCCGTTTTCACTCCCAAAGGGAGAATTCGATGAACCCTTGGTAAGTGAATTTCGCCGATAACGTCACGGCAAAGCCAAGCCCCATCCACAACAATCCATCTCCAATTCCGCTCGCCGGCGCGCGCTGGTCGCGCCGATTGAAACCGCCATGGGCGAGGAGCAAGCGGGGCGAGGAATAATGCTCGAAAAACCAGAAAAACCAGGGAGGAAGTCGATGCTGAATCAAGCCTTGCCAACGGATCCGCACCCGCCCGCCGTCACGGCCCACCGTGACCCGCCGGCGCTTCGTCAATGCTGCGACAGCTATATCTGTCCGGTCTGCGAGCAGGTGGTCGAGCTGACGGATTTTCGCCAGGTCGTCTGGCATCAGAGGCCGGGCCATCAGCCGATGAAAATGGATGATTGAGAGCCCAGGCGGCGAGAAAAAAGCCCGCGTCTTCCGCAGAAGGCGCGGGCAGCAGCTGGAGTAGCCGTCCAGTCAATGCGCTCGCAGGCAACTGGTTGCGTCTGGCCGACATGATCGGCTGCTGCGTACGGGCCCGACCGGAAAAGCCAATAGTTGGGCACTGGGCCTACCGTCCCTGGCGACCGTGGACTGAAGTCGCACATCCTTGAACGCAGTGGCCCGAATGGCCGGATTTAAGGAAACAAGTGCGGCGCCAATTCATTGCCTCACAGGCCGTCGAACAAAGTCCCTTCATCGGCGGCTGCCAAAGGAGTGCCCGCCATCACCTGCGATGTGGCGGGCAACTTCTTGAGCGTTCCACCAGGGAGATGTCCATGCAACCCGGCGAGATCATCGCGAACGCATTCGCCGCTCTTCTGCTGGCGGTGTTGATCGCCGGCATCTTCCTGGTCTTCGGCAGGCCGCTCTGGCCGGAACGCCGGGCCGGGATGGAGGTCCTTATCCCGGTCGATCCGGCCACGACCGGATCGGTGCGCAGGACCTGCCTCGAGCCGTGCCTGCCGCCCCGCTTCGATCTCAAGCGCGCGTCGGCGAGGCCGCCGTCGAATTCCTGATCGGAACAAGACTTAAAGCGCGTCGGCTGAATCCGCTTCAGCGCGACGCGCTTTAGAGCGCGGAACCTCGCCGCCCGCCGCGCCGTTGACTGAGTCGAAGGGACGTAGCGGGCGGAGGCCGCCATGGACAGCTTCGAACTCATTGATCTCATCTACATTGTCGACGCCTGCGCGAGCGACCGCGTTGCGGGTCGCCTCATCTCGATGGCGAAAGCCGTCGAGGAACTGCGCGTCCTGACCGGCGACTTCGTCTCGTCGGACGAGGCGGCGGCAAACGCCTTGAGCCAGGTGGCGCTGGAACGCGGCTGCGCGGTGCTGTTCGACGAACAGCCGGGCGCGGATATTGTTTCGGAGCCTTAGGGCACGACGTTGGAGCAGGGCAGAGGGGGAACGAAGGATCGCCGGCCTATGCACTTCGTCATCCTAGGGTCTACGCCGCGTCGCTTCGCTCCTTGCTCCGCCCTAGGATGACGAAGTGTCGGCGGAGCCGGAATCAAGTGCTGAGACGTCGGCGGGACAGCGCCCCCCGTCGCGCCGGCTTTCGCCACCCCCCGATGTTGTAGTCTTCACTTCACCAGCGTGATCATCCGGCCGGCATACATCTCGCGGCCGCCGAGCTCGGCCGCGCAGTCCGATTTCACCGCCGAGGTCCCTGTCATCGCCACGGTGTTGCCGACCAGCCGCAGGCAGCTGCCTTCAGCGCTCATGTCGGAATTGCCAGCATAGGTGATGGTCGCGTCGGGGGCGTAGATGAAGCCTCTCACCACCGAGCCGGATCCGCCGTTCAGCGTCAGCGCCTGTGTGTTGCCATGGGCCTGGAAAATGGTGATGCCGGCGTAGGGCCCGGTGGTTGTGGGCGAGAGGTTCACCGTTTCGTTGGCGTTGATGTAGATCTGCGAGTTTTCCATCAGGAAGATCGTCACGCCCAGGCCGGTCAGGCTGCCGTTGCCGCCCGGCTTTATGGTGACGTTGCGCAGGATGTAGATGCCCGGATTGAGCGTGATGTTGCCCGACCATGTCTTGTCGCAATAGGTGCCTGGCGAGAGCGTGACCGTCCTGCCGTTAGGCATCGACTGGCATGTGCCATAAGCGGGCGGGGTGACGTCGGCCAGCGGATCGAAGGACGCATACTGGTTCTCCTGCGGCGCGCCGCAGGAAAGCGTGGCGTTGGGCGGCGTCAGCCCCGAGGTGGTGCCGACCGTCGAGACGCATGCGGCGCTGACGATCGCCGAGCCGCCCCGATTGACGGCGCCGGACGCGTCGGAATTGGCGGCGATCACGCAGCCGTTCATCGCGACATTGGTGGAGCCCTGCAGGTCGACGGCCGAGCTCACATGCGGATCGAGCGCCAGCACGCAGGCCTGCGCCCCGGGCTTGATCTTGACCGAGGCCGAGCGCATCGCCTGCCAGGCGGGCGTGCCGCCCACGAAGGCCGGCCGGCTGATGCTGGACGACAGCGAAATGGTATAGGCGCTCGGATTGCCGCTCGCCGAGGCCTGCAGGGCGGCGACGCTGTTCGAATATTCCTGCGCGTCGGCGGCGGTCATATTGGCGGCGAAGAAGGTCTGGCCGAGCTGCCGCATGTCGTTCGCCGACATGCCCGGCTGATATTTCGTGCCGATCGCAAGGCTGGCCGCGTCCAGCGAATTCTGCAGCTGCGCGGCGTCGTCGCTGGTGCCCACCAGGTCGATGGCGCCGGCCACGGCAAGCATCAGCGGCACCATTGCGATCGCGGTCGCCAGCCCGAAATTGCCTGCCTTCGATGCCCAGAACTGTCTAATCACGGGAGCCGCCCTTGCCGGATATGGCAGAGTGATACGCCGGCAGTCTCTACGCGGGATTTCCGAAAAAGATAAAATGCAGAGAATGCTAAAATGGCATGTTGCTCCGAGGCTTATACCGAAGGTCTGATGATGCTTAGGACTTAAGTCGCAATACCCGCGCCGCAAGGTCGTAAATGTGCCCTCTGGGGTCTGACCGGCGCAAATCGAGCGAAAAAATTAGCCGTTCGTTTATCGAGGGGTGTTGACGTGGTCGGCGGGATAGCTTGGGTGCGCTCGGCCATGGCCACATTCGGTCGAATTTTCAGAGACTTCATCTTTCGACGCCTGCTCAGCGGCGAGAGCGGCAACGTGGCAATCGTCTTCGCGTTCACTTTGCCGATCGTGGTCGGCGGGGCGGGCCTCGGCGTCGAGACGTCCTACTGGTACTATTCGAGCCTGAAGCTGCAGGCGACCGCGGACGCCGCCGCCTATGCCGGCGCGCTGGAAAAGATCCAGGGATCCGACACGGCGACGATCACGACGGCCGCCACGCAGTCGGCCACCGACAACGGGCTGGGCACAGGCACCATCACCGTCAACACGCCGCCCACCTCCGGGCCGAACACGGCGAAGAAGGCGGTCGAGGTGATCGTCAAGCAGAACCTCGACCGGATGTTCACCGCCATCTTCACGCAGACCAAGGTGCCGGAGCAGGCGAGGGCGGTGGCGCTCATCACCGACGGCTCCAAGGCCTGCGTGCTGGCGCTCAATCCGTCGGCCGCGCAGGCGGCGCTTTTCTCCGGCAGCACCAGCGTCAAGCTGACCGGCTGCTCGGTCATGTCGGATTCGATCGCCAACGATGCCATCAAGGTGCAGGGTTCGGCCGGGCTCCAGGCCGACTGCCTGATCTCGGTCGGCGGCATTTCGCTAAGCAACACGGTGGTGACTGACCCCGCGACCTGCAAGTCTCCGATCACCAAGGCGCTGCCGGCTGCCGATCCGTTCTCCAGCCTGGCGGCGCCTGCGACCAGCGGCTCCTGCCAGAATGTCAACGGCGGCAAGTCGACGCAAACAATCCAGCCCGGAACCTACTGCAATGGCATGAACCTCAACGGCAATGTCACGCTTTCTCCCGGCGTCTATGTCGTCGAGGGCAGTTTGAAGATCAACGCGGGCGCGGTCATCCAGGGCGACGGCGTGACTATCTATATGACCGGCAGCAACACCGTCAGCATGAACGGCAACGCCACCGTTACGCTGAGCGCGCCGACCTCAGGCGCCTATTCCGGCGTGCTGTTCTACGGCGACCGGACGGGAACCACGGCGCAGAGCACCTTCAACGGCACCGCGACCTCGCTTTTGACAGGCGCCATCTATTTCCCCAAGCAGCAGGTCAACTATCTCGGCAATTTCTCGGGCAAGAACGGCTGCACGCAGGTCGTTGCCGACACCATCCAGTGGTCGGGCAACTCCACCATCAACCAGGATTGCTCGACCTACGGGATGAAGGACATCCCGGCCGCACCATCGGTCGCGATCGTCGAGTAGCAGCATGGAACCGTTGGCGATCCGCTTCCGCAAGAACCGCTCCGGCGCCGCCGCGGTGGAATTCGCGCTCGTGCTGCCGGTGCTGTGCACGGCTCTCTTCGGCATCGCCGACGGCTGGTCTTACGTCACCTCGTCGCTGAACATGCGGGCGGGCGTGAAGACGGCGGCGAACCTGGTGTTGGCCGGCTCCTCCGACGACAGCGCCACCCAGGCAGCTGCGCTCGCTGGCTGGGACAACAAGCCCACCGACGCGGCAGTCACGGTGAGCCGAACCTACAAATGCGGAACGACCGTGGTTGACGAGGCGACGCTGTGCGCCGGACCGAAGCTAAACTCGATCTACGTCCAGATCCAGGCGTCGGGCACCTGGGTCCCGCCCTTTACCTTCGGCTCCTTCCCAAACAACTCCGCGATCGGCCATCAGCAGGTGGTTCGTGTCCGCTAAAGCAATTCCAGGAAAAGTGCTCAGCGGTTTTCCGTCCGGAATTGCGCAGGCAAAAAACGCAATTCCAGGAAAAGTGCGCCGCTGCTTTCCGTCCGGAATTGCGCAGGCAGAGAATGCAAAAGCGTTTGCCGGCAATGCCTCAGGCGGCGCCGCCATCGAGTTTGCGCTCATTGTGCCTGTCTTGGTCATGCTGCTCTTCGGCATCTTCGCGTTCGGCTGGTCGATGAACGCCGACTCCAGCGTGCGCTACGCGCTGGAGGCTTCCGCGCGCTCGCTCCAGCTCAACAACACGATGACTCAGCCCCAGATCCAGGCGATCGCGACGCAGAAGCTGCAGGCGCTTGGCCTGCAGAACGTCAACGTCACGATCACCACCGATCCGGCGAGCGGCGGTTTCTGTATGGCGCATGTGAACGCCAGCTATGCCTTCGTCATCAACTTCCCCTATTTCAGCGACTTCCCGATCAGCTACGCAACCACGGTGAACGTGCCGCTGGCCAACAGCGTGGCAGGAGCTTGTCCTACCTGATCACGCTGTTTGGTCTTCGGCTGGTCGATGAACGCCGACTTCAGCGTACGGAAAATATAAAAGTATATGACAGTATTCGTTCCGACTTGCGTAAGAACGAAACAGTTGGCGCGCGTCGGTGCCAAGCGCCAAACGTTGAATGGTTCCAGCGCATGTCGCCCGGCCTGAACCCCTTGACCGACGCAGGCTGCAGCGATTTGGGCCTATGGTCGGATGGGGCATGGGCCTTCATTGTTCCAGAGGGCCGAGATGGGGTCGGCCTTTTACTTTCGGCAATGAATTCAAGAAGTTAAGGCGCGTATACGGCCGTTGTTAGGGCCGACTCCCCGGCTGGCTCCCTTACCGCGACGGTATTTGTCTAAAAGTTACTCCAAGCGATTAGCAAATTCTCATATGACGCGGCCTAGCGGTTGGGCAGTGGTGCGATTCACCTGCGGAGATACACAATGACAATCCGAAAAACACTTCTGGCTTCACTTGCCGTTCTGGCGCTCACGGCTGCTCCGGCGCTTGCCGGCGCCGGCGGCAATGGCGGCGGTCACGGTAACAGCGGCGACCATGGCGGCGGCAACGGCAATGGTGGCGGCAACGGCGGCGGCAAGGGCAACAGTGGCGCCTCTCATGGCAAGGCGTCGGCTCCGGGCCAGTTGTCGAAGGCCGACGACACCACTACGGCAGCCACGTCGCATGCAAACATCCATTCCAAGCTCGGCCGGTTGAATTCGCTGCAGCGCAACATCAACGCCTACTTGAATTCCAAGAGCCCGAAGTTCGCGGCGATCCAGGCTTATGTGACGCAGGCGGCAACCGCTCAGAACGCGCAGGCCGCGCTTGACGCGGCGAACGCCAAGCTGGCCGCCGACCAGGCCACGCTCGACACGCTCAATCAGCAACTCGCCGACCTCAATGCGACTGACACAACCGGCTTCACGCCCGAACAGCAGGCGGCTCTCGACGCGCAGAAGGCCGACGTTCAGGCGCAGATTGACGCCCAGAATGCCGCAATCACCGCTGACACCCAAGCGGTCGCGGATGCCCAGGCCGCGGTGACCGCTAACCCCGCGCCCACGGACGCTGCGCTCGACGCAGCCCTTACCGACATGGCCAACAAGCCGGTCGACGCCGATGTCACCGACTGGGCCAAGGGCGTTCTGGCCGACAAGATCGATCAGGAAGCCGCCGCGATGACGACGCCGTAAGGCGCGGTCGCGACCGACCAGAGGGTGAACTGCCATGCCGTCGGGTCTTGCCCGGCGGCATTTTTGTTTGGGGGCGGGAAAGGCAAATCGCGTGCGTCGCGCCTCAGCCGCCGCTGCGGCCCTACAATCCACACCAAAACCGCCGCCGGCCCTCAGTGCATCATGGCTAATATGCTTTGCGCCGTGTAGATTTATCGACGTAGGGGTTCACAAGGCATTGGGAGAACAATCATGCCAAGGGTTTCGGAGCTTTTCTTCAAGACGGCCATCGTGTTTCTCATCCTGGGCATAGCGGCCGGGCTGCAGATGGCGATTTCGGGCGATCACGGCGCCTTCCCGGCGCATGCCCACATCAACCTTCTCGGCTGGGTCACCAGCGCGCTCTTCGGCGGTTATTACGCGCTCAATCCGGCCAAGGCCGAGCGCCGCATCGCCATGATCCATTATGGCCTCTATACGGTCGGCCTCGTCGTCATGCTGCCGGCGCTCTACTGGATGCTGGCGGGCGGCCATCCGCAGATCGAGCCGGTCGTGGCGATCGGCTCGCTGATCGTCGCCGCCGCCACGCTGGTCTTCGCCTTCGTGGTCTTCTCGTCGCCGGAAACGGTGCGCTCGGCCACGGCCGCCACCGCGCGGTGAGCGGTCGCAGCGGCAAGCGCGAAAGACAATGGAACGCCGCGCGAAACCGCGCGGCGTTCGTACCGGATGACAGCGAGACGGAACGCCCGTCCCCACGTCATCCTCGGGCCCGAGGATGACGACCAGAGGGCGTCGGCTCTGCAAAACGCTGAAGTGGCGCTAGGGCAGCAGCCGCGGGAACAGCCGCGAGATCAGCGCGTGGATGATGCCGTCGCGCTCGAACGGGCCGGGCAGCTTGGCCGGCGCGGCGCCGGCGTCGGTCGCCTTGGTCTCGTCTGTGACGCGACCTTCGGCGTGCACGAGCCATAGCACGGCCACGAAATAGCCAGTCTGCAGGACCACGCCTGCCAGGAATGTCCAGCCCAGCGACTGCCAGACCGATCCGGTGGACGCGTAGGTCCAGCCCAGGACCACCAGGAGCGTTGCCGTCATTCCCACAAGAAATTGCGGAAAATACATATGCCCAACCGAGCGCCGCGACCGTTTGTGATCGTCGGCGACCTCGCCCATTTTTCTACCCGCCCCGACCCTTGCACCTTTCCGGTGGGATCGCAAGGCTTCAGGCAGCCTCCGTACCATGGGCCTTTAGGCCGATGCCTTGACGACCTGCGGTCGGGACTTCTGTTTTCAGGAACCAACTAGAAGCCGATCCGTTCCCTTTCGTCACATTGATCAGGAGGAACTAATGGACCGCAGCGTCTATGAGGCGCGGTGGCTTCTCGCGCCTGTGTTCGGCCTTTGCGTCGTCTTCGCGGCCGCCGGAATCCTGCTCAGCTAGAGCATGTCTCCCGAAAGTGGGAACCGGTTTCGGGACAAAGACGTGCGTAAAATCAAAAAACTAAAGCGCATGGAGCGAATCTGAAGGATCGCGACGCGCTTTAGAGCCTGCCCCCAACATCCCGCAACCCGAACGACCGCCGAACCTGTCCCTTCATCGGCGGAAGGCCGACCCCGCCGCCTTTCATGCTGCGGCGGCGGGGTCTGCGTTTTTGAGATACTCGGTCCACGGATTTCAGCGTTCCCGCCGGGCAAAAATCTGGCCCGCCGTTGGGCGCGGCGGGCCACCTTATTGTCGCCATGGTCGCGGATGCTGCCCGGATCAGGCCTCCAGGATCGCCACGATCTCGAAGGTGTCCGGATCGACGATGATGATGCGTCCGTCGGCCAGCACGAAGTACTCGAAGTCCACATAGGCCGGGACGATCTTGACGATGCGGGCCGGCAGTCGATGCAGGCGGATCTTGTGCCGCGGGATCTGAACGCCGACCGAGATGTCGAAGTCGACACTCGCGACCGGCTGGACGTGGGTCTCGTGGATGATCTGCGTGATCTGCGTCTTCTGCTCGACCGTCACGTTGTTGATCGAGGCCGTCTTGTCCTGGTCGGTCTGGACCTTGGCGGTGCCCTGGGCGTTCTGCTGAGTGGTCGTACCGGTCTTGCCCTGAGCATTCTGCTGGGTCTGCATCTTGGTGGTGCCCTGGGCGTTCTGCTCGGTGGTGGTACCGGTCTTGCTCTGGGCATTCTGCTCAGTGGTCTTCATCTTGGTCTTGCCCTGGGCCTGTTCGTTCGCCTTGCCCTTCGGGCAGTTGGCCATGCCGGTCTTGCACTTGGCCGTACCCTGAGCCTGCTCTTCGGTGCTGGTGCCGGCCTGACCCTGGGCCTGCTCAGTGGTCTTCATCTTGGTCTTGCCCTGAGCCTGCTCAGTGCTCTGCATCTTGGCCTTGCCCTGAGCTTGTTCCTCGGTGTTGGCGCCAGCCTTGCCCTGGGCTTTCTGCTCGGTCTGCATCTTCATCTTGCCTTGGGCCTTCTCGCCAGCCTTGCCACCCTTCTGGCAGTCGGCCTGGCCGACGACGCAGTTGTTATCGCCGCTCGGCTGCGCCGATTCAGTCTGCGCCATCGCGGCGCCGCAACCGACACCGAGCGCGATCATGCTCGTAATCAGAAGATATTTCATCGGATTTCCTCCTCGGAAAGTCGGTCCCTTCCACAGGTAAACCCGGGCTGACATGCATTGTTCCGAGTGTTTCGCGAAGCTGCGGTGACGTTTCGTGAAAACGCCGTCGGCAATTTTGCAGGAACAAGGCTCGGCTGCCCGCGTTTGGCCAGTGCCGACCGGCTGTGGAAATCGCAGGCGCAGCGGGAGGGGCGATTTTATCCACAAAAGGAGACGACCATGAAAATCCACCTCACGACAGCCGCCGCGGGTCTTCTGCTTCTCGCCGGCGTAGGCGCCGCAGCCGCTCAGGATATTGTCATCCAGCCTGAGCAGGAAACGGTCATCCGCGAATATGTGCACAAGCAGCCGCTGGCTTCAGTGAAGCTTCCTGGTGTCGAGCTCAGCGTCGGCAGCGTCCTTCCAGACACGGTCGAACTGCATGAAGTGCCGAGCGTCAAATACCGCTATGTCGTCATCGACAACCAGACCGTCATCGTCGACCCCAGCACCCGCAAGGTCGTCGAGGTGATGCAGTAAGACCGGCCGGACGCGCTGGCCAAAATAGTACCGGAATTGGCCTCGCCGCCTGCGGGTGGCGGGTCATAACCCGGTATTATTTTGTTACCATACGCTAACGGAACCTTCCGCCTGGGTACGCGTTGCCGCCTCTGGATTCGCGTTGCCTCATCAGCGACATCAATCACGGGCAGCATGCGGATTCGGGCGGTGGCGAAACAGGCACGGGTCGGGGGAGGAGACTGACCAATATGTCGAAACGAGAAATCGGAACGTCCCGGTCGCTTGGGATGCGTGTCGCCGATCTGAGGGCCAGGATGCGCGACGCCCGGATCACCGAACACGAGATGAAGACCTTCCAGAAGGTCGCAGCCATCATGGGGGGCAGCGAGGGCTCCCTACGCATCGATGCGGACGACTTGATCGCCGCATCCTTCGTCACCGAGGCATGGGGCGAGTCGTCGCCGAACTGACAGCAGCTTTCCCCGCCATGCGATTGTCGAGCGGCTGCCAGTCCGGCTAGGACGGCGGGCGGCGCGGCGTTGCGCTGCGCGACACCGGCGCCGGCAAAATACGGGATTGGCCGCCGACCCGGTTGAGTCTCCGGTTGCAGCATAGTCTGGCGCAATCGAAGCGAGCATGGGGGGTTGTGATGAAGAAGACCTATGAAAAGCCGGTGCTGATGAAGCGCGAGAGGCTGTCCTCGGTGGCGGCGGCTAGAGCAATTCCAGGAAAAGTGTGAAACGGTTTTCCGTCCGGAATTGCGTCAAAACAAAGAGATAGAGCGGTTTGCCGTTTCCGTGAAACGGTGAACTGCTCTATCGTGTCGCTGCCGGACTGATCCCGCGTCGCGGCGGCCGTCCGCCGCCTCGAACGATCGAAGCCCTTCGCGTCGCGAAGGGCTTTTTTCTTCCTATTGCCGTGGTTGGTTTGCGCGCTGCCGCGGTTGATTTGCGCGCCTGATCCTGCCGCGCCTGATCTTGGCTTCGCGCAGCGCTGTCACCGGATCGACGCCGGTCCACAAGATACCGGCCTTCTCAGCGAATGAGAGGAAGGCCCGCCGTGCTTCATCGAGCTCCATCTCTCCGGTCCGCGCCAAGTCGCAGGCCCGCAGCGCCGCGCAATAGCAGTCGCCGCGCAGCGCCGCCGGCCATTCCTTGAGGAAATTCTGCATCGCCGCCAGTGAAGCGATCTCGCGCTTGAAACCGGCGCCAACGGCGATCGCTACCGGGGCGCGCAGTGGCATATCGGTTGCTTCATTCATGGCGGGCCTTCGGCCTGTCGTATTTTACGCAAATAATGCGACGTCGCCGCGATGGTTCCCGCCGACCCCGGCGGAGAAACCAATTAGCCGCCGCTGACGGAACAAGAGCGTTGCGCAGGCGTTTGCACCGCGAGCTCCTATGTTCGACCTGTCGATGTTTCCGCTGCGGCGGAGGCAGCGCGGAGCTCGCCAACGCAACAGGAGACTTATGATGAAAACCACCTTCATTCCTGCTGTCGCCGGACTGGCTCTGATGGCCGGCATCGGCATCGCGGCTGCGGACGAGGTGATCGTCACCCCTGAGCAGCAGACCGTCGTGAAGGAATATGTCCACAGGCATCCGGTTGCCTCGGTCAATGTTCTGGGCCTCGAGCTCGGCATCGGCTCGACGGTGCCTGATACCGTCGAATTGCAGACGGTGCCGGACGTTCAGTATAGATATGCTATCGTCAACGATCACACCGTGCTGATCGACCCGAGCACGCGCAGGGTCGTCGAGGTCATTCAGTAACGCCTGACCCCGGTAACGCCGGGCCGACGAGCCCCCGATCCTCCCGCCGCCTCCCAGGCGGGGGGATGTCGGCTCCTCCGACAGAGCACTTTAGGAAGGAGTCGTTGCCATGCACCATCCCCATGTCGAATCGCCCAACATTGCCAAGCAAGTCGACAAGTTGCTGGCCGAGCGCGGCGACGCGCTGCTTTCGATGAAGGATGCGATCGCGCTTTTGCGTGAGCGCACCGGAACCGACCGCTCCGACGCCGATCTGGCGGCGCTGATCGCCAAGAAAGCCGCGAATCTCGGCGTCGCGGTTCTTTCCGAAGGGTCCTGATGCATGTCGCCCAAAACTGCGCAGCGGTTTTGGGACAATGCATCAAAGCAAAGACCTGCAGCGCGTCGCCGATTCCGTTTTGCCGCGACGCGCTTTGGACCAGCCATGATAGCGCCGCCGGTCACGTCTCCGTGCAAGACTGGTCGCGAAAATTCGGCTAAGGTTTCCGCCGGGGAACGGCCCCAAGCAAACGGAGGCGACAGTGACGGACGACAGGCAGGAACGCATTCGCCGGCGGGCGCACGAGATCTGGGAGCAGGCCGGTCGGCCGGAAGGCGCACATATGCAGCACTGGGACCAGGCGACCGCCGAGATCGACGGCGTGAAGACGCCGAAAGCCAAGGCCGCGCCCAAGAAGGCGGCCGCTGCCAAGGCCGCCAAGCCAAAGGCTGCGAAGGCCGAAAAACCCGCCAAGGCAGACAAACCCGCCAAGGCAGCCAAGCCGAAAGCCAAGGCCTGATTTCCGGCGGCCCGAGCGCCGCTGGCCGTTCCATTCACGACGAGTGGCGGAAGTTGCGCGGACGCGCGCCATGCGTTTGCGGCGCCGTGGCGCGTCCAAAACTTTAGTTAGAACTCATTAATATACCTGGGCGCGCGCGGAAGTTTGCCGGCTAGACTGAATAGATCGACCCTTCGGCAGCGCGGTGTAGCCGCAACAGCTGCGTTTTATTTGACTACTCCCAGTAAAAGTCAGGTATTGAGCCCTCGAGTGCCGTTGACTCCGTGCGCGCCGGGGTGCGCCTTTTCACTTGAGGTTTCTTAACATCCAACTTCGGGGAACAGGGGCATGCTGGGCATCAATCGTCTCATTTCATTCGCAATGCTCGCCGCGGCAGGCGGCTTTGCGGCGCAGGTTTCGGCCGCGCCTGTGGAGTATGTCAAAGTATGCTCGCTTTATGGCGCGCAATATTATTACAGCCCCGGCACCGACACTTGCATCAACGCCGATACCGGCGAGACGAAGCGGAGGGTCGATGACGGCAATGGCGGGTTCACCACCGTCACCGGCAAGACGGCCTTGGCAAGCAAGGTCGACGACATCGACGGCCGCATCCAGCGTGCCTTCGAGGGTGCCTCGGTGGCCTCGGCGTTGACCAGCCCGGACCTGGTGCAGGGCGAGCATTTCGGCGTGCGTGTCAACTGGGGCAATGCCGGCCAGTCCAATGCCATGGGCGTCACCGGCGCGGCCGTGCCAGGCGAGGGCTTCTTTCCCGGCGGCAAGGGCCGGCTGGCGGGCGCCGCGGGCGTCGCCTTCTCCGGCAAGACCGTCGGCGGCAATGCCGGCCTGCAGCTTACTTGGTAAAAGCTGGCCCGGGGGGCGATCATGTTCAGATATCTCCTTGCGCCGGCGATCCTCGGCGCGGCAACGCTGCTTGCGGCGCCGTCCGAGGCTGCGGTCGAATATGTCCGGGTCTGCTCAGCCTATGGGCCCAACTACTATTACAGCCCGGGCACCGACACCTGCATCAACGCCGACACCGGCGTAACCAACCGGAGGGTCGATGACGGTAATGGCGGGTTCACCACCGTGACCGGCGAGACGGCGCTGGCCAGCCAGGTCGACGACATCGACAACCGCGTCACGCGCGCCTTCGAGAACGCCTCGATCTCGGCCGCTCTTGCAGCGCCGGATCTTGTCCAGGGCGAGCATTTCGGCCTGCGCGTCAACTGGGGCAATGCCGGCGACGCCGACGCCTTCGGCATCACGGGTGCTGCGGTGCTGAGCGAAGGCTTTACCCATCGCGGCCGGCTGACCGCCACGCTCGGCATCGCCTTCTCCGGCAGCGTCGTCGGCGGCAATGCGGGGCTGCAGTTCAGCTGGTAGGCGCCAGCCGGTTCGTGCAAGTTTTCATCGTGCCTGCGGCACGATGAAAACGCTTTGAATGGAGATTCGCGGCGTCAGCGCGCCGCTTGCTTCTTGGCGTATTGGGCGACCGCGCAGAGGAAGGCCATCGCAGCGGTATCGCAGTCCTTGCGCGACGGCGACGGGCCCTTGGCGAAAAGGACCGCATCCGCGACCGGAATGGTCAGGCCATGCTTTCTGGCGAATGAGGTGACTTCGTAAGGCTGATCGTCGAGTAGTTTGCCGATGTCGATTTGGTGGTCCATCAAACGAATTCCTCCCTGGTACGCAACTATGCCCTCCTTCACCCGAGAGCAATTAACTACCGGCCGCTCGCCGGCGTCCACCAATTGGCAATTGTGTGAAACGATGCATTTTCCGAGGTGCGTCCAAGGGTTGTGGCGGCACGCTTTTTCCCGCTTTGCGGGGGGCGGCAACTGTGTGCGTCGCATTCCTTCACGCCCCTTTGTCCTGCCGGCTTCGGCCTTCCCTTCTCTCTCCTTGTGGGAGAAGGTGAGCCTCCCTCACCACGCATCGCTCGACCTTGCAAACCGCACGCCGGCCGCAATCATCGCGCACTCGCATTCGCTGATCAGCCTGAGGTTCCTCAAATACCGCGCCACCGTTTCCGGCAGCCAGGCGGCGCAGGCTTCGACATAGGCACGGCCGTGCACCAGCGTGCCGGTCGACAGCCGCTCGTCCTTCTCGGCGATCACCTTGAGATATTGCCGGATGAAGCGGATGTCGTCGGCGATGTCCTGGCTGGCCATGCGCCAGGCGCCGGCCAGGCGCTCGCGCTCGGCGAGCGGCAATGGCGAGAGCAAAGGGCGGGAGAGGTCGGCGAAGGCGGCATGGTTCGCGGTGTTCAAGGATGGTCCCTCGGAGAAGGGAATTATCGTACTTTATGTACGAATACCGGTCAAGCGGATTTCGTACAATTTGAACGATAGACGTCAACAGAGGCCCGCCATTCCGTTCAGCTTGCTGTCAGCCTGCTTTCCTAGACCGCGCCCGCGACCGACCGTGATTCCACAGCAATCCGCCAGCTGAGGTCGCCCAGAGGGCGGCCAGGAGCAATCTTATGCAGTTTTTGAGAATTGGACTGACATTGACCATGCTGGCCGTTGCGGCGCCGGCATTCGCGGGGGCCACCGTCCATGTCAAATTGTGGGACAAGGACGGCGACATGAATCCCGATGCCAAGATGGGCATGGGCATGCCGGCGAACATGAGCATGGCCATGATGAAAATCCAGCTCGACAAGAAGATCGTGCCGGCAGGCAAGGTAACCTTCGACGTCACCAACACCTCGAAGGGCACCGTCCATGAGATGATCGTCGTGCCGGTAGCCGACCCCAAGAAGACGACCCTGCCTTATGTTTCGAACGAGAACCGTGTCGACGAGGATGCCGCCGGCCATCTCGGCGAGGTTTCGGAGCTCGATCCGGGCAAGAAGGGTTCGCTGACGCTCGATCTCAAGCCGGGCTTCTACGCGGTTTTCTGCAACATCCCCGATCATTTCATGAACGGCATGTGGGCGACCATCAAGGTCCAGTAGGACCCGGCAACTCGAAAGACGGGTGGCGCCGCCGAACCACCCGAACTTCGAGTGGCCCGCACGCAGCCGCCAGCCTCCCTGGAAGGCGGGAAGGCGCGACGTCTAAAGCGCATCGCGATCTTTCAGATTCGCTCCATGCGCTTTAGGTTTTTGATTTTACGCATGTCTTTATCCCGAAACCGGTTCCCACTTTCGGGAGACATGCTTTAATTCTTCGCGACCTCGTAGAGCAGGGCGGTTTTTATATGCCGCCCTGGCTCGCCCTGCAGCGACAGGGCGGCGCCGTAGAGTTTCGCAGCGGCCGGGCAGAGGCCTTCGAATTCCTGGCTGACATTCGCAATCGCGTTCATCTCGGCCACTGTGCCGCCGGCGTTCGTGAAGGCGTCGGCCAGCAGCGACCAGTCCTGGTCGCTG
>NZ_JAVIIW010000071.1:0-21417 GCF_033977205.1 Mesorhizobium album | reverse complement strand
CGCGCGCGTAGTTCTGCACGCCGGCGTCGCCGCGATTGCCGCGGCCGTAGGCCGACCAGCCGAGATAATAGGCGAGATAGAGATTGTAGGTGTCGTTGCGGGCGACGCCGAGGTATCAGGCTTGGCCGATATGGTTAGCCTCCGGCCAGCGGGAATTCGTTTGCGATGGTCACGTGGTGGTGGATGCGGCCTTCGAACCAATACCGCCTCGGTCGCGGTCCGCGATTCGGCGCGGGCCGGGCTCGCGAGGGCTGCTTCGACCGCCGCCATGTCGCGATAGTTGATTGACAGGATCATCGGGAACTCCGGCGCGCCGTCATCGCGCTTCTCGGCGAAGCTGACGCGAACGTCGAGCGCGCCGGGGAACGCTTCCACTTCGGCAGGATGGTCTTGATCACGTCCTCGCGGAAGGCGTCGGCCTGGCCGTCCTTCACCTTACCTTAAATCCTTCACCATGTTGTCGATGCGGCCGGTGCGCCGGTAGTCGCGGGTGGTGAAACGCGGCAGATATTCCTGCAGGATCGCGCTGTCGGCGCGGCCGCCCTTCAGCGCCTGCGGGATCTTGAGCGCGCGTCCACGCCCGCGTCGAGCGCCAACCGGGTCGCTTCCGCCACGGCCATAAAGTTCAAGGGAGCATCCGTCAGCGCGGTGGACGCCGACAGCGTCATCGAAGTCTACAACATCCGGATGGCGCCGGGAAAAATTGCGCTGGATCATCTGCTCGCGGAGCCGGGCCGCCTGGCCACGGCCGACCTCAGGCGGTTGGAGAAACTCGCTGAGAATGCCGTCAAGTTCGCAAAGCTCGATAGCCAGGCCGAGACCATTCGCAACGATCTTGAGTTCCAGCAGGCGATCATCGACGCCACGGGACTGCAGCGGACCATGCGCTACTTTTCTGAGCTGACGGCCGACGTCAGGCGATTCAATCAGTTGGGAGTCGTCTACACGGATCGAAAGGGCGATGCCCAGAGGTATGTGGTCAAGCTTTTCGAGAGCCTGCGGGACGGGGATCTCTCTACCGCGCATGATATCTGGCATGCCAAGTTCGCGAAGGCTCTCGAGCGTTACCTTTCGTTGATCGCGGACAATGAATCAGATGGCGCGAGCCGCACTGGTGTCGGGGTGCAGGCCGGTCGTCAGAGAGCCTCAGGCCGGAAATAAGCCACCTGTCCAAATGAGGCGAGCGGGTCCTGGCGCCCGCCCGCTATCTGGCGCCTGAGAGGGTCGCCGCCATTTCGGTCGAGGCACCACCTTCATCAAGTGCCCTGCTGACCGGCTTCTTCATTGTGTGGGCAATTCGAGGCGAGCGACGTTGCGCCAGCGCTTTGGCGTTGGCGGTCGCCCGGCTGCCTTCGGGGCATGCTTGATCGTCACCACGTCACCTTCAGGTCGACCGGGCATCCAACACGATCCTGTCGGTGGCCCCGTCTTGCCGAGCATCACCATACCGACCAGCAGCGGTGGACAGGATGCTCACGCCAGCGCTACGGCTCGCATCCGCGGGCATGCTCACGGTCCTGAATCTAGGTCATTAAGGTGCCCGGGGAAGACCTTCACAGCGGCGCTGCCCTGCGATAGCGCTTGACCTTCAAGCTCTGGGCTGTCCGCTCCCATCTGCAACACTCGAAAGCCTCGCCCGATGTCGCGCAGCCTAGATCGGCCCGCCGAAGACCCCATACACCACCCCCAAAATGGAACACCCCGCAAGGACCGGGATCATGCCGACCTTGAAGCGGAAGACTGCGATCATCGCACCAAGCGTCAGGATCAGGGAGGCGATTTTCACGGAGCTCAACACAGGGGCGTCCACAGTAACGCCAAAGCCATGAATCTCGTGGAGCTGAGCGAACAGCACGTGCAACGCGAACCAGACTGCCAAGTTGAGAACGACGCCGACAATTGCAGCAGTAATCGCTGACAATGCCGCCGACAGCGCCTTGTTGCTCCTGAGACTCTCGATGAACGGCGCGCCGAGAAAGATCCACAGGAAGCAGGGGACAAAGGTCACCCAGGTCGTCAGCAATCCGCCCAGCGTGCCGGCGAGCAAAGGACTCAGCGAACCCGGAGCGCGATACGCCCCCATGAAGCCGACGAACTGCGTGACCATGATAAGCGGGCCGGGCGTCGTCTCCGCCATGCCCAGCCCGTCCAGCATCTCGCCTGGTTTCAGCCAGCCATAATGGTCGACGGCTTGCTGCGCCACATAAGCCAAAACCGCATACGCGCCGCCGAAGGATACAGCAGCCGTCTTGGAGAAGAAGAAGCCTATATCCGTAAAGACATTTCCCTGCCCGAACATGGCCCACAACGCGAGGGTGGGAGCGAGCCAAAGCAGCAAGAAGATACCCGCAACCTTAAGGGACCAGCCAATCGCTGGACGCGCGTGGGCGGGGGTCTCCTCCCCAAGCGCTGTATCGGCATCGGCGACTTGCTTGCCGCCAACCTTGGCATGGTTACCGCCTGAGGCAAACGCGGCCCAGCCGGCTCGATTGCCGACAAAGCCTATGACGGCGGCTGCAAGAACAACCAGCGGAAACGGAATATGAAAGAACGCCAGCGCGACAAAGGCCGCGGCGGCCAGTCCCCTCAAGACATTGTTCTTCAAGGCGCGCCGACCAATCCTGAGCACGGCCTCGATCACGATTGCCAGGACTGCGGCCTTCAGCCCGAAGAACAGCGACTGGACCGCCCCGACATTGCCGAAAATTGCATAGACCCAGCTGAGGGCCATGATGGCGACAGCACCGGGAAGCACAAACAGAATGCCCGCAACCAACCCGCCCTTGGTCTTGTGCAGAAGCCAGCCGATGTAGATGGCGAGCTGCTGTGCTTCCGGACCTGGAAGGAGGTGGCAATAGTTCAGGGCCTGGAGGAAGCGGTTTTCTCCGATCCAGCGCTTTTCCTCCACGATGATCCTGTGCATGACCGCGATCTGGCCGACAGGGCCGCCGAAGCTCAAGGCTGCGACACGTGCCCAGACGCGGACGGCATCGCCGAAGGAAATCCCGTGTGCGGGCACATCGGCAGACTGGGCTGTGGCGACATTCAAGCGTTTGATCTCGTTCATTGCCTGCTCCTGCCGGTTAGCCGCGCTTGGTGCTGAAATACTGATAGAGGTTGTCGAATACCGCCGCGCCCTGGGCGATACGCTGGTCGTCCCGCTCGTTAGCCGCGCAGATTCCCGCCACGAGGCTGGCGATGCCCGTCGTCTCCTCGCGACCGAACTTCGAATCTTTCAGGTCTATGTCATGGACGATCTCGGAGATGGCCTCGAGCGCCGGATCGGCCAGGCCCGCGCGGGCCAGCAGTACCTCGAAGCTGCAGCGGTCTCCTTCGTGAGTGATCTCCCCCTCGAACATATCGAAGCGCAGTTCCCCCGCTTTCGGGACGTAGCTCTTTCCCGGCACGAAGCGGATGATGGCGTCGGGATCGATGAAACGGCGGATCAGCCAGCTGCAGGCGATGCGATCGACATGCACGCCCTTTCGCGTGACCCAGGTCCTCCCCTTGAGATCAAGCGCCCGCGGCGGTGGTTCCGGCTGTTGCCTGGTCATGTCAGTGTCCTCCGCGAGCCTGCGCTCCAGCTCCGCGAGCAGGCCCTCTGCCGAAAGGCGGCCCGTCGCTCCGAAGAAGTCGATCGTCGCGACATCGGCAAGCCGCTTGCGTAGGCGCGCAGCCTGCGTGCGGAGCTCGGCCCTGTCCTCGGCTGGCGCGGCCGCCTCAAGCCGCGTTGACAGGGCTTTCGCTTCCGCAATGATTTCCCCGTAGTCCTCGTCGCGAGCGGCATCGAACAAAGCGCGCGCCTGGTCGTCCGAGAACCCGTCGATCAGCCGCGCCTCGCATACCATGGCTTCGCCGCCGCCCTCGACGATCTCCTTCAGGAGCCATTCGAAATCCTCCTGAGTCTCGGCGTTCGCGGGCAGCGCGTAGACCGTGCTCTTGACCGCGACCGCGCCGATGCCCTGCAGCCGCCGCCAGACCTTCACCCGGAAGTAGGCTGGCTTGCTCGGCAGTTGGTGGATCAGCAGCAGCCAGCGCTGGTCTGCGGGTTTCTCGTCATCCATATAGACACCGTATCATGGAAAGCTTGAATAGCAACACTTGTATCATCTGCCATTCGAGCGTAGCGTCTGCCCCGGTGACGTACCCAGGCGAGGACGTTGCGGCCACGCTTCATGGCTAAAGCCCCTCCGAAGCCCAAAGGTAGCTGTTTTGGTTCAGCCGATCGATGTCAACAAGCTCCCTCAGGCGGAGGAAGGGGTGGCGCCGCGAACATCTACGCGGCACGGGCGCTTCGGGATTTTGGCGACGGATTTGCGGCGGTGCTCCTGCCCGCCTACCTGGCGGCGATCGGGCTTGGACCACTGGAGATCGGCGTTGTCGCAACCGCCGCGCTTCTGGGTTCGGCTTTGTTGACACTGGGCATCGGATACCTGGCCGCAGGGAAAGATCGGCGCGTCCTGCTTGTAGCCGCGTCCGGCCTGATGATCGCAACCGGACTCGCCTTTGCCCAATCAAGCACCTACGCGTTCGTTCTGCTCGTGGCCTTCCTCGGCACCATCAATCCCTCGTCCGGCAGCGTCAGCATCTTCGTTCCCCTAGAGCACGCTGTCCTGTCGCGCCTCGTCGCGGACAGGGACCGCACGAAGGCATTCGCGCGCTACAGCCTGTTGGGCGCGCTGTCGGCCGCGGTTGGCGCGCTTGCTGCGACCAGCCCCGATTTCCTGGTGGCTTTCGCCGTCTCGCGCCTGGTGGCGCTCAGGGCGGTGTTCGTCCTGTACGCTGTTCTTGGGGTAGCCGGCGGACTGGTATACGCGCGCATTCCAGCTGGCCCGCGAGCCTCTTCCCAGGACAGGCCCGCCGCGGCGCTTGGGCCGTCGCGCGGCATTGTCTACAGGCTAGCGGCCTTGTTCAGCATCGACGCGTTCGCAGGCGGCTTCGCCGTGCAGTCGCTCATCGCCCTGTGGCTGTTCAGCAAGTTCGGCCTTTCGCTGTCGACTGCCGGGGTGTTCTTCTTCTGGTCGGGCGTCTTGTCGGCGGTGTCGTTTCCGGTCGCCGCGTGGCTGTCGAGCCGCATCGGGCAGGTGAACACCATGGTGTTCACGCACATCTCGTTCGCGCGGCGCTGTCCCAGATGGACGTGCCGACGCGCTCCTCCTATGTGATGGCGGTGGTCACGCCACCGGAGCGGCCCGCGGCGGCGAGCGTCACGTCGGTGCCACGAAGCCTTGCCGCCGCCGCGAGCCCGGCCATCGCCGGCGCGCTGTTTGCCTCGGGGTTCGAGGCTTGGCCTCTCGTGATCTGCGGCGTGCTGAAGATCCTCTACGACCTGGCCTTGCTTTCGGCTTTCCGCCACATCAAGCCGCCAGAAGAGCGATGAGGGCACGGGCTGGTATCTTGTTCAGCTTTTGGCCTTGGGCGCGGCAGTCGCACCCGCGGGAGGCCCTCCGGCTCCCTTGTGCTTCTTCTCCAGCACCGCCTCGGTGATCGAGTTCGGCACGCGCCGCGGCGTCTCGATCATGCCGAGCACCGGCATGATCACCAGGAAGAAGGCGAAGTAGAACAGCGTTCCCATCTGCGCCATGAAGACGTAGGCACCCTCGGCGGGCTGCGAGCCCAGCCAGCCAAGCAGGATTGCGTCGGCCACGAACAGCCAGAAGAACAGCTTGTACCAGGGCCTGTAGATCGCCGAGCGCACCTTCGATGTGTCGAGCCACGGAACCAGGAACAGCATGGCGATGGCGCCGAACATGCACAGCACGCCGCCGAGCTTGGAGTTGATCGGCCCGATGTTGAAGGTGATGGCGCGCAGGATCGCGTAGTAAGGCAGGAAGTACCATTCCGGAACGATGTGGGCCGGCGTCTTCAGCGGGTTGGCCTCGGTGTAGTTGTCCGGAGCCATGAGGTAGTTCGGGATATAGAAGATGAAATAGGCGAAGACGAACAGGAACACGATCATGCCGAACGCGTCCTTGATGGTGGCGTAGGGCGTGAAAGCGACCGTGTCGGTCTTCGACTTGACCTCGATGCCGGTCGGGTTCGACTGGCCGGTGACATGCAGCGCCCAAATGTGCAGCACGACGACGCCGGCGATCATGAACGGCAGAAGGTAGTGGAGTGAAAAGAAGCGGTTCAGCGTCGGGTTGTCGACGGCAAAACCGCCGAGCAGGAGCTGTTGGATCCAGTTGCCGACCAGCGGAATGGCGCTGAAGAAGCTGGTGATGACGGTCGCTCCCCAGAAGCTCATCTGGCCCCAAGGCAGCACGTAGCCCATGAAGGCGGTAGCCATCATCAGGAGATAGATGATGCAGCCGAGGATCCACAGCAGCTCGCGCGGCGCCTTGTAGGAGCCGTAATAGAGCCCGCGGAAGATGTGGATGTAGACGGCGATGAAGAAGAACGAGGCGCCGCTGGCGTGCATGTAGCGCAGCAGCCATCCCGAATTCACGTCGCGCATGATCGTCTCGACCGAATTGAAGGCGAGATTGGTGTCGGACGTGTAATGCATGGCCAGCACGATGCCGGTCAGGATCTGCGAGGCCAGCATGATCGACAGGATGCCGCCGAACGTCCACATGTAGTTGAGGTTGCGCGGCACCGGGTAGGCGACGAAGCTGTCATAGACCAGCCTGGGCAACGGCATACGGGAGTCGAACCAGCGTCCGATCCCGGTCTTGGGCTTATACGTCGAGTGCTGAGAGCCGCTCATTTTCCGAAACTCCTCAACGGATGTCGGAGGTGACACGCAGTTCTGCCAAGCGCCCGTGCAGAAAGTGTATCATCCCGAAAAATCGAATTGCAACACTTGTATCACCAACTGGTTGGGTGTAGCGTCCGCCATAGCATGTCTGGGGAGGACGCCGTGCACCCGGATCATGCCGTTGCCCTTCAAGCCGCCCCGTCTCGATGGCCTCGCCGACCGACTGGTAGCCAGCGTTTGCACGCTGGTGGGATAGCCGCCTAGCATGTGGTCGGAGCGCCGACCGCCCGACCTTACGCTCAACAAGGAAGGACTGCATCATGAAATGGGTCACTCGCGAACGCCCGGTCATCGACCGCATCGCCTGTCCCTGGCTGATCGCGCGTTTCATCGACAAGGAGCCTGAATTCCTGTTCGTTCCGCCGGATCAGGTCACCAAGGTCGCAAAGGAGACAGGCGCCATTCCTTACGACGTGCCGGGGGTGGAATACACGCACGTAGATGACGGCTGCAGCTTCGATACGTTTGTCGAGAAGCACGAGCTTGATCGCGATCCGGCAATCGTGACCATCGCCGCCATCGTCCGGGGCGCCGACACTGACCGACATGACCTGACGCCGCAATCGGCCGGGCTGCTGGCGATCTCGATGGGCCTCCGGGACGTAACGCCAGACGACCACGAGGTACTGAGGCATGGCTTTGTCATCTACGATGCGCTCTATGCCTGGGCTTCGGGCAGGAAGGCCGAGAAGCACAGCTGGCCTCCGGCGACAAAGCCCGCGGCGTGACCGATCCGGCGCGCATCACGATCCCGCGAGCGCGGCGGAGTTTCGGAACGGCGGACGTTTTCCATTTGGGCACCTGGGGCAGACCACAGGAGCAAAACCATGCATGGAAAAATCGTAGCTGGCCTCGCGTTGGCGGCTTCCCTAGGAGTCGCCCAGCCCGTTCTGGCGGCACCTGACTGGAAGGCGGTGGCACAGGCGCTCGGCAAATCAGGCACCGAGATGCCCGGCGGCGTCTACCGGGTCGGGCTGCCCCGTTCGGATCTCAAAGTGACCCTCGACGGCGTCGAGATAAAGCCGTCGCTCGCGCTTGGCTCCTGGGTAGCGTTCGAGGCAATGGGCGACAAAGACGCAATGGTGATGGGCGACCTGGTTCTGACCCAGACCGAGGTAAATCCCGTGATGTTGAAGCTGGTCGAGAACGGGATCGAGATCACAGCCGTTCACAATCACCTGCTGCGTTCCCAGCCCGCCACGATGTACATGCACATCGAAGGCCATGGCGATCCCGTGAAGCTGGCGACAGCCGTCAACGCCGGGCTGCGGGAAAGCCAGACGCCGCTCTCCGCGGCATCATCCGGTACGCCCTCAACATCCATCAACCTCGATACGTCCAAGGTCGACCAGATACTCGGCCACAAGGGCAAGGTGAGCGGGGGTGTCTACCAGGTCAGCGTCCCGAGGTCCGAAACGATAACGGACGCTGGCA
This sequence comes from Mesorhizobium album, assembly GCF_033977205.1. Classification (NCBI taxonomy): domain Bacteria; kingdom Pseudomonadati; phylum Pseudomonadota; class Alphaproteobacteria; order Hyphomicrobiales; family Phyllobacteriaceae; genus Mesorhizobium; species Mesorhizobium album. The sequence continues at coordinate 13,223 of NZ_JAVIIW010000071.1, read as the reverse complement.
TGCAAGTGCCAGAGGCGATGGGCTCGGCCATCGCCATCAATTTCCAGCCGACGGGCAACGGGAAGGCGGCGATCACCGGGGACTTCGTGCTGGTCGCGAGCGAAGTCAATCCGGTGCTGCGCGCCCTGCGCGACAACGGCATCGAGGTGACCGCCCTTCACAGTCACATGCTGAACGAGGAGCCTCGCCTGTTCTTCATGCATTTCTGGGCCAATGACGACGTGGAGAAGCTCGCGCGTGGGCTCAGGACGGCGCTCGACAAGATTCATCTCGCGAGCGGTTGAGAGGGCCGGATCTCTGGCCGTCTCGGCCTTCGAGACCTCCGCCCTCAAGCCCGACAAGCACAGGGAGGTAGGAAAATGCCGTACAGCATCAAACCACTTGGCTGTGATCCGGCGCGGATCAAAGGCATGTCGGAACGACTTATCGTCAGCCACTACGAGAACAATTACCAGGGAGCCGTAAAGCGGCTGAACCTCATCGAAGAGCAGCTCGCGGAGACGGATTTTGGGACCGCGCCAGGCTTTCTCGTCAACGGCTTGAAGCGCGAGCAACTTGTCGCGATGAATTCGATGATCCTGCACGAGCTGTTTTTTGACGGGCTCGGCGAGCAAAGCGCGCCGGAAGCGCCTTTGCGCGATGCCTTGGAGCGCGACTTCGGCTCATACGAGCGGTGGCGGAGCGAATTCATGGCCATGGGCAAGGCGCTAGGCGGAGGGTCCGGCTGGGTGCTGCTCACATGGTCGCCGCGCGACAACAAGCTCGTCAATCAGTGGGCATCCGACCATTGCCACACCTTGGCGGCGGGCCAGCCGATACTGGCGCTCGATATGTACGAGCATTCCTATCACATTGACTTCGGCGCCAAGGCAAGCGGCTATGTCGACGCGTTCATGGAAGCCGTGCGCTGGGCGAATGCGACGGAGCTCTACGAACGCTACAGCCGGGCGAGCTGAACCGTCAGGCGATGCGATGCGCACGGCTACCGCGGCTTTCGCGCTTGCAGGGATTATCCAGGCGGCAACGGGCGTCTGCCAGGCAGCGGATGCGCCCCTTGTCCAAGTGCAAAGCATCCCGCTGGAAAACGTCCACGGCCGGATCGACCACATGGCCGTCGATATTGCCGGGAACCGCCTGTTCGTCGCCGAGCTCGGGAATGACAGCGTCGACGTCGTCGACCTCAAGTCCGGCAAGGCCATTGGCAGGATCAGCAACCTCAAGGAGCCGCAAGGAATCGCCTATCTAAGTGACGGTGACTTGATCGTCGTCGCCAATGCCGGGGACGGCTCGGTGCGATTCTTTCGGGCTGCCGACCTGGCCCCTCTTGGGACCGTTGCCTTGGGGGACGACGCCGACGATGTCCGCACATCCGGCGGCAAGGTGCTCGTGGGATACGGCAATGGTGGCTTGGCAGTGATCGACCCAACCAATCGATCCCTGACGGGCGAGATCAAACTTATTGGACATCCGGAAGGATTTGAAATCGACCAAAAGGTGAACCGTGCCTTCGTCAACGTACCTGAGGGACATCAGGTAGCGGTCCTCGATCTTCGATCCGGCAAACTGGTCTCGACCTGGAAATTGGCCGGCCTTGGCGGGAATTTTCCCATGGCGCTAGCTGGCTTGGGCGGGCCCGTCGCCGTTGTTTTCCGCAGCCCGCCGAAACTGGTGTTGCTCGATCCCATAACGGGTTCGGCGGAGCAGAGCGTCGATACCTGTGGCGACGCCGACGACGTCTTTTTCGACGGCAAACGGGAGCGTTTCTACGTGAGCTGCGGTGACGGCGCGGTCGATGTCATTGAGCGCGGCGCGGATGGGCTACGAGCAATCGGTCGCGTTCGAACGTCCAGCGGAGCAAGAACATCCCTCTTTGTACCTGAACTGGGCAGGCTCTTTGTCGCGACGCGTGCCGGATGGTTCGAACCGCAGGCTGCTATTCTCGTCCTTCGCCCCTCCTCGTGAAAGGAAGGCCACAGTTGAATTCCACGGCCGTGAATTTCATCGACTGCGAACCTAGCACCGCCGCCAGTCCACATTGGGGACTGCTCAGCGCCAAGATCACGATATCGCCGCTGTCGGTGTCTTCTCCACGCATCTTGGCGACCTAGATTCATCACGAGCGAGGACGCCCATGGGTTCGAACAATGGCGCGGGTTGCTTATCCATGCAGGTGCATTCTGCCCGCCGCGCGTGCGGTCGACCCTGGCAATGCTTCACAAGGACAAGGTCATCGTCAGGATCGTGCTGGATGCCCAGTCTGGCCGTCTCGCGATGAAACTAAGGCTTGCGACGCATCATTCAGAAACAGCGAAGGACCGCAAATTCCTCAGCGCTGGCAGAACGTCGCTCCCTTCGAATTGTCCACACAATGAAGAAGCCGGTTGGTAGGGTACTTGATAAGGATGGTGCGGGACCACAAAACACATCTGCGCGCCAGATAGGTCGCATTGCGGCAACGCTGCTCACCGCAGCGATGATCATCGGCACCGGAATCTTTGGAGCATTGGGCGCAACTGCCGCCCACGCCGGCAGTACACTTCTCATTGCAATGATTCCGGGCGCCCTGGTGGCATGGAGCACTGGGGTCAGCGGCGCGCAGCTCGGGGTGAACTTCCCGAAGGCCGGCGGGGCTTTTGTCTGGGCGCGCGCATTCCGCTATGATTCACTCGCCTTCATCGCGGGCTGTTGTTACCTCGGGCAGGGTATCGTTGGCACAAGCGTGGTCGCGTTGGCCTTCGCCTACTATTCGGCGCAGGCCGTTCCCGGTCTTCCCATCCACATCAGCGCAGCAGCGATTGTCCTGGTCGCCGTGGCCCTCAACTCCTTCGGCATATCCTTCACGAGCAGGGTGGTGATTGGCCTGATGGCGCTGATTGTCGCGCTGCTATTTGTCTTCGTCGGCTTTTCGCTGCCGCATGTCGAGGTGTCAAACCTTTCGCCAAGATTCGAGACGGGACCACTCGAGTTCATGGGGGGCGCGGCAATCTTCTTCTGGGCCTGGGATGGCTTCATGCGCACGGCGATCATGGCTGGCGAGATGAGGGATCCGCGACGGACAATTCCATTCTCGATCGCCGGCGGTATCGCGATTGCCGCGATTGTCTTCTATGCCGTCGCAGCAGTCACCTTGGGCGTACTCGGCGGCGCGGAGCTGGGCAAGGACGACGTGCCGTTGTTCAAGGCTGCTACGCGCGCCGTTGGCAGTTGGGGCGGATGGGTCATCCTGGCCGCCGCTTGGCTCGCATCGATCAATGAGCTGATCAGCGACCTGCTCAGCGCTTCACGGGTGGGGCTGGCCATGGGCGAAGCGCATGAAATGCCTCATTGGCTCGGCGAGCAGCATCCGCGTTTCAACGTTCCTCGACACGCCGTGCTGGCAATCGGCGCTGTGACGTTCGTTTTGGTGCTGTTCTTCGACTTGCGGCAGATCCTGCCGCTCGCGAGTTTCTATCTTTTGGTCTGGTTTGCGATCACCCACTTTGCTGCGCTGCAGCTTTCCCGCGAACAACGCCTGACCTCGCCATTCTTTTCCTGGTTCGGGCTTTTTGGCTGCCTTGTCCTGGTTTTCTTCATCCCACCGATGTTGCTCGCGATCGGAGCAGCATCGCTCAGTGCGTTGTTCGGCATACGCTGGATAATCCGGCGCCGCGCTGCTCAGTCCGGTTGATCCGGCCAGCTGCCACGCTGTCGCGTGGCCGGCGATCACCGGCCCCACGGAGGTATCGGCACTTGGTAGTGGCTCAATTTGAAATTTAAGCTCGGCACCGCTTGGATATGGCCCTCAACAGGTCTGTTTCAACCGTGGTCCCGTCATCGAAGACGCTAAGGACTTCCGCAGCCAATAGCTCTGGCTGTGTGCTGTCTTTTTTGGCTAGACGGCGTTCATCGCACAAACGATTAAACACCCGCTGGAGCAAGTCCAGTTCAGCGGGTCCGTAAAGCGCGCGAGCCCGCCCACGAACTCTGCCAAATCACCGCAGACACTGGGTGATGGCTGCGAGATGGTCAATGACGACACGAATGCGGGCGGAACGGCCGATGTCGGGATGATAGATGAGCCACATTTCGCGCGTGGCTTCCTCGCTCTGCCGAAATCAACGACACCAGATCGTTGGCAAGCATTGCAATCGGGCGCCCTTGCGCGATTTTGCGCAGCCAGCGCTGCTGCGGCGAGGCTTCAAGCGCTTCATCATAGGCGAGGAAGACCCGATCCTCCTCAACGACCTCGTCCAGATAGCTGCACGCACCATAGATTCCATAACGCAGACGCCCCAAATTTCGTGTCTTTAGGGCCCCGTCCGTTGGCCGTGAGAGCCGCAACGCAATGTCGGCCTCGTGCCGGACCAGGCTTGCGGCGGCGGTGGCACCGACCACGTCGAGCACAAGACCTGGATGATCCCTCCGCAAGGCGGCAAGCCGCGGGACCAGCCAGAGGCTAGCGAAGGCAGGCGGTGCGCTGATCCTCACCCGGCCTTCGATCGCTGCATCGCCGCCTTCAAGGCGCTGAATTGAGAAAACGGCCTCTTCGAGCACGCCCACCCGCTCGGCAATGCGCTCGCCTTCGACAGTGAGCACATAACCGCGTGGCAGGCGATCGAACAGCTTCATGTTGAGCGCCCGCTCAAGGTTGTCGATCCGCCTTGCCACTGTCGAGTGGTCGCTGCGAAGCCGGCGGGCGGTCGCCGAAAGATTGCCCTGGCGCACCAACTCGGCAAAGAAGCGAAGGTCATCCCAATCCATGTGCGAATTTTTGCACAGAACCTGCGCACGGATAAGGAATTTTCCAGCCGAGACTTCGCGCGCCTAATTGGTCACCTTACCCAGGAGATCAATGATGACCCTCAGCATTGCCATGACCGCCATCGGCGGGATCGAGGTTCTCAAGCCGGTACACGCGGACCTTCCGCCACCATCTGCGGGCGAGGTTCGGCTGCGCCAGACCGCGATCGGCGTCAACTTCGTCGACATCTACCAACGTATGGGCCTCTACCCCGTGCCTGCCATGCCCGTTGTTCTCGGCGTGGAGGGCGCCGGCGTTGTGGAAGCCGTCGGGGCCGATGTGAGAATGCTTCGCACGGGCGACCGTGTCGCTTATGCAGGCCTGCCGCTAGGCAGCTATGCGGAGGCCCGCAATTTGCCGGCGAACAGGCTGGTGCGCATTCCCGACGGCATCGACGACCATATCGCGGCGGCCGCCATGTTGCGCGGCGTGACCGCACACATGTTGCTCCATCGCGTTTGCCCGGTGCGGCCGGGTATGGTGGTCCTGGTCCATGCCGCCGCAGGCGGATTGGGATTGATTCTAACTCAATGGGCAAAGCGTCTCGGCGCAACGGTGATCGGCACGGTCGGCTCGCACGAAAAAGCCGAACTCGCGGTGAGCCAAGGTCTCGATCACGCGTTGCTTTATCGCGAAACCGATTTCGTCGCGGAGGTGAGGCGTCTGACCGGCGGCGCCGGCGTCGATGTGGCTTACGACGGCGTGGGCGGCGAAACGCTGACACGCACGCTCGATGTCATGAAGCCTTTCGGAACGATCGCGAGCGTTGGCCAGGCCAGCGGAACGCTGCCCGCGATCGCGCTTGGCGAGTTGGGGCCCCGACGGTCATTGTCGATCGCACGGCCCAGTTCCTTTGCCTATGCCAACGACCCTAAATCCTACGCTCTCGCCGCGACGGCCTTGTTCGAGGAGCTTGGACGGGGCTTGAAGATCAAGATCGGCGTCGAGCTTCCGCTCGCCGAAGCGGCCAAGGCCCAAGCGCAGCTCGAGACGGGCGCGACCGTCGGCTCGATCCTGCTGAGACCGTGAACGGGTGATCGCCCGGTCCCCGAGTCGGGGGCAATACCCTTATGGACGAGACGATCATTCCAAATCTTCGTTGCGACGTGCTGAACCGAAGGTATCGTCGTTGCAATCCGCACACCAAGGGAGAACCAATCCGCGCTCACGAGCGAGGGGTGATCGGCACTGCCTCTTGCCCTATCGCGGGCCTCAAGCGTTTTCCTCAGAGAAAGCCTTGCCGGCATGGATGGCAAGGCGACAAGAACGCAACCACGCCATCCGACCGGCAGCGACATGCCACCAGGCCGGCCGCTGTCGCGCCGCCGACATCGCAGTAGAATTCGGAACCATCCGACCCGATCGGTATTGATTTCAGCCGGCCACATGCGGGCCTGCCTACCTCGCATCAGGATAACCGGCCAGATGGGAGCCCAGTCATGAAACACCAAACGCTCGACCAATTGCAATCAGTCGCGGATGTCAATCCGCTCTCGCCGCTTAGAACAAGGACACAAAGGATAGAGAGATGGGCAGAACTGCTTGACCGGAACCCGTTCCGAAGCCTCGCCGCGCTCACCAGCACCGAGCATCTTCATATAGCCGTCCGCGAAGAAGCACGCGCGGCAGGATCACCGCTCACTGTCGCTTTTGAGGACCCGCTGCTCAGGGCTTCGGGCTTGCAGTCCGATACCTATGGCGAAGCCAAACGCTTCTTTGAGCTCTCCGATTGGCAACTGCATGAAATCGTCTGCAGCTGCCATGTCGGCGCAACCATGCCCGCCAGCTGGGCTGCCGGGCGCGTCCGCAGGATCGTCATCGGCAATGGTATTTTTGCCTGGCTGAGAAGTCGCTTCGTGCACTGACTGGATGGCTGGCTATTCGGTGGACGACTGTCGCGGCAGTCGTCGGCGGTGCACAGGTGTTAAGCCAGGAACCGATGGATGTCGACGTGAAGCTCTCTTTTGCTAGAGTTGCTGCCCATCATGGCAAGGGGGTGCTCCGCGCACTCCTTGGACTGCTTCTTGCTGCCGGAGTTTCAGAGACCACGCCCGCTTATTCCCAGAGCCGTTCTGACCGCGCCTTCCTGGAGTGGGCGATCCAAATCGAAATTCAGCAGCAGGATATGGGAAGGATTGCCCAAAGGCGGTCGCAGACCCCCGCAGTCCGAGAGCTTGGTACTTATCTCCTCGAACGACACCGTCAGGCGGAGTCCAGGCTGAGACCGGTTGCAAGCCGGTTAGGCGTTCCGCTTTCGAACGGGCTGTCGGCGACGCATCTCAGGGTCCAAAGGCGCTTTACATCGATTCCGAGCGCAGACTTCGATAGAGGATTCATCCGCCACGAAGTAGGCGACTACCGCTACTTCATAGCCCGTTTCGACGCAGCGGCTGCTTCCCGCAACCGCTCAATTCGGCAGTACGCGACCAACGAACTGACAGGCCTCAGGCAGGATCAGACCAGGATTTTGACCCTAGCACATCAGGGGTCGTGAATTTCCGCCGACATCGCAACGTAACCGGTCGCGAGCGTGGAAGCCTTCTGAAAACTCTGATGTCGGAACAGGTGTCTGATCTGTTGGCCAGGAAGTCCCGGCCACTTTATCAATAGCGACCAAAGCGTCATCAATAGCGACCAAAGCGTCGACGAACGGCAAATCCGGTCTTCACTGCTGAAATGGCGCGAACAAAGGCTCTATCTGGCTCCCGAGTGCTTTTTGTCATCAGGAGCGAGGACGAACGTGCTTGCTTCAAGTAGAAGCGGCCATCGCTCATCGTCGTGTACGAGGCTCATTGCGTCGACCAATGGGCAGGGACTTCCGGTGCGCGAGTACTGCCGCCACCCGATTGTCCGCTGTCGTTTTCGCGACGCCAATATCTGCCGGTCCGCTGTCGTCCCCAAACTGCCAGTCAGCAACGCGCCTCAACTGTCGCCATACAACGACCCGCGAGCCAATCCTGAAAGCTGCCGTACGTCTACCTTGGGCAGATGTTGTGCTCGAAAAGCCGACATGAGACTTTCCCGCGCGACAGCTCTGGCAAGATCGGCGTTGATAACTGCCTATCGCGAAGTCGCCGACATGATGATTTGCTTGCTAGCTACGCCGACATCAAGCCGACTCGGCGAGGATGAATATCCGCAGGGATAAGGCGACCCTCTCAGCGACGACAGCAACAAAGTGGTTGCCTTGGCCCCAAAGCCCAGCTTGGCTAGAGTTCGAAAGATGCTGGACGCCATTCACCACGTCGCGCTTATCTGCACCGACTACGATCGGTCGCGACGGTTCTATGTCGAGCTTCTCGGCCTGGACCTGATCCGCGAGGTCTATCGGGAAGAGCGGCAGTCTTGGAAGGCCGACCTGCGGATCGGATCCGCCCAGCTGGAATTATTCTCCTTCCCTGCCCCAGTGCCGCGGCCGTCTTATCCAGAGGCGACAGGGCTGCGGCATTTGGCATTTGCCGTGGCGAACCTCGACCCCGTAGTTGTGCGCCTGGAAGCCGCCGGCGTTGCCGTAGAGCCAATCCGGATCGACCCATATACGGATCGGCGCTTCACCTTCTTTAGCGACCCGGATGGATTGCCGTTGGAACTCTACGAAGCCCAATAAAGTAACGTCTAATAAGACAGTCTGCGTATCGCGCGCAGCGATCCAGGCGGAACCCCAAGGCGGGTGACCAGTTGAAAGGGATTGGAAAGGAGACAAGGTCATGGCCGATGGTTCCGCCCTGCAACCCGCTGCTGCGATCGCTCGCAAGAACCGCGCCCGCCAGCCGAACGAGAGCGCCGAGTACCGCAACGCGCGCGAGGCCCTGTTGATCGAGGAGATCGAACTCAACCGCCACATCGCGCGCGTCGCCGCCCAGCGTCGCGCCTTGCCGCCTGGCGGCGAGGTGAAGGGCGACTATCAGTTCATCGGCGAAGCCAGTAGCGTGGCCGGCGCCAATCCCGTCGGCTTCGAGGAGCTCTTCGGCGATAAGGACACTCTATTCGTCTACAACTGGATGTATGGCCCCAAGCGCCAGCGCCCTTGCCCCATGTGCACCGCGCTCTTGAGCTGCCTGGACGGCAACGCCGACCACCTCCGCCAGCGGATCGCCCTCGCCGTCGTCGGCCTTTCGGCCATCGAGCGGCAGATCGCCTTCAAGGTGGAGCGTGGCTGGAAGAACCTGCCTCTCTACGCCGACGTCAACGGGAATTTTAGCCGGGACTACCACGCGATCATGGACGATGGGACCGACACCGCCGCCGAAAACGTCTTCACCCGGCGCGACGGAACCATTCGGCACTTCTGGGGCGCGGAGCTGGGTTTCGAGTCAGCCGATCCGGGCAAAGACCCGACAACCGAGCCGGACCTGATGATGCTGTGGAACGTCCTGGACTGGACGCCGGGAGGTCGAGGGACAGACTGGTACCCGAAGATCACCTACTAAGCGGTCGAGATGTTTTGCCAGAGGTCTGGCGCGGCGGAAAAGGTGGATTCGGCGGAATTTGGCGCGCCGGACGAAATGAAACCGGGCACCGCTAGGTCATTCCTGTACCTATCGGTTTCTGAGCGCTTCGGAACGGGAGGTCGGCTTTGCGCCTCAATGTCAGCCGTAGGGGTCGGGTTTGCCACTGCCCGAAAGCGGACATCGTCTGCGACAACACTGGAGGTCATGGTCGCGCCATCTCAGGTGGACGAACTGCCGGCGGCTAACATGCTCGCTGTGAGGAAGCACCGCCGTGGGCTTCGCCCGCAACCTACCGTTCACGGAGACGTGCGAAATACGAGAATAGCAGCCTGCGATTCTGGCCCTCCGGCACGCGCCGCGACAAAGAGCCTGTCCAGTTCAGGCACAAAGAGAGACGTTCTGGCTCCGCTGGACGTTCGAACGCGACCGATTGCTCGCAGCCCAACCGCACGGCGCTCAATGACATCAACCGTCCCGTCGCCGCAACTCACATAGAAGCGCTGCCGTTTGCCGTCGAAAAAGACGTCGTCGGCGTCGCCACACGTATCGACGCTCTGCTCGACCGAACCCGTTGCGGGGTCGAGCAGCACCAGTTTCGGGGGACTGCGGAAAACAACGGCGAGCGGCCCGCCCGGGGCGGCGAGCGCCATGGGAAAATTCCCGCCAAGGCCGGCGAATTTCCAGGTCGAGACCAGTTTGCCGGATCGAAGATCGAGGACCGCTACCTGATGTCCCTCAGGTACGTTGACGAAGGCACGGTTCACCTTTTGGTCGATTTCAAATCCTTCCGGATGTCCAATAAGTTTGATCTCGCCCGTCAGGGATCGATTGGTTGGGTCGATCACTGCCAAGCCTCCATGGCCATATCCAACAAGCACCCTGCCGCCGGCGGTGTCGGTCCGGACATCGTCGGCATCGTCTCCCAGGGCAACGGTCCCCAGAGCGGCGAGATCGGCAGCCCGAAAAAATCGCACCGAGCCGTCCGCGGCATTGGCGACGACGATCAAGTCACCGTCACTTAGATAGGCGATTCCTTGCGGCTCCTTCAGGTTGTTGATCTTGCGAGAGGCCTTGCCGGACTTGAGGTCGACGATATCGACGCTGTCATTCCCGAGCTCGGCGACGAACAGGCGGTTCCCGGCAATATCGACGGCCATGTGGTCGATCCGGCCGCGAACGTTTTCCAGCGGGATGGTTTGCACTTGCACCAGTGGCGCATCCGCTGCCTGGCAGCCGACCGTGGCAGCCTGGACCATCCCTGCAAGCGCGAAAGCCACGGTAACCGTGCGCATTGCATTGCCTAACGATTCAGCTCGCCCGGCTGTAGCGTTCGTAGAGCGCCGTCGCATTCGCCCAGCGCACGGCCTCCCTGAACGCGTCGACATAGCCGCCGGCCTTGGCGCCGAAGTCAATGTGATAGGAATGCTCGTACATATCGAGCGCCAGCATCGGCTGGCCCGCCGCCAAGGTGTGGCAATGGTCGGATGCCCACTGATTGACGAGCTTGTTGTCGCGCGGCGACCATGTGAGCAGCACCCAGCCGGACCCTCCGCCTAGCGCCTTGCCCATGGCCATGAATTCGCTCCGCCACCGCTCGTATGAGCCGAAGTCGCGCTCCAAGGCATCGCGCAAAGGCGCTTCCGGCGCGCTTTGCTCGCCGAGCCCGTTAAAAAACAGCTCGTGCAGGATCATCGAATTCATCGCGACAAGTTGCTCGCGCTTCAGGCCGTTGACGAGAAAGCCTGGCGCGGTCCCGAAATCCATCTCCGCGAGCTGCTCTTCGATGAGGTTCAGCCGCTTTACGGCTCCCTGGTAGTTATTCTCGTAGTGGCTGACGATAAGTCGTTCCGACATGCCTTTGATCCGCGCCGGATCACAGCCAAGCGGCTTGATGCTGTACGGCATTTTCCTACCTCCCTGTGCTTGTTGGGCTTGAGGGCGGAAGCGAGGCATCGCCAGCCTCGTTGCGGGATTTTGTGGGGCCAATGAGCGGGACGAGCAGCGCGTCGCCCAGATGCGTCTGCGACACCTCTACCAGTATTTTCAGACAAAGCTTACACGGCATACCCCCGCCCATAATCCGGGAGGCAACGCGACAGTTTACCTGGAACTAGCGGATGGTGCCGTCTTGCCCTGAGTCACCGACGGCGGGGTCTTGAGTGAGGCGCCCGTCTGCGTGTCAGTCGCCGGTACGGTATGCTCGGCCCCCGACAGCGGACTACCCTGGCCCGGCACAGCGTCGGCTGTCGGAGCACTGTTGTTTACGCCGTTCTGGAACGGTTGGCTCGAGGTCGTCAAGCCGCCGGCCGCCGTGGCGGTGAAGAGGTGATCGGCTGCTGACGCGGGGCCGGCAAGCAGCGAAAGCGCTGCAAAGATCATAAGCGTTCGCATCGTGGTTTCTCCAATTGTTGAAAGGATGTTCAGCGGCCGCCCGATGCCCGACCTTGAGGTGTTCGGGAGGTTTCAGCACGGGCAAGGGGCGGCGTTTTTTGAAGGGTCATCACCCTTCATGACCTTCAACGCCCCCTTGCTCGGCTCTATTCCCGAAAATCTCGAGAGGCACAGTCTGGTAGAGGCCGAATGGCGGTCGCCAGGCTTTCGTCTGCCGCGACGAAATAGCAAATGTGGGCCTCCGCAGTCGTGAGACGACGCCCCTGGGCACGGAGCGCAAAGCCAGCCCGCGTCGCCTACTTGGTGACTTCAAACTGGGCCCACATGCCGGCGGCGAAGTGTTTCGGCTGATTGCAGATCAACAGGTACTTGCCCGGTTTCAGGGTCACGGTCAGCGTGCCCGATATACCTGCGGCGAGTTCGGGGACCTCCCCCTTCTTGTCAGCCTTGCTTTCGTCCACCTTGGCTCTGGACATAGGGAGAGGGTCCGCCGGATCCTTTAGATGCATGACGACCATCTCATGGACGGTATCCTTCGAAGTGTTGGCGACCTGGAACGTCACCGCGCCGGCTGGGGCGCTGGACCGCGACAACTTCACTCCCATCGTCGCCTTTGTTAAATCGAGGCCCGGCGCTTGGTAGGCCATGTCGGTCCTCATCACCTTGCCCGCGCCTTGGTCCCAAAGCTGGACGTTCACCACCGTTGCCGCCGACGCTGCGGTCGACAACAATCCAAGCGCCGCCGCAAATGCGACGGTGCGCATTCCAAGGAGTGCCATTGGATTTCTCCGATTTAGAGAGCGCCAGGCCCTGACGTCCCGCTACTTCAAGCGGCCCCGCGGCGAGGCTTGCTCTATCGTGGGCGTTTCGTACCCTACTCCAAGGACAACGCGTGTCCCGGGCTGGTTAGTCCCGAGATCCTCATCACATTTGACGAGGCTGGCGGCTATTGGTTGATGGACTAGAAGGAAACTTCAGACGGTCTTTGGTGATTTGAACGATGCCGCCACCGGGAACGGATGCCTCTGCCGGCGATCCGGCCGCGCAGCGTGCCATTGGCTGGACGATCGGAGCGAGCCAGGTGCGCGCCGAACACGGCTGGGGCGGCGCAAAGGCCGTTTGGCGAAACGTAAAAGAGACCCGCCTGTTCTGGAAGTGAGGGGAAGGAAGGCAAAGCGGGGCGACACCGCGCCGCCAGGCGGTCGAGCGCAGAAAAGGGGCCAGGGCGGCCCGCCTCATACGCAACACCCGCCAACATCGCTCCTGATTGACGCGCCGCGACAATCACCTGACAAGGCAATTGCGCGCGTCAATCAAAGCCGCAATCATCACATTCGCTGCGACGCCAGATTCTCATCCAGATTCTCGCGCACCTCTCTCCCAGATTGTCGCGCTACACTTCTTACAACCAACCGCCCGAAAAACCGGCCCGGTACAGTCCTGTGGCGATGGCCGGCACGCGGCGCATCAGTCGCCACAGGAAGTCCGACCGGTAATTCTCGATCATCAGGGCGATCGGCCCCTGATTGATGCCGATATGGTCCGGCGATACCCAACCGCAAGCCCGGCCACCGGCGGTGGCGATTGTCGGATTGAAACTT
>NZ_JAVIIW010000070.1:0-22669 GCF_033977205.1 Mesorhizobium album | reverse complement strand
GTAGAATCCGAAATAGGCGTAGCTTGCCAGTCCGATGATGATTGCAACCAGGACAACAGCGATCGCAGCCAGGGTTCGCACGGTCAACTCCGTGGCGGCAGGCGTCATCGCATATGCCCACCGTCTACTAAACTGAACGCCTAGAGGCGCCAAATTATTCCGCGGCTTATCATCACGACATCACGAGCCGCGTAGCCGTGTCCTGGCCTTCGGCTTCGGCATAGCTTAAGGCGAGCTCTTCATTGGCGAACGATTGAATGATCAGCTCCAGCGCTTTCGCGAACAGTCACGAAGCCCTGACGTCAGCGCCCCGCTCGGCGTCGCCGATGATCGTCCACCTTGGTCCGCGTTTAGTTGAATCTTTGGACACAGAACCCGTCGCCTAAATGGGAGCGAAGGCGACGGGTTCAGGCTTGGGCCGGAGTAAGCAGGCCGAACCTATAGGGGTCGGGTCTGCTTGCATCTCGGGAGGGGCAGGTCAAAGGTATCGCGACCTGTCGCTTCTCGAACTCCTCGCAACTGGACAGGTTCCTACGGAAGTTGCGGAAACCGGCTCAACCGGGTCGATGTGGAGCAAGAGACCGCGCTGGGCCCCCGTCGAAAGCGTGATCACCTACGTTGTCATTGCCTCCTCGAACAGCGCCGAGCAGTCGATTTCGTCACAGAATGCAGCCTGGCTGTCGGTCACCAGCCAGTCCGAATAGGATCGAAGCCGTTTGAGTCGAGCTGGCTTGGCGAGTCATTCGGCACGCTCGGCTTCAAGGACGAGGATTCCTGGTTGCTTCGAGCGGACTAGCGGGCGCGCGCCGGGCATGCCTACCACCTCAGGTCCTCCCAACTCCGCAAGCCTCGGGCGGTACACCAAGACATTCCCAGACAGTCAGCCTGGCCGACTGAGCTGGTCAAACTGCGGAGGCGAACGGGGAACCACAAAATCTAGGTGCGGCGCCGATCAAGCTGGATCGCTGTACGGCGCATCGCAGCGGCTGCTACGACCAGCTTCTCAAGTTCGTCATCCGAGAGGTCGGTGTCGACGCGTTGCCTCAATATTGAGATCGCGGCGCGGACCGACACGAAGCCAGCGGCGCCGTTTTCATCAAGTAACTGCTCGACCGCAACCTGCTCATCGACGGTGCGCATGGGTCGATTATCATCCCAACGTCAGTCCGTGTCGAGCCTGCTTGCGGACATTCCGCCGGTGGATGCCTTGGACACGCAAGCCTTCGATCGCCTCTCTGCGGCACTTACCTTCGTGATGGAAACGATGGAGGAAAAGCACCGGCCGGGAGCCTTTATCACGACAAGATCGGGTAGCGTCTATCACTGGGACGCGATACCGATATTGTACGAGCACTTCAGAATAGCTCGCGGCCATTGAACTGGGCTCCGCCCTACATTGCCGCTATCGGCGCGGTGATGCTCACCAGCTCGGTCTGCCGCTACCGGCAGCGGGATATGGTTGGGATGGCGGCAAGCCTGGTGATGGCCGGTCTGGCGATTCTAACACTTATGCTGCCGGCGATACCTTAACTGCTGTTCCCGGCTTCGTCCTTATGGATGCGTGCCGGCCATATTAGCGGGAGCGTATATTCCATCGTCAGCCGGCGCCCTCTGGCGACGTTCCTGCTAAGCGCCGGTTAGGCCCGGTAGCCGCCACACCCAACCCCCCCAGCTACCGGGCCGCTCCCGTGTTCCTCCGCTTATCTGGCGTCATCGCGTGATTGGTGAATTGCAGATTCCGGTCTTCGCGGCCGGCAGCGCGGCATTCATGGCAATAGACGACCTTGATCAGATCCCAATGTAGGCACCCGTAATCCTGGCCGAGCCGCTTCACCAATTCGGACATGTCAAGGACAGCCTTGCGCCTGCAGGTGAGGCAATCGACCGATAGACCTGTGCCGGCCTCCAGCTTTTTGCCGAGCGTGTCTTCGGTGAATGGGAATTTCATCGTCATGGCGATCTCCCGAAAATGAGGTCGCCGCACCGGTGAGGATTATATTCCTGATCTCTGGCCGATTGCCAAGTGGTTACGCGATCACGCCATGTCCTTTTGAGGTAGAGATTAGCTATCTTGCATATGCGGCGGACCATGGTTCGCCAGACCGGCGCCAGGCTTTCAGGCAATTCTCCTCCCCAACGAGAAGGCGCCGGTCACTTTTGGCCCGCCGCGGGGTGTGGGGGCACACTCAGCGGCGGGCTATCGGCCCGTCTTCTGCCGAACATTAGCGTCCTCTTGACGAGGCGGAAGCCAGCGCCAGACTCGTTGCATGGCGGAGGGTTCTTTTAGCATCGGCGACGAGGTAGCCATCAGTGCGACAGTACGCCGACGGGTCACCGATGACCGGGTCAGCGTCTCGATCCCATCCTATGGCTTCCCGCACTCGATCGTCGACCGAACCTCAAAGGTGAAGAAGGGCCAGCCGATGGAGCTGACCGGCAACGTAACCTATATCGACGGCGAGTGGGTGACGGTGAACCTCGGCGTGCCGGTCACGGTGAACGCCGACACGCTTCGGCTGGTGACGGCCTACAAGCCACCGACGAGGAAGGCGCCACTGGTGGATAAGCCGACCTGACAAATCCGTCAGATCACCCCCGCCCTATGACCGGGATAACTCGCATTGTGAGCATCCGCATCAGCCTGAGCCTGGTCTCGTGTTGGCCGAGATCGTCCTCTCCAGCCTCCTTCAAACGGGCAATCTTGACACCACGCAAGGTAGATACCTTCTTGCGTGCCATCGCTGCTACCCAAAACCGGGCCGCCGGCCTTCCAAGCATCTGCTAGGCTGTGTTCGCCGAACTGGTCTGAGTCCTTCCCGAAAGCGTTTTTCATCTCTTCATTCTCGGGTGCACCACCAGACATGGCATCATCTCCAAAGTTAAGCTGTCGGGAAATTCCGACCGTCCCACCCTACAAACGAAATCCCCCCTCTTTCTGAGATGCACTCTGAGATGCACTTCACTCCCAGAGCCTCGTGCTCGCTCTGGATGATGGCCATGAGACCGTCAGTGATCGCATTCGGCAGTCCAAGTCCAACGCGAAACTCTTCGGTAACGATTACTGGGCACAAGAGCTGCGCCATCTTCATTTTCTTGGTTCGTGCGGGTATTGGATACGTCTGGACAAAGAGATAGGGGATCGTTCCGTGAAGACCGTGCTTGCACTTTTCAGCGCGCTCTTAGCTTCCGGATGTGCGGGTACCAGTGTTGTCCAGACATCGGGCAATACTGCCATTGTGACGGCGCGCGCAGCACCCGTTTGTGGCGGCGTCGGGGCCGAGCGAGTCGCCGTCAGGGAAGCGGCCATCGAGACAATCAAGGCCGGTTTCGACAAGTACATCATCTATGATGCGGCAGCACAGAATAATGTCACCGCGACGCAGATGCCCGGGACATATACGACGATGGGAACCGTCAATGGCGGATGGCTGAACGCTACGACGACCTACCAACCTGGGCCTACGATCTATTCGGGTCACCACTCCCAGGCGTTCGCCATAAAGATGTTCAAGGCCAGTGATCCGGCCGGCGGCAATGCGGTCGATGCCAGAACCACGCTCGGGTCGGATTGGCCAAAATTGATCAAGCAGGGGTCGCTAACTACATGCACGTGACGCGAATGGCGCGCGGCTACTTCTTTGGGTGCCGTCGGCACGACCAGATGCCAGTCTGGATAGCTGAGCTTGTCGATTTGGGGCTACGCAATCGCGTATAAATGTCGGATATACGCGATCGCGTATAAAATTCGCTCAGACCGCACCCTCGTTAGGGTAGATGCTTTGTAGTATAAGCCGCGACGGACGCCTTCTTGGGCTAAGCGTGCGGTTGGTGTAGTATTGGATTTTCACAGGCAGCCCTATCTCGGTCGAAACCTGGGACAGCTGTGTCGAAGGGCCACTATAGTGACTGGTCTGTCGAGTATACTCCGCATTCCGGCGGCACAGTACATTCGAATGTCAACGGAGCACCAGCGCTATTCGCTGGAAAATCAGATTGCGGCCATTGCCGAGTATGCCGAGGCGAGAGGCTTCGCTATCATCCAGACCTATGCCGATGCCGGGAAAAGTGGCCTGAGCTTGAAAGGAAGGGACGGCCTTAAGCAATTGCTCGCCGATGTTGTGACCGGCCAACGCAATTATTCTGCCATTCTGGTGTTAGACGTCAGCCGGTGGGGGCGGTTTCAGGATACAGACCAATCGGCTCACTATGAATTTATCTGTCGAGACGCTGGTGTCGTGGTCGAGCACTGCGGCGAGCCTTTCGAAAACGACGGCAGTATGGTCTCAACTATCGTCAAGAACCTGAAGCGAGTGATGGCAGGCGAGTACAGCCGGGAACTGTCATCGAAAATTTTAAGGGCGCAGACACAGCAGGCTCGACTTGGGTTCAAACAGGGTGGCCCTGTACCCTACGGGGCAAGGCGAATGTTGATTACAAAAGATGGTCAGCCTCGATTTCTCCTCGGGCCGGGTGAACGAAAGGGCCTGAGCACGGACCGCGTGATTTACGTTCCGGGACCGCCTGAGGAGCTTACGATCGTTCGGCGTATATTTCGAATGTTCGCCGATCAGAAGCGAAGCATGGGCAGCATCGTAAAGATATTGAACGATGAGCGGGTGCCTTCAGCCGACGGCCGCGCGTGGGCCATTGGGCGGGTAAAGACCGTCCTAAGCAGCGAGTTGATGATCGGCTTTTACGTCTACAATAGAACGACACAGAAAATGCGGGGGAGAACTGGACGGAATCCTCCGGGCCTCTGGATCAGAACGCGTGTGATGGATCCGATTGTCGATCCTAAGCAGTTCGCGAAAGCGCAGCGAGAGAGGGGATACAAGCGTGGCTACGGCTATACGAAACGGGACCTGACAAAGAGGCTCAGACGGCTCCTTCGGGAAAAGAACAAGCTGTCTGCAGAACTCCTCGACAATTGCCCATATACGCCTTGCGCACCAACATATATCCGCCACTTCGGCGATCTGCGAGCAGCGTACGCGACTGTCGGGTACAAGTGCCGTTACTCGATTGCTCATCGAAACTACTCCGATGAGGATCTCTTAGCCGGAATCCGGCGGTTACATGCGACGTTCGGCTACGTCACAATTGCGCTGATCAATGCGGATCGAGAGCTTCCCGTGTGCAGGGTTTTCACCGAGCGATTTGGGTCGATAGTCAAAGCGTATGAGCTAGCAGGTTTCCCGACTACCATGAAGGGAACCATCTCTGCAGCGTGGGAAAGGGTCCGCCAACGGAAGCGAAAATACTCCGACGCAGAGCTTCTAGAGGGAATCCGGCGATTACATGCAACATTCGGCTACGTCACAATCGGGCTGATCAATGCTGATCCAGAACTTCCGATGTGTCGTGTGTTCGTAGAACGATTTGGCTCAATCATTAGAGCGTATGGGTTGGCAGGCTTCCCGACCACAAGATCGGCGGTAGTCTCAGCAGCGCAGAAAAGGGCGCGTCAACGGCTGCAAGAAGGGCCTGCGTTATGATCGTTAAGGCCAACGAGCGATGAGAGCGGTGTAGGTTCCTGATGGCTTTATGCACATTGGAAAGAGCTGACGGCTCTGCCCCGCTATACTCTCTGGTCACCGCCAAATTGGCATAGAGCGCCCTACTCCTCGCGAAAGTCCTTCAACGTGGCGTGGCGCAGCTTCTCTTCGCCCTTCAGAAACTTTACGCGGCCGACGAGCCCGGGCTTCAGCCACTCCGCCTTTTCCTTCGCCAGCCCTTTCGGAGGGGGAGCGCCGGCCTTGCCTTGCGCGAGGTCCCATAGTTTCTGCCGTTTGTCGGCCTTGAAGGTGACGAAGGCTCCGCCCATGTAGCGGCCCTTGTCAGCCAAGAGCACCATGGTGTGGTCGAGAGGTTCCTGCGTGAACTCGCGACGCAAAATGGAGAAACAAGCTTAGAGAGGGCAGCAGAGCTTTTCAGGTCGGCCGCGAAGCCCTTCCTGGAGCGGGTTTGGCCGCAGGAGTTGTCGCTCGTAACGCCCGGCGTCAGCTCGGCGTTGGCTGATCTGCCCGCAGCCGCAGGCAATGCCTTCGCGGAAGCCGTGGACGCGGTCGGGCGCTTTCTGGTTCCTTTCGAGTGCTGGTCCTTGCACAGTTATGGCTTGCGAAGCATGGCCGCAGAGGCGAACAAGCTCGCCATCATCGACAGCCCCCTAAAGGCTCGGGCCTTGCTGAAACTTCTGGATTTGACGATTGGATCTCAGGACATCTCGGTCATTCCCAATGATTTGGGGTTGGCCCTCGAGCGCATCAGCGAACTGGACAAGAGCCTGGAGCGCGAGTTCGCATATCAGCGGCTGACCACCGCAGCGCGGCGTTAGAAGAGATCGCGTCCCATAGGATTGCTGTGGAGATAGCTGGTCGGAAGAATGTGGCTTAAGTTCAAGCACGGGTGACGATTCAACGCTGGTGCCCGGTGACATGTTGGCGGCAGTCAACGTCCGAATATTTCGCGGGCCGACTAGTTCTCGCACCGAAGGAACACGGAGATCGACTTAGCCCTGTCCGCCAAATCAGCTGAGGATAGAGGCTTGTCTATACTTCCAGCCTCTGTCCCGACGCCGCTGGATTGCAAAAAGCTGATTAGAACCGAGGCCTTAATTGCAAAATTGACGTTTTGTGGAATGTCGTCGATGGCTCCCGCCACCTTCAAGACATTCAGTTTGGACACCACTACGCCAACCACATTCCCATATTGATCTAGGACCGGCCCACCACTGTTTCCGGGTTGAACAGGTGCCGAAATTTGCATGTACCGAGTATCGTCACCGACGCCCGCCAAAGCTGATACATTTCCGGCAGTGAAGTTACCGGCGCTCGCCAGCAAGCCGTAAAGAGGATAGCCAAATGCGGCGATACCCTCTCCCGTACGAACACCCGATCGTAACGGGGCGTGAGCCGATGCCTTTCCTGCAATCTTGAGCAAGGCAAGATCGTTGGCATTGTCTTTAGCGACCAATTGGGCGTTGGCTTGGGGCGCTGCAAAGGCAGCGGCGCTAAGAGTGGAGCAGTTTCCCACCACATGCGCATTGGTTATGACGTAACCCTCTGAGGATACAAAGAACCCAGTCCCCGTCACCCCAACACTTTGCTCTGGCTGCTTCTGCGCGACACCCGTCCCCGAACTAGACTCGGCCGAGGACGAACTTGCTGATTTTGCGCCGGCCGCTGCGTTTGCTGCGGAAGCGCTAATGGTCGCGATCGCCGCCGCGACTTCGGGATCGTTGGGAACAGCTCGGCTGTACGTGATCAGATCGCTTGCGGCAGACGTCAAATCTCCCATTGCGAGGCGGGCAAAACCCCGCTGTCGCAGGGCGGTCAAGTTGTTGGGTTCTTGGGAAATCACACGGGAAAGGTCTTCTATTGCCTCGCCTGTGCGGCCGGCTTCCACTTTGATCCTGGCCCGTTCAATAATGAACCCCGTATTGCTCGGCTCCAGGGAAACTGCTTGGTCAAAATCGCTTAACGCTGCGCTAAACTGCTTCAGACCTTCGAAAACAAGGCCGCGGCTATGGTAGACAAACGCCTCATGTGGGGCCAATTCCACTGCGTGATTGGCATCCGCGAGAGCTTCTTGATAGAGGCCAAGAGATCGTAGAGCAGTCGTACGATTATCGACATAGCCGGCAACTGTCGGGTCCGCCTGGATGAGGCGTGAGAAATCTTTAACAGCCTCGGAGAATATCCCGAGTTGCGCTAACGCATTTCCCCTTCGAAGAAGAAGACGCTCCGTTGTCCTCCTGTCGGGGCTACCTTTCAGTGCAATTGAGCAATAGTAAACCTTGTCATTCGGTGTCTTGGCACGGATACAGCGTTCTACCGGTGAACTGGAATTTTTTCCATACGATGTGCCAACAAGGCAGGCGTTCAGGATCACACCTGCCGCCACAATCCCGCCAATTCGGGAAGCCCAAGCCATTGCGATGCTCCGCGCACTTTCAAGGTACAAACTATCACGACGAATTTGCCAATGACGAGGGCGACTTAAAGACACCCTGACGACAAGGCGCGCCGCGTCCTCGCGGCTGTCATAAGTGCCGACGACGCTGGCGGCGTCGACCACCTGCCGCTCGGGCCGAGCGGCCGCACGCAGCCATCGAGGATCTCCTGCCTATCCCTGCCGGCATCATCGCGATGCCGTTGTCGGTCACGTTGGCCTTTTCTTAACTGCGGTAGTCGTCCGCCTGCCACCGCCGGCAGGAGCGCGGGGGCCAAAATCATCAACTTGCGCATCAGCGCACCTCCTTCAGCTTCATGCTGACCTCCGCGCCTTGCGACGGCGGCGCAGTTGCTGCTCGTCGAGCTTGGCGCGCTGTCGCATCACGGCCTCTGCATGCATATCAGTGGCTGCGCCGGTGGCGGCCTGATGGTAGCCGAACAGTTGCGCGCAACCCCGGCCGCAGAAGTACGGGCTAGTATATTCGCCGTCCCACACGACGGCGCGCTTGATCCAGTGCTCGATGTCGCTGACCCACTCGACGCTCAGCACCGTCCCCTCAGCCAGCCGCTCGACCTCAGCGATGCTGTCTGGAAAGTCTTGGAAACTCCAAGAGCGGTGATAGCGGGCAGCAGCACGCTGCCCAAAGTGAAGATACCGGAACACCCGGTGGATGGTCCGGCCACAGTTACGGCACAACGGACGGTAATTCATGCTGCCTCGCTCGACCATCACTATCCGGCCACGAGGCATCAAGCCGTTCCCTGCTCGCGTGCCGCCACATCTAAGTGAGAGCCGACTGTCCTGCATCCTGCTTGTCCCGTCACCATGCCCTGAGACCCCTCCAAATCACTATAGATCAAACGGGTCCTTCTTCGGCGCTGGACCGGCAACTCCAGTGAAAGGGTCTTTGGGTTGAGAGTTGCGGTTCGCGCCCACGTAGGCATCAACCGCATTTTGGCATGCTCCCATCTCCCTCAGAGCAGCATTCGAGCCCCGAAGACTAAGGTTAAGAACCTGCCGACCGTTGAAAAAGACACGCAAAAAGTGTTTCCGCATCAGTTGCTCAACGAAGCCCGGCTCATTGGTACCTATGGCAAGAGCTGGCAGTGTGCCAAACCTCGTTCCCAAAGCTGGTGATCGCCAGCCAGCTTCATTGTCGATCTGCAGGATTAGATCGTAGTCTTTCCCTTCTTCAATTGAGGTCCAATTTAAGTTACCTATTGCAATGTACATGGCTGCACTTGAACCCGGTTGCAGGAAGCCAACGCGAAAAATAGTGTAGTCCTCATAAAGCGTTGTTACGAAGCACTGAAATTGGAGGGGCCGATCAACGTATACGCTCCAATTTCCAACGTTCTTCCAGAGAGCCGTTTCTACCTCAGCAGCACGAACTTGTGCTGAGGCGATCATTGCAGCCAAACAAGTCACAAGAAGACGCAACCGCATCGCCTACTCCCGCCTCCCGCCAACCCGGCTCTGCTGCTTGTTCAACCAATTGCAAAGCCCTTCAACGAACCATTTGGTTTGCAGATTTATATCAGCGAGGCTTGTTCCGGTCGTTATCTTCGCATCCGAAAACTTGTCGCGAGGTACATATATTCAGAGAAGGAAAGAGGTCCGGGGTCCCAAAGCCAGGGGGCCCAATTCGTGGCCCCCCGCTCTCCGGGAAACCCTCCGTGTTGGAGGCAATGGCAGTTGCCCTGCCTTCAGCCCCTCTTCCTGGCCATGCCTAGGATGAGCGCGTTGTGCACCGCGATCCGTGCTCCGGTCACCGCCGGATGCACATCGCCCTCGAACCGGACACACCGCATACACAGGCGCGCCTCCGCCTCGTTCGGCACCGTTGTCATCCAGCCGCAATAACGGCACGTGTAAGGCTCGATTGGCTCCTGTGGGCCACCCTTGGCCATCTGCGCGGTGTCGGTAGGCGCGGGGTCATCGTCGATCATGTCCGGCATTCCCTCAAATCCCTTCTGCAAGGCGGATCGGAAGCTTCAGATCGATCAACCGGGCCTGCAGGAGAGAAAGCGTGAGTTTGTCCCTTGCATCGACCCACCGGCTATCATCGTTAGCGACATCGCCATTGCAGAATACCAGATGCGGCTCGGCACTCCCTCGCCGGATCGAAGGCCCAAGATCCAGCTTCTTCAGAAGGTGGTAGGCCTTAGCGCAGGGGCCGGTCTCGAGATCGAAGCGCGTCTCCCAGAAGTATCCATCGACATCGCCGTCATAGTCTTCCGGTTCAATGCCGTGCTCTTCGTAAATAGCTTGGATATGGGCTTCAGTCCGATGCGGGATGCCTTCCGCTTCGAAGAACTCGCGCCACGTCGGCGGCGGCGGGCAGAAAACCCACCGGCCGATGGTCAGCATGAGGCCCTGCTCACCGTTTTCGTACCAGTACATCGTCTCGGCGACCTCAGCCGGTGAAGCGAGAAGCGGTTTGCCCGTTCTGTGGACGAAAGCCTGCGCGTCACCAAGAAACGCCGATGTCAGCAGCCCGCCGGCACCAATCAAAAAACCACGTCGTGAGAGCATAAAAACCTCCAGAGTTGACACGCATCTGGAGGGATTAGCGACCTACTGTTGCCCGTTGAGGGCCACATCGTCGTGCCACCGTTGCCGGTCAAGGCTGGTTGGCGGGGCCGAAGCCCTCTCTGGATGCAGGGCTTGATCTAACAAAACGATTGTACTTCGGCAAGCTTTCTCCTCGTGGTGGAGGCCGGAGGCATCGACGGCAACATCAGCCGCCCCGCTGCGGCGATCTCATACGCTGGCATTTCAGGTGGTCAAAACTCTATCGGCTGGCTGCCGCCAATGGCCGAGATGGGTGGTTTCTTGTCGTACGTCTGGTTGACCGGAACGAGCAACCAGCGCCAGTTCTGGACCTACTCGGATCGCGGCGCCAATGTCGGTTTAGCGCCAATTCGGACATCGGTTTGGGTGCGGGCTGGGTGACTTGGCAGAAGTGCCAAGCGGTTCCCGCAGAGGTCCGGTTGATCGAACCTTTCCGAGTCGCAATCCCGCTGATGCTCAGGCGGCGCCAGTGGGATTTACATATGGCACGTAGCGCCGAACCTGATATTTTAGGCTTCTTCGAAAAATCCGGGTGCACACATGGAGCGCCGGCTCACGGCGATATTCGCAGCCGACGTGGTTGGCTACAGCAGGCTGATGGGCCTCGACGAGGTGGGAACGCTGGCCGCTCTCAAGGCGCACCGCCGCGAGATGGCGGACGGCAGGATCGCCGAGCATCACGGGCGGATCGTCAAGCTCACCGGCGACGGCATGCTGGTCGAGTTCCCGAGCGTCGTAAACGCCGTCGCCTGCGCCGCCGAGATCCAGCGGGCGATGCGCGAGCGCAATGCCGGCGTGCCGGCAGAGAGCCGCATCGAGTTCCGCATCGGCATCCATCTCGGCGACATCATCGTCGAGGACAATGACATTTACGGCGACGGCGTCAACGTTGCCGCGCGCATAGAATCGATAGCCAGGCCGGGCGGCGTCGCGGTGTCCGGCTCCGTCCGCGACAATGTCGGCAACCGGCTGGACCTCGCCTTCGAGGACGCCGGCGAGCAGGTGCTGAAGAACATCGACCGCCCCGTCAGGGTCTATCACGTCGATCTCTTCGCCGGGATCGGGCAGCCGCGATCCTCGACCGTCTCGGTCGAGCTCGAGGCCGAACCCGCCGCTGGGGAAAAGCCGTCGATCGCCGTGCTGCCCTTCAACAACATGAGCGGCGACCCCGAGCAGGAATATTTTGCTGACGGCATCACAGAGGACATCATAACCGATCTGTCCAAGATATCGGGCCTGTTCGTGATCGGCCGCAACAACGTGTTCACCTACAAGGGCAGAGTGGTGAAGCTGCAACAGGTGGCCGCCGAGTTGGGCGTGAGGTACCTGCTTGAGGGCAGCGTCCGCAAGGCTGCGCAACGGGTTCGCGTCACCGGTCAGTTGATCGACGGCAAGAGCGGCGGCCATGTCTGGGCCGACCGTTACGACCGCGACCTGACCGATATCTTCGCCATCCAGGACGAGATCACGCACACGATCGTCGATCAGCTTAAGGTCAGGCTGTTGCCGGAGGAAAAGCAGGCGATCCGGCAGGCGCCGACCGAGAACGTCGAGGCCTATACCTATTACCTGCGCGGACGCGAGTTCGTCCACCGCGGCTCCAAATCCTACTACCTGCTGGCAAAGCGCATGTTCGCCAAGGCGATCGAGCTCGATCCGCTCTATGCGCGCGCCTACGCAGGCATCGCCGACTGCGATTCGTTTTTGTTCCTGCACTATGACGTAAAGGTCTCGCTCGAGGCCATTCTGGCTAACAGCGCCAGGGCCCTCGACATTGACCCCAGTCTTGGCGAAGCGCACGCCTCGCGCGGTCTGGCCCTCTCGGTCGGGGAACGATATCAGGAAGCCGAGGCCGAGTACGAGAAGGCGATCGCCCGCAACCCCAATCTGTTCGAGGCGCATTATTTCTACGCGCGCACATGCCAGGCGCAGGGAAAGTTCGAGAAGGCTGCCGAGCATTTTGCGCGCGCCGCTGAGCTCAACCCCACCGACTATCAGTCGATGCTTCTGCTCGTGCAGATCTATCGATCCCTCGCGTTGCGGGACAAGGAACTGTGGGCTGCCCGCGAGGGACTGGAACGGGCCAAGCGGGTGCTTGAAAAGCACCCCGAGAATCCGCGGCCTGCCTATATGGGCGCCAACGCTCTGGTCGTGCTCGGCGACCGCGAGCGGGCGCGGGAATGGGCGGCGCGCGCGCTTGCCATCGACCCCGACGACATTCTGACGCGCTACAACATCGCCTGCGTCCGCTGCCTGCTGGGCGACTTCGACGAAGCCTTCGCGCTGCTGGAGGACCTTCTGCCGCACGCCAATCACGAGACGAAAGCGTGGGTCAGGTACGATTCTGACTTCGCAACCCTGCACGGCCTGCCGCGCTGGCAGAAGGTGCTGAAGCTGGCGCGATAGCGCACCCGGCTGCCGCCAGGCGGCGCTGTTCTTTCTACGCATTGGGAAGGATGCTCGCCGATCGCTCGGAATAGCGGGCATCGGGCTCGAGGCCCGGCACGTCGGGATAGAGTTCCGGCTGTTCCGCCATCATCGCCGGCGCGTTCTTCGGCCGCGTCGCCCACCAAGAAATAGAGCGTCGAGTTGAGGTGAACTGCTCGGCCAGTCCGATCGCGCCATCGACCTGCTGGAACCCTACTTGCAGAAGGTGGGACGTGACATGATAGCGTGGTTCAAGAACGATTCGGATTTCGATCCCATCGGGACCAGGGCAGCGAAATGACAGCTCGTCACCCGAATCCGGACGTTTGAGGTGACGGGACGGAACGGCAAGAATGGGTCACGACTTTCCCTTGCCCCGCCTTCAGGGAAGGTCTGCAGGGGGTCGAACTTGATCGTTTAGAGTGATTTGGGTTTTAGGGGGAGAGAGCGGCCGGCTATGAGGAGATTCCGAGCTGTGACCTAGGTATCGGTCGGGCGCACCTGATCAGGGTCCCACAAGCACCCCCCGCCCCCGCCATCGGGAAAGCCCCCCGGGGAGCCCCCCTTGGCTCTACCGCTGCTGCCTCAGCCGTCGCGCCCGGCGCATTGCGGTCATGATCTCATCGCCGTTGATCTCCGGTTCCTCCGGCCCGGCTTCAAGTGGCTCCGGCGCTGCCGACGCGCGCTTGAGAACGTCGCTGACTTGCATAGCCGACCATCTCCCGCCGCGCGGGGTTCCGATGCCACGCGAATTGAGCGCCTCGGCGATCTGCCGCAGCGAGGTAGCACCGCTCGCGCGAATTTGCTCGATGATGGGGGCAACATTGGCCGCAAAGGCATCTGCCCGGGCCATACGGACCTGACGGGAGCGCGCAGCCGCCTCTGTGATCTTTGGACCACCTAGTTTGACGCCCCGCGCCTTGGCCGCCGCCAGAGCTTGCTTTGTGCGTCCACTGATCAGAGCGCGCTCTTTCTCGGCAAGCGCCGCGTAGATGTGAAGCATGAAAGGATCGGTATCGCGACCAAGCTCGGCCACGATGAAGGGCACACGCTTTGCCATCAATCTGCTGATGAAGGCGACATCGCGGCTAAGTCTGTCGAGCTTTGCGACGACGACCGGCGCACCGGCCTTCTTTGCCGTGGCGAGCGCGGAGGCAAGTTGCGGCCGCTTTTCCAGTGCGTCGGTGCCTTTGCCGGTCTCGACCTCGACGAACTCGCCGACGATTTCAAAGCCTTCTACCTCTGCAAAGCGAGCAATGACTTGCTGCTGGGCCTCAATCCCGAGACCGGAGCGTCCTTGACCGATTGTGCTGACGCGAAGATAGGAAATTGCAGGATTCATGAACGTATTTCGTGCCGTGTCAGCTTTATATACGTCCGTATATAAAACTTACAAGCGCCATTTAAGTGCGAGAGAGCATCGATTGGCCAAACGCCCCATCCGGTAGAGGAACGCGGAATGTTTGGCACCGTCGGAAAGGGCTGTTCGAGGTCATTCCAATCGACAATATTGCTTACTGTAATAAGGCTTCCATATTCAGGTTTCAGGAGGAGCGATGCGAGGAGTTTGGCTTTTTTTGACGTACATGCTCACGCTTTGCAGCCCAGCTCAAGCCGCGGAGGAATATAAAATCTCCGGCGTATTCGATGGGTGTGAATACGGCAAACTATACGAACTCGAATGAGGAGGTGTAATGGAATGTCTTGAATACAAATATTTCTACGAATACCAGCCTATAGTCATCGCTATTGGGCGAGATGTCATAGTTATTGGAAAAGAGAAAGTTAACGGCTATCTTCATGACGGCAACGTTTTCACGACGCACGTCGCCGGTGAGTTCGATGGCTGCGAGTACGACAAAATATACAAGCTAGATAATGACGTTCTATTTAGCTGTAAAACTTATCATTACCACTATGCTTATCGACCAGAGGTGAAGATATTCGCCATTAAAGGCCGTGCGCCCACTATCTTCATTGATGGCGAGCAATACGATGGAACGTTGTTTAGACCGAATTGATTTGATCGTGCGGACGTGCTTTTCGTCACAAGCACGGCTTAGAACCGCGTCGCCTTGCCTCTTCTCGCCGCCTTGGCCCGCCGGAGGGCCTCGACGATCCCAATCTCTTCCGCTGGTTCCGCCTTCTCCGGTTTAGTGGCGGGTGAGCCGTTGCCGGACTGCTGGTCGAGCAGCTTCGGCGCGAATTTTTCCTGCCACTGCTCCAAGCTCATCTGCTCGACTTGGCCCGGCTCGCGCATAGGTTTGCGGATCACACTCTCAACCTCGGCCCGGTCGACAATCAGCCCGAGGAGCTTCGCCTTGCCCAGGGAGGCTGCGACCGCCGCTGCAAGCTGCTTGTGGTCCAGTGCAGCCGCGCGTGCTTCCTCCAACTCAGCTACGATGCTTTCGACCGTCACATCAAGCCGCCGCACCTGCCGTGCCTGCAACTCGGCGACGCGGGCCGCAATCTTATCATTTCTGACCAGTTTCGCTGCGCCGACTTCGGCGGCATTTCCGGTCGACCGATAGCCGGCCTCGACGTAGGCGGCCTTGCCGCTCAGGCCTTTGGCGAGACCTTGTGCAAACCGTTCATGGCGCGGGTTTCGAAGGATCGACATAGGCAAGTCTACCGCACAATTGGGTTGGCTGCCAAATAACGGTGATCGACGAAGCCCTGGAACGGTGACGCCGAGATCTCGGCATCGGAGCGGCGCGCTTCGACTGGCGTCGTTTATTTTTTCGGCACGCTCGCGGCTATTGCAGTGGCTCGATCTTTTCGAGATCGGCAGCTCTGATGATCTTGCCGTCGCATGTGACAATCAGAGTGCCGCCCGCAAAGGCTTTCCGTCGTTTCAAATCGGATTCGCGATCCGGCAAAGGTTCGTGATTCCGAAGATCGTAATATCCCGAGACCTGAAGCGGTAGACTGTAGCTTTCCTCCCTGCAGAGCTCAATGTGACCCTGAGGACCGCCAACGGCGATGGCCCCGATGGGAAACAGGCCGCCAGTGATCGGCAGGTCAACTTCCTCGATGCTGTGGCCACCGTCGGGATAATACGCCTCCAGGTAGCCGACGAGAGCCCGGGCCTCGTCGGCAGTGAACAATTCAGCAATTGAGCCTTCCGCATACGGGTCGCCGGGCTGATAGTCGGCGATCACCTTGGCATACGGTGCGGGTGACCGCTCGCGCCCGCAAACGAACCAACGCACCGCCACCTCTTTGCAGCCTTCGAATTCCGGAATGATTGTCCTGACCTTGAAAAGCTCTGTTTTGATAGACATCGTCGGTCCTCCTTTCACC
The DNA here is from genome assembly GCF_033977205.1 of Mesorhizobium album. Lineage (NCBI taxonomy): Bacteria > Pseudomonadati > Pseudomonadota > Alphaproteobacteria > Hyphomicrobiales > Phyllobacteriaceae > Mesorhizobium > Mesorhizobium album. The sequence goes on along the minus strand of NZ_JAVIIW010000070.1, from coordinate 6,412 downwards.
GTTCGGAGCCACGTCGGTGGCTTTGCCAGAACCGCGACCAGTTCCTTTCGGCCCGCGCTATTGCGCCATTGGTGCGCCGTTGGGAAATACAATTGGCGCAACTCAATGCGCCATTGAATTTCCTTAGGGGCACCTTCATCAATGGCGCGCCCTGCTTCGCGCCAATGGCGCGCCATCAAATTTTGCCAATGGCGCAGGGCTGAAGTGATCATTTCAAGCGATCCTTCCCGGTCGTTTCATGTCGTCGACGTGGAGCCCTTCGCGGTCCTTTCGAGCGACGTGACTATGGTACGTTTCCTTGAGGAGCAGGCCGGTTTTGACCCACGCAGCGACGATCTCGCGGCACTGTTTTTCTGTTTTCTTCGCTGCGTGCTTCTGGACCACTTTCCAAGCGGCGCGCGTCGTGGCGGCACCGGCGTCGGAGTAGCGTTCGCCGTCCGGCATGCCGGAGTCGATATCGGTGAGGATCCGGTTCACGAGATCGTCGGTGAGCCCTCCCCACGTTTCTGGCGGGATCCACTGCTCGATGGTCTGCACATTGTCGCCGTCAGGATAGAGGTCGTTGCCGTTGCGCAGCGCGACGCTGACCAGCTTGAACCACTTCGCAGCGGCGGCGGGCGGCGTGATGTTCACCTTGCCGCTGTCTACCCTGATGTGGAGCCGCCGATCGGCAGGAGGAACGCCGAACCTCTCCGCCTCGTCCACGCTCATTGTCGTCAGCGTATAGACGAGGCGTGCGCCGTCCTTGATGGCGCTGGCGCCGCGTCCCCGGTCGGCGTTGCCCGGATTGGCACCGCCCTTTGCGGTGTGGTGCGGCACGTCAATGGCGATATTCATCTCGACGGCAAGGTTGGCTAGTAACTCGATCACTTGGTCCATCTGGTTGTTGTCGTTTTCGGTCAGGCCATGGGTCTTCACGAAGGGATCGAGACAGACGAAGTCGATCTTGCGGCGTTGAATGGTCCATTTCAGCGTCTCAGCCAACCCACCGACTCTAGGCTGTCCTTTGGCGTCGAGGGCCATCAGCTTGCCAGCTCTGCCGCCCGGCGCGGCTAGAAAGAGCCAATCCTTGACTTCCGCCTCGGAAATGCCGTGGTGGAGCATCGCTGCCTTGACCCGACGGCGCAGTTCGTCTCTGTCGTCTTCGAGCGAGACAAGAAGGACGCGGCAGCGCTGGAACACAAACTCCCCCGTCAGGTTGCGTCCCGTCGCCAGCGCGAGCGCCTGGGCGAGGCGCAGCGCAGTCTTGCCGGTTCCGCCGTCCGCGAGCAGCGAACTTACGAAACGGCGGCAGAAGACATTGCCAAGCAGCCATTGGCGGGGCGGAATGGTGTCCGTGTCACCACCAGCGTCCCACTCACCGAGATCGGGCTCCCGCCCGCTGCCGTTCGCTTGGCGCGTTCTGTCGATCTTCTCCCGCAGGTCGGCCTCGCCCCCTTCGCGTAGGATGTCATTGGCATCACGAGCCATCACACAGCCTCCGTTCCGGGGATGCTCATTTCGGCGTGGATGCCGCGCTGGATCAGTCGTTCGACCAAAGCCGGCGCGTGGCGGTGACCAGCGGCATCGTCATCCGCCAGCACGGTGACGCAATCGACGTGGCCGGGCACCTGATCCGCCAGTGCCGGCAGCCGCGAGGCCGAGCCTGCCGCCCACGCGCCAAGCCCGGTCGCCTGACGTGCCGACAGTGCGTCCTCAATCCCTTCAGCAATGATCAGCCCGAGCAGGTCGTTCAGGGGTGCCAACACGATTGGTGTGCCTTGCGAGCGCCCGATCATGATCTTCGCCGGCTCCCCCGCCTTGCCGCTGCCGTCTGGCAGGAGGCGCGTCAGATGCACGCCCCGGACCTGCCTGTCGGCAATCACCAGACGGCCCGGCTCGACCTCCCTGGCGATGCCGAACGCCGCGATCAGGGCCGGAGGGTGATCGTCGCGGGCTGGTAAGAACCCGAGCGTCGGCGGCAGCGAACAGGAGATCGAGCGCGCTTCCCGCAGGTAGCGTTCGGCCGGCGAGTCTCGGACAGGCTGGCGCAGCGACCACAGCCACACGGCCTTGCGGCGCCGTTCCCTTTCGGTCTCGGCATCACGCGCGGCGATGGCTTCACGGGCGCAAAGCATCGCCTTCCGCTCGGCCTCGCCGATCTCGCGGCGTCCGCCGCCATGGACAACGCCATGCTCGCCGCAACGGGCACAGTGGAAGGTGATGAAGCCCGGTTCCGACCAGAGCCGGAGCACCGTGCGATTGCGGTTATGTGGGTCCCGGCGGTCTGGGCCGCACAGCGGGCAGGCGACATCGGCAACGGGCCTGCCGTCGGCAAGCTCTCTGAGATCGTCATAAGCGAACGCCGCGAACATCAGCTGCCCCTGTCGTCGAAAGCGTCGGGCGCATAGGGTGACGGGTTCGTTACGAATAAGCGGTCGCGGTACGCACGCTGGCGACAGGCGGCAGCGCAGAATTTCTGGTCTCTCCTGATCGGGCGGAACGTCTTGCCGCATGCCGCGCAGATCAGCGTCAGGCCATGCCGTGGTTCCCCGTTATGGAAAATCGGCCCGGTCCGATGGTCGCGCGAGAATCTAAACCAAGCGATATTCTCGGTGCCGCCGCCGCCAAACCAACAGGCGCGCCCCGCAGAGACGATGTCGGAGCAGTTCGGCGCGAGCGGCCGGAAGTACCGGTTATGGGCGACATCGGCCATCAAAAGCAGCCAGGCCGATGGCGCGGCCGCAATGAAGTGCTCCACCAGCGGCAACAGCAGCGAATAAGGGGGGTTTGTGACCACCGGTGCGTCGAAGGTGGCAATGTCGAGCGCGTCTTGGCGGGTGGCTATGTCACTAGCCAGCGTGCAACGGAAACCGGACGCTTCCAAATGGCGAACCAAGTCGCCCTCGCCGCAGCAGGGTTCGGCGAAGTCGCGCACGCCATGAGCCCGCAGATGCGGCACCAGCGGCAGCACCGACTTCAACGGGGTGGCGTAAAAGTCACGGCTCGCGCGCGGATATTTGCCTCGGCTGCGCTTGCTCATTGCACGCCCCCGTAAGGCATGGCTTGCTTGAGGTCCTCTTCTTCGAGAAGGTTCGTGTCCGCTTCGAGAGCCTGGCGCAGTCGGAGCCGCGCCCCTTCCAAGCCGGGACTTTCGAGTGCGAGTTCCTCAAGGATCCTAGCGGCCCTCTTGAGATCTTCGGCGCCCCACTTTTCACAAATCTCCTCGAGGCGCTGGACCAGCTCACGGAGGATGGCCCGAACGGAAATGTCTAAGGCAGGAGCGCTCATCCAAACCTCCTCGCGATCGCCTCACGCGCAGCCTGGATAAGGCCGGTGTCGAGCAACCAAGCGAGCCACGTGAGTTCTGCGTCGCGTTCGCGGTGGAGCCTGTCAATGTCGTGGGGGGCCAATGCGAGCATGGCTTCAAGGTCGGCGACGCGCTCGGCGAGCGATAAGCAGTGTCGATGTTTCATGGGCAACCTCCAGAGGGAAGTCGCCGGAGCTTTAGTTGACGCTCGCGCAGGTGGAGGAATAGAAAATAGGCTGCATCACCAGCCACGAAGCGACCTATCCCGCCGCGCAGCGCCCCCAGCTGCCGGCGGTCAGGCGGCTTCGTTGCTACGCGACAATTCAGTGGTGGAGAACGCCGGGGCCGACAACATGGCCGCCACCCAGGCATCGAGCGTTTCGTCGCTGTAGACGATCTCCCGGGCTCCGAACCTGAAAAATGCGGGTCCGCCCCCCCTCGTGCGCATTGTCTCGAGGGTCGACTTGGCCCAGCGGATATTATGCGTTTCCTCGAGGTATCGTGCTGCCTCGTCGGTCTTGAAGTATCGCGGCATAACCTTGCTCCTTTCGCCTGGGAGCAAGTTGGCCCGGGCTTGCTCCGTTTTGTCCCGAAGCAAGTAGGCCTTGCGCCTATCGGATCGCCAGATATGGGGCCAAAGTCATTTTTTGGCGCGTTTCGCCCCAGTGTTCTTTCGCCTCGCCGGGCCTTTCAGAGCCCGTCGCACAGTCGCGCGCGCAACCTCGATCCCGGCTTCCTTGAGCACCGCCAGCACGAAGGTCTCGCACGGGGTTTCCTTCAGCCTGCCGTAACCGATCGTGCCGTCCTTGCGCTTCCACTGCGAAACCCCCAGCCCCTGCCTGGCATCCATCCTGAAAAAGTGCTCGAAGACATGAGCCAGCTTGCGGATCAGCCAATCGAGCGACGATTCGCCCGGATTCAGGGAGCGAGGTGCCGACTCCAGACCAGGCGGAATCTTCTCCGATTCCGGCTGCTTCTCCGGCCAGAACGTGTCGCGTACCCGCTGCAGGCGCTCCCCGTATGCCTTCACGGCCTTCGCCAGATCAGTTTCTCCGGGTGGGTCGTATGCCGAGGGATCGTAGGCCGACCCCAATTGCTCTGCCAGCCATTTCCGCTCATCGCCAGCCATGGCCGCGAGATCATCATATTTCCGCGCCCAAGCAAGATGCCTTTCGAGCAGTTTTTTACGGGCATCCCTGGACTGGCGCCCTTCCAGCTCGGCGATCGCCCGATAGTGACGGACAGCCTCATCGATCTTCAGTCGAAGCCGGCGTCGATTGAGCCATTTCGGGACCGGAATCCCTGCAGCAACCGCTGCCACGATCTCCTCGACTTGCGCCCGTCGGCGAATTTCTGCCCGGCAGTCGAACTTCTCGCCTACGCCGGGAGGTATATCGTCAAGATCAAGATGAGCCAGCTCGGCGGGCAACTTCCTCACCCGCTCCATCCGCGAGCGCTTCCGGATGTTCTCCAGGGAACGTTCATGCAGGTCTTGCCGCTCCTTTTCAGTCGTCCAGTAACGGATGGCGCCGCGCTTCATCTGGCCCGGTTTCCCTTTTGCCTATTCCGCTCCTCTTCCAGCGAGGCTACCGGCGCGGGCTTTCTGCCTCCCAACGCCGCCGCAATGCCGCCCACGGCTCGCGTGGCCGCTTTCGCCGCCGGATGTTGGGCGACATGCGCGTAAATCTGCGTGGAGCGGGTGTCGGCATGGCCGAGGATCGCGGCGACCATGGGCAGCGCCATGCCGCCGGATGCGGCTGCCGCGCCGACCGAATGCCTCAGCGTGTGTGGCGTGACGCCGGGCAACTTCGCCTTCTTCACGATCGTCGGCCAAAGCCGTTTGGTGCCCTGATAATGGCCATCTCCACGTGAGGCAGGGAACACGTACGGGCTGTCACCATAACGCGGCAGCGACGACAGCAGCGCCACTGCTGGAGCCGCCAGCGGCCGCACACTCTTGCCGGTCTTGGTGTCATCGAGCACGAGGCAGCCCTAATCGAGCCTGACTTCTGACCACTTGAGACCGGCGATCTCGTCGCGACGGCAGCCGGTGAGCGCCCACAGCCGCACGATGTCGGCCGCCTTCGGGTTGAGGCCTTCGGCCTGCATATCGTCGAGCGCCTTGCCGAGCCGCTGGACTTCCTCGAGCGAGAGATAGCGCTCCCGCCTGCCATCAACCTTGTTGATGGCAGCCGTCTCGACCGGATTTTTCGAGGTAAGGCCTTTGTGGATCGCGAAACTAAAGAGGCTGCTAAGATCGCGCGCCACCTTGCGCGCTGCGCCCTCCCCGCCCCTCACGATGATGCGGCGGCGCGGCCCGGCCTTCTCATCCTTCGCCGTCTTGCCAGATGTGATGTCCTTCACCATCCGCTCGATGTCTGCCGTCGTGACTTCAGTGATACGCTTGCTGCCCAGAAGCGGCTGGACGTGGTGGCGGAGCCGGTTGACGAGCCAAGCCTTGTATCGCGGCTTCATCGGCTGGCCGAGACGACGGCCACGCAAGATCTTGCCGCCCTCCTCCTCGTAAAGGCCGATGAGATCGCTGATTGTTTTTTCGGATCGTTTGGCCTGCTTGTCGGCCGCCGGGTCTTCTCCATTGGAGATGCGCGCGAAGAGGGCCTTTGCCATCTTCCGCGCTTCGTCGGGGGTAAGCTTGGTGTCGGCCTCGAGTGTCATCCGCCTTTTCGGTGTGCCGCGTCCGCCCGGATGGGGCCGGTACTCGATCTGCCAGCGCTTGGTGCCGTCTTTCGACACCTGAATGGCGAAACCCTTCAGTTCGCTGTCGTAAACGCGGTAAAGCTCATCGGCTGGCTCGAGGCCGTCGACGACGGTCTTGGTAAGTTTTCTGCTCTTTGTGGTAATGCTTCCTGCCTTCGGCTCCGGTGGCGAAACAGGCTTTCGTGTCGCCACCGTGTCGCCACCGTGTCGCCACCACGGAACTAAGTTCGGCAAACACGATAAAAGGGCTACAAAGAAAAGGCAATTAGATACAGCTATTTAGCTGATTGCAACGTAACCGGGGCAAAACCGGTGGCGGACGCGGCGTTATGACTCGGGTGTATCGGGTTGGGGTGGGTGGCGGTTTGGCGGGCGGCGTGATTCCATCAGGCCATGTCGGAGCCA